>JADJOE010000003.1:0-331854 GCA_016713905.1 Candidatus Vicinibacter proximus
AAATTATTTATTTCTGTCTCCTTTTAATCTCTGCTTCTATAGCAAACGCACAAACCAGCACAAGTGCTGCATTTTGAAAAGTTGCCTCGCTGGGAGATCAGCTCTTTGTAAAGCTTACGAAAAACAGGACACGGCGACTTTTTAACGGATTGCTAAAAGCGTTTTTGGAGAAATTCAACACTCTTGATACCACTGCCCGAAGTCGTATGCCCGTTACTATGCAAGTGCATATTACAGCGCGGCGTGTCACGTACGCTTTGATGAATAACAAGTCACAGGCACTGGCAAGTTTAGAAAAAGCAATTAAGGGTGGTTATACTAATTATGCCATATTCAGGAAGACGCTGACCTCAACAACATGCGGAGCGACAAAAATTCAAAGCTATTGTCGGACCGTTAAGAGAGGTGGGCGACTACATTTACATTTTGAAAAAAGCCGGGAAATACAACGAAATGACAATAAACCGCTACCGCAGTTACCTATCAAAAAATAGTAGCAACTCAATCTTATTGCCCTTCACAAAGCGTTTAATTTAGATAGCATAGCTGGCAGCGGTAACGAAGTGTCAAAATCCTAAACCTGTTGCATTGGATACATTACTCTCGTCCCCCACGGCGGTAATCACGACAACCCTACGGTAAAAATGCAATGAACATGATAGCTGTTTGCAAGCGTGACAAGCTGGTTTGAACTGCCGGGGATTGGCGGCTGTTTTAAATGAATGTTACTTGGCTTTGGGTTTCAAATCCGTTTTGTGACATGCCTACCGAAAGATAGCCTAAGCATTGACCCCGATTACCATGTTATCAATGCGGTATATTCTGAAGACGCGAAAAAAGTGGTTATGGATTGACCCAAGAAATGACGCCTATGTAATGAACGAAATAGGGGACTGTTAAGTATTGAAGAAGTTCGAGAACGAATGATTAATGACAAGCCGTTAATCTTGAACCCAGAAGCAAACTGGAACAGGCAGTTTTCAAAAAACCAAACAAAACTATTTGTAACATACATGGCTAAAAACCTGTACATGCTTCAGTGCAACGTTAACAGCGAGTATGACACCGAGACTTACGGCAACAACAAAATAATTACAACAATTACGCTTTTGCCATTAGAATATTTCAAGCAAACGCCTGACCGTTCAGAATATACCAATAAAGAAATCAACGACCTTTATACATTACAAGACTAACAACCCAACTCTGTTTTGGCAGGCACCGTGATAACAGCACGAACGCACAACAGGGGGTTTGCTGCCATGGCGGGGCGATGGAAGTAACTTCAGCTATGTGCAGGCATCAGCAGCAATTCCAGCGTGACGAATAACGCCAAGCAATAAAACTTATCTTCAACAATAAAACAAAATTGGGCTGCGGTTCGGGGCTGACATTCAATGAATGCCGCCACAGCAGCAAGCCTAGTCCGTTGGCAGCAAATTTAACTTAAAACAACAGGCATCGTATAAAACTAATTTTATTTACCATGAAGTCGCTTCTACTTTTTCTTATTCTACCGAACCTAGCCTTAACCCAGACATGGGCTCCAATTGGTGCAAAATGGACTTACACACAAGGTACAATCAATCCCAATTATACAACATTCACAACATTTGAGTCGGTTGCAGATACGGTTATAAATGGACAAAGTTGTAAGATCTTAACAATAATTGAACACTATGGACCTGGTTGGTCTGACACCACACAACAATACACATATTCGGATAACAACCGGGTTTATTTTTATAGTGGCACGAGCTGGTGTTTAATATATGACTTTAATGCACAACAAGGTGATACATTCGTACTGAATTGTTTTCATGGGGCACTCGTCCAGCCAGTAGTAAAAGTTTTATCTGTTGATACAATTACAATTAATGAGCATCAGCGAAAACGCTTTGATTATTTAGTATCCGACTTGCTTATTGGATTTTCTGGATTTGTAATTGAAGGAATCGGTAATACATATGGCATGTTTCCAGTTGTCCATCACACCTTAGGTATTGGACCTTTAAGATGCTATGAAGATAGTATCCTTGGTCTTTATAAAAACCAATATTACTATAGAAATAGGGATTCAGCATGGCACCAGGACTGCAATTTAATTATTACAGGTGTTGACGATCAGACTGCTTCTGAAAATTTGAAAGTGTTCCGAATCCTTTTTTTCGATAATCTTACATTCCAATTCTTAAACAACATACAAACAAGGGTTACTCTTTATGATTTAATGGGAAAGTGTGTTTTAGATCAATATTTACAAACTACGCTACAATAAATACGGAGCTTTTGCCGCGTAGTATCTACTTCTATGAGGTAAGGAGCAATAATGGAACACGAAAAACTGGAATGATTATCAAACAGTGAAAGCGGATAAAATCTGCTGCCAACATCGCATAGACTCTACAACGCCAAGCATCAAAAGTCATTCTCTTTTAATTTTTTTCCGCTAATGAGAAATTAATTTATTAGTTTTGGCTGCTATTGGTTTGGCGGTGCAGCGTCTATGTCAAATCCGTTAGCGGTCATTTATATACAATAATGAAGATTACTACATTTATATTATTTTTGTGCAATATCTGTATTGTAAATTCTCAGAGCACATTGCTTCCATTTGAGAAAAATGATTTATGGGGGTATAAGAATACGAACCACACCATTATCGTTAATCCGATATTTGATGAAGCTTACGCTATTTTTTTGAACGTGGAAGAGTTAAGATAAATGGAAAGTTTGGTTATATTAATTGTAAGGGTAAGGTTGTTATTAAACCTAGCTTTGAATTTGCAGAAGATTTTATCTTTGGTGTTGCTGAGGTAAAGGTGAAAAATAAGAAATTTTATATTAATCGAAACGGTAAAAAACTTAAATCAAGTGAATTAATTAGTTGTGTTCATACTCACCTTGATTCCCCATACTTAATACAAGATAGTCTGTCATTAGGTATTTTCAAGTCTATTTATGAGAAAACTATCGCAAAGCTTTTGCTTTCTGAAGTTGATTCATTATATTTAATTGGTCAAATATTAATAGCAAGGAAAAATAATAAATTTGCTGTGTATGATTTAATGATAAGAGATACAACTCCAATTGCTCATATTCGAAAAACAGAATTTAAATATGATTCTATCAAGTTCTTTAAATGTAATGATAATGATGGAAAACTTCAAGAAAATATTGCTTTAAAGGAAAATTCGTTTTGGGGAATGATACTTTTAAATTTTAAAAATGAAATAATAGAACCAAAATACTTATATATAAGTGGTATTAATGGGCACTACGCATTAGTTGAATTCGAAAACGGAAATTTTGGCTATATAGATATTTATGGAAAGGAATATTTTTATAGAAATGAAAACTTTAACGGCCACTAACATGAGATTAATTCAAGCAGAGCAATTTGGATTTTATGCAATAGAATGTCGTATATTTAGCTTGATATAATTGCTATTGGAAGTCTCTTTAAATGCTCTGCCTGAAATTATCTCAGAACCGTTGGGGTCATTAAAAAATAAATTAAACCATGAATCCAACCGAAAAAAGAAGAGCCGAAAATTTTAAATAATTTCTCATCAATGGGAAATATGGAAGCAAAACAATTTACTACATGGATATAATCAGAAGTAAATTGGCAATTACATTTGTCCAATTTGTTAAAGCATTTTTCACCGCAAGATTTAAATTAAAGCTATCCTAATCCTTTAACATTAGAAGATGCTCCTCCAAAATCATTGGGTGGAAAAGCAAATACATTAACCTGCAAAAAATGCAACAATACACTTGGTAGTCAAATAGATTCTCACCTCCATTACAGACTTAATGAATTGGACAAAAAGAAATTCTTACCAAACAAAGAGGCATAAGTGAAGGTAAAAATTGGCGATGATATTGTTCAAGGAACTGTTCGAGTTGACGAGAATGGAACTATGACGAGATTTCACAGCAATAAAAATAATCACAAAGAAAAATTGGAAGAATTCATAAAAAGAATAGACCCAAACTCAGAAAATCCATTTGTGACGATTGAATTTCCGACAGGAAAAGTAGATTTATTTAAGTTGAAATTCGCTCTATTAAAATCGGCATACCTGCTTGTTTTTGAGAGATTTGGATACCTTTTCATATTAGATATAGTTTTCGATAGATAGAGAAAACAACTGCTAAATCCAGATAGAATAATATACCCAACTAAGTTTTGGTTTGAGCCTCCATATCAAAAAATCACTGTGTGGAGTTCATTTCATCCTTAAAAAAGGGATGGAATCAATATTGGTTATCTTTCCATTAAAGACTGAAAATACAGAGCGGATAATAGCTACGATATTACCATTACCTTTTAATTCGATTGATGATATAATTGATGAATTGAATCGAAGGTTCTTGAAAGATAAAACCTTAAATTTTCAATGTGCAGCATTTGATCCAAAAGCGGATTATCTGACAGAAGCAGAACACATGAAACATACAGAAAATTATAAAGAAAAAGTAAAAATGTACTGCTAACACTGCATAAAACGGCAAGCTTGCCAATGCGACTGTCCTGCGTTCATGCGAAACCGTTACCGGACTACAGTGTTTCACATTACGAATTACCTTGCTCAATTACGAATTACAGAACCAATTGCGAATTTCCTATAAGTCGTTTGTCGGCATTTTTGGCAAACAATGATTATATTATCTTGCATTTGAGTTAGGCTTCAAATTTGAGAACCTGTTGCATTCTATGCTATTCAATAACATGCAAATCGAACAAGCAGCGTTTCTTCAATGAACCAGGTCTTTAAATAGTAGATAAATTTATTTTACTTTAAACTTATCAGGGTATATTATGAATGTAGGCGTAAAATATTCATTATTAGATGTTTAATTACTTAGGTTGTAATAATGAATGTATATTGTACTGGTGATTAACTTCTTTAATTGGTATGAAGATTAAAATATTTATAACTCTAATATTTTGCGCTTGGTCCAAATTATTTTATTGCCAGGAACTAATTCGCGCAATTAAATTTGGTGGTAATGAAACAGTACAAGGCAATTGTGTTGCTGTTGACGACCAAGATAATGTTTATTCTACTGGATTTTTACTGATACGGTTGATTTTGATCCTGGACCTTTGAAATATAATTTGATTGAAGGAAATAGCACTAGTTATAATTTATACATCTCTAAATTAGATTCTTCTGGCAAAGTTATTTGGGCTAAGTCGTTGTTTGCAACAGACCAAAGGAGCTCTTCTGATTTTCTCTCGGCACAGAAAATTTTAATTTCGAATGGATTTTTTATATATAGTAGGAAGATTTACTGGTTCAGTTGATTTTGATCCTGGACCTGGTACCTATTTACTTAATTCAACACTTTACTATCGTTATGATGGATATATTTTGAAGTTTGATCTGGATGGAAATTTTCAGTGGGTGAAACATCTTAAAGGACGTGAAAATAAATCCGTTAATTCTATTGATGCCGACTCAAAAGGAAATTTATATTGTACAGGATTTTTTCAGAAACTATAGATTTTGATTTTGGACCAGGTGTTGCTAATTTGAGACCAACTGATTATGATTCCTATATCTTAAAATTGGCTCCTAATGGAAATTTTATTTGGGTAAAGCAATTAAAAGGGGATCTCTTAGGCAATTCAAGTAGTGCTATAAAAATTGATAATTTAGATAATATTTATATTTTGGGACAATTCTATGGTACAATGGATTTTGATCCAGGTCCATCTTCCTTTAAGTTAAGTCCTAATGGAGATTTAGATGCATACCTAGTAAAACTGGATCCTTCTGGAAATTTTGTTTGGGCAAATACCATTGCCGGACCGGAATTCAGTTTAAGTGAGGACTTAGATATTGATGCCAGTGGATTTATATATTGTATCGGAGTTTTTTTCTGGTTCATTAGATTTTAATTTAGTTAACGGTACAAAAAGATTGAAATCATTTGGGGAACAAGATGTTTTTATTTGTAAATTTAATCCAGATGGAAAAGTATTATGGGCAGATAATTTTGGGAGTCCAATAAATGATTTCGTCAGCGGAATTGCTCTTGATTTGCAAAATGAAATTTTTATTTCAGGTAGCTTCCAAGATATTGCCGATTTTATTCAGCAACTGGGGGTAAATTGTTAAGTTCAAAAGGAACTTATGATTTATATTTATTAAAATTAGATTTTGATGGAAATTATTTATGTGCAAATAGTACCGGGAGTTCAAACTTGGACTTTGCAGGAGAAGTTATTATTGATAAGCAAAATAGTTTATACCTAACTGGAAGCTTTAACGACACTGTCGATTTTGATTTTGGGTTTGATGTTACAGAGCTTATTACAACAGGAAGATATCCAAATCCTGATGCTTTTCTATTAAAATATAAGAATTGTTTTAATAAATTTACTATTGATACCGTTTATGCTTGTGATTCATATACATGGCTAGACGGAGTAACTTATTTTTCTGATAACAATACTTCATTTAAGAATTTTAGAAAAACCACATGTTGTGACAGCACTGTCCAATTAAATCTCAAAATCTATAAATCCGATAGTTCTACCATTCAAAGAACTTCTTGTGATAGTTTTTATTGGAATGGGGTGAAACTTGAAAACTCAGGAAGGTATTACTATACAGGAAGTTCTGTTTTTGGATGTGATAGTGTTATCATATTAGATTTAACCATCTTGCAACCAATACAAACTATTGACAAAGTGAATGCTTGTGATAGTTATACCTGGAATGGGATTATGTATAATAGTTCTGGTAAATATAGTCATCGATTAACAACATCAGAAGGATGTGATTCCATAGCGCATTTAGAATTAGTCGTTAACCAATCTATGCGAGTAGAAATCGAGCATTTTAATTGTGGAACTTATCACTGGAATGGCAATACCTATTTAAAGAGTGGAGATTATCGTTATGATACCATCGGGATCAATGGTTGTGACAGCACAACTATTCTCCATCTGACCATCGACTCCATCATTCGACAACAAGAGAAGATCAGCACATGTAATAATTACAATTGGAATGGCATATTGATTACAACGGATGGAATTTATACTGACACATTCCCAAGTATTAATGGGTGTGACAGCATTATAACGCTCGATATTAAAATCAAACAAGCTACTCAATCAACAAACTATAGCACAAGTTGTGATAGCTTACTATGGAATGGAAATACCTATACACAAAGTGGAACATATAATTACAAAACTCAAAATGTAAATGGTTGCGATAGCGTCGCTACGCTAAACTTAATCATTAATCAATCAACTAATTCAACCACAACGATTACTACATGCGACAGCCTAATGTGGAATAATAAAGTATACAAACAAAGTGGAACTTATCAATATACAACATTGAATGCATCAGGGTGTGATAGCATTGCTGAATTGCAGTTAATCATCTATCCATCAAATCATATTCGCGTTCTACAAACTGCATGTAATTCATATAATTGGAATGGCACTATTTACACACAGTCTGGAACATATATTTATAAGACAATCAGTAGTAAAGGATGTGATAGTATAATCACCATGGATTTAACCATTATCCCATCAAGCATAAAAGATACTTCCATTACCATTTGTGACAGCATCACTTTCCTGAATAACACATTGAGTACAAGCGGAAATTATACATTCATTTTACAAAACACTCAAGGCTGTGATTCTCTAATCCATCTAAATCTGAATATCAATTCCCAACACTTTAGATCCAATGTATCTACTTGTGGATCGTATCAATGGGATGTCAATGGAATCACTTATGATAGTTCAGGAATTTATGTATCAAAATTCATCAATGGTTCAGCTTGTGATTCCATCTATCAATTGGATTTAACCATTCATAAGAATTACGAAATCAGAGAAAAAGCAGAAGTTTGTAAGGAATATTTATGGCCAGTCAATAAAGTATTATACACCCAATCCGGAGATTATATTTACCCTCTTAAAACTAATCATGGTTGCGATTCCATCATTAAATTAAATCTTCTCGTTAACCCTGAATTCCAACATACCGACACAGTAACTACAACTGATGCTTATACTTGGCCGGTCAACCTAAAAGCCTATCCCACATCAGGAACTTATAAAGAAATTTATCAAACACAGAACGGCTGCGATTCGATTCATTTACTTCTCTTATCTATCAGCAAGGATGTATCGATATATTACCCAAATATCATTCAACCCGGTGGAGTGAATACCTATTTTACAATTTATGTATACGGTACAACAGCAACAATTAAATCTTTATCTATCTATGATCGATGGGGCGAACGCATTTGGCAAAAACAGAATTTCCTGCCCAATGAATTACCACAAGGATGGGATGGCAAATACAAAGACCAGGATGTAATGCCGGGAGTTTATGTTTGGCATGCGGAGATTGTACTGCTTGATGGAAGTGTGATTATGGAGAAGGGGGATGTGACGGTGGTGAGGTAATTCAATTACAAATGTTCAATTACTGTTGTCCAATAAAGTTGAAAAACGATTCATAAAAAAATATAAGTAATTGATTATTAAACTAGACTTTTATCAATTTAAAAATATACCCCCTCATTCAAATAAAGTTGGAGCTCTATTTGGATTGAATAATTTCAAGTAATTCATCAATGCATGATCAGGCGATTCTAAAAATTTGAATAAATTAATGTATTGTAAGTTCAATTAATAAGTGCAATTTTTTCAAGTAGCTCTTGATTAGCAGTTACATAATTAAATTTTCTTATAGGTCTGTTGTTTAACATTTTTTCAACATAGCTGACCTGTTTATCGGTTACAAATATAAGATTTGTTTTCTTTGGAAAGTATCTCCTGATTACTCCTATTCTATTTTCGACTGTTCCCTTGTCTTGACTTGTATAGGGCCTAGTAAAATACGTAGACACATTAAACAATTTTGCAATTTCATGATGACGACTAAAAGCCAGGTCATTATCAAAAGTTAAGGTCCGTGGCTTGTACTTGTTTTTCTTTATGCATGATATAATACCTTTCATAACATTTATACTATCCTTACCAGATAACTTTTTTATTCGGGTATGTAAACTAGCCCTATCTGTTAGCACTAATAATGCGGCTTTATGATTTTTGCCCATCATAAGGTCTACTTCTAAGTCACCCAATCGCTTGCGTTTGGATACAATAGATGGCCGTTTTTCTAGTGGCATTCGATTTAGAATAACTCCTCTGTTGTCTTTCCTGTTACTTCGTTTGCGTCGTCTCTTGCAGTGTCTAAGATACTTGTATAGGTCTTTATATTGTCTGTTTTCCTTGGTATTTGAGTGCTTACATTCCCATATCCACCGATAAATTCGTTCATGGCTTACCGCAGTTATGTTGTTCAATTTTGCAGCATTACTTATTAATTCTGGACTCCACTTATCTATTTTAGCTGATTAGCTACTATTGATTTTATCTTATCCGTAAATATTATTCGTTTCGGTTTGTTTTGATGTCGCAATATTGTCTTTCTCTGTGCATTGTTAGCTTTGTAAGTGCCTGCAGTTTGACCTCTTTGGGCAATATTTCTCTTTAATTCTCGACACACCGTAGATGGATGGACATCAATTTTTTCGGCAATTAATTTTTGCTTCATTCCGGCTTCATATAAAGCCTCAATCTGGTATCTTTGCTCAAAGCTGAGCTGGTTGTAATTTTTTGACATAGACAATCCAAAGATTGCACTACTTGGTCAAAAGGAAAAAAGCCCTTAAAAGCTTTTTTTCCTTTTTTTTGGAAAAATTGCACTTATTTGTTGATCTCAGTTAATGATATATTGCAAAAAGGTTACGAGAGCCAAATGCCTGATAAGAATTTAGAATGGGTAACACTTAACGACTTGAATTACCTTTCCCCAAAATGGAAATCATCACCTCAAATTATTAATAAGTCTTATGACGAAAACTTAGGATGTGGGACGGAAAATTTTATACAATTTAAGTGTATGATAGAATCCGAATCAGTCTATTATATCAAAACAACAATTCGATCACAATCAAGTGGAAGTATTAGAAGTTTTTGTTTGTTTCTCTGGAACGATATTATTGAACTAGGGCATAATATGTGCTCGGGAGCATTTGAATTTACCCCTGGTTATAAATATGAGGTAGATTTTACAATTGTTGATTTAATTGGTCAACAAAGTAGATTAGAACAAACAATTGTATTTACAAGCCCCTAAAGAAAAAAATAAACGCACTGTAACAGACTATACACTCTACGCCGCCAGCAATTTTATGATTCTCTTTCAATTTATCTCAACAACGAAAATTATTTTTTACTTTTGGTTGCCAAGCTAATGGCGGTGCAACGTGTGTAGCCAATCCGTTAGCAAACATAAAAAAACAGAGAGCGTAGAGCATTTAGAAAATTTATTTAAATGAAAAGATTTAGTAGAAAAACTAATATTATCGATATGAGTGGCTTCAAGGAATTTATGAAGTCTGATTTTAATTATTTTCTGAGTTACTTCACTGATTGAGACATTTTTTCCATAAGCAAATGAATTTTGGAGAATTAATTAATTCTAATTCATGAAAATTTATATGAATCACAGGACAATATATTTTGGATAAATTTTAATTATCCCAGTTGAAATTTATGATTCGATTTCATTTGTTGAAAGCAAATAGATGTGGTGAAACTAACAAGCAAAGTGGATTTTCCAATTCTTTATTAGTTCAAACTTTTTAACTAAATGCAAACAGGGTGAATGAAAGCTTGGACAATTGAAATCATATCGTTATCAAGAGCTGATCTTGTTTTGAGATAAACTCCGAGACTCAAATGCTTACAACTTTTCTTATTCACATCAAAAATGAACTATCTTTGCAATTTATCTCGATAAAGGGTTTATTTATAAAAATGATACCAGCTAACTATGATATATTCAATTGAATCACCTGACAAAATTGATGCGAAAGAATCTGATTATTTGTATATAAAAGAATCACAAATACCAGACGCAGGTAAAGGCCTATTCACATCCATATTAATTTATAAAAATGAAATTATATCAGTTTTCAAGGGTGAAATATTATCGGTAGAAGAAACTGAAATTAGGGCAAAGAATGGAATGGACAGATATTTTATTAACATGTTGGATGGAACAATTATGGATTCGATGAAGGTAAAATGTTTTGCCAAATACGCAAATGATTCGAAGGGCTTAGTAAAAACAAATTTTAAAATTAATTCTACCATAACTTTGGATGATGATAATAATGTTTGTCTCGTTGCAATTCGCGATATAAATATTGAAGAAGAGATATTCTGTAGTTATGGAAATAAGTATTGGAGAAAATTCATAAAGTAACTCATGCCTGATTTCAACGTTATTACTTTAGACAATGTAAAGATTCCTAAGATAAATAATAGAGTGTTTAGTAAAAACTTTGACTGTGCTTCCACATTCACAAGAAATATTGAAATTAAATATAAAGAAGCGTTAAATCAACTTATTTATCAAATAATTCTTGTTAAGAATTGACAATGGTTAAATTAGTGGTTTAATTTAATTGTTACGAAAGAGTTTGGTAATTTTACAAGGATGACAAAATTATAAAAGGAATTAAAACGTTTGCCAACACAAGCCATAATCCCTTACGGCACATGGCCTAGACCGTTGTTGGCAAGCTTGAAAACAGACGTTTGAACATAATTATTTATAAGACAATTAATTTTCAAGAAATGACAAATAAGATATCAGAGAAAGCACTTTTGGTAATTGCGTTATTTGGATTAATTCCTATTGCCTTAGGGTATGGTTTAATGCCAGAAAAGACATTAACACCTCTTTATGGGTTCGGTGTTGACAACATAAACTTGACTCACATACTGCGAGCTGTTATGGGATTGTATTTCGGACAAGTAATTATTTGGGGGCTGGGAGTTTTTAAAGAGGAATTCAGACGGCCTGCTCTATACTGTTTAGTTGTGTTTATGTTAGGTCTTGCGACAGGCAGAGTTTTGAGTTTTATATTAGATGGAATTCCTCATTGGTTATTAGTTGTTTACTTTATATTAGAATTAATCTTTGGCTTTATAGGACTGAAATTAGTAACAAGGCGGAAAAATCAATAAAGCCAGTCGCTAACATCGCCGAGCCGACAAACGTCAGGTTATGAATAAATAATTGGAAATAAGTAGTAAATATCTTTGCTAGAAAAATACTGATTTGTATATTTATACATTGTGAATCATGTTACCGGAATGCCAAGATTGCAAATGCAAATGACTTCTTTAGAAGATTCAATTGGCCAAGAAAATCCAGTGAGATTTGTGGATACATTTGTTGAGCACTTAGATTTATTAAAGATAGGATTTGAAGTTAAGACTTTAAAGAAAGAAGGGCGTCCAAGTTTTGAATCATTCGTACTTCTAAAAATTTATTTGGTTATCTAAATGAATTGAGAAGAAGCCGTAGTTTAGAAAGTGAATGTTATCGCAACATCGTACATCAATGGTTAACATTATGATTGAGACCAAACTATGATACAATTGCTGATTTCAGAAAAGACAATCCAATAGCACTAAAGAGTGTATTCAAATTGTTTGTTTCATTTCTAAAGGATATAGATTTGATTAGTGGCCAAGTTATTGCAATCGATGGTACAAAGTCAAGAGCACACAACAGTAAAAAGAATAACTACAATCAGAAAAGGATTGATAGACACATAGCCTATATTGAAGAGAAGAGTACCGAGTACATGAATCTACTTGAACAAATCGATGTGAAAGATGATCTAATTCGAGTTTACGATATTCAACAAAAGATGGAGAGACTCAAGAAAAATAAAATTAAGTATGAAATACTACAAGACCAGCTGGTGTCTAATGACGAGCGTCAAATAAGTACTAAAGACCCAGACTCCAGAGCATTGCTAGTGCATGGTCAAGTTGTAGAAATTTGATATAATGTTCGAACTACGGTTGATGACCAACATAAATTAATAATTGCAACCCATACTATTAATCGCAATGACAGGAATGCTCTAACAGATATAGCACTTGAAGCCAAAGAAAATTTGAATGTAGAAAGTTTTGTAGCTGTTTTGGATAAAGGCTATCACATTGGAAGAGAACTACAGCAGTGCAAGGACGCTAATATTGTATCGATCGTTGCACCTTAAGAAATAGTTAATAGCAATTCACATGGAACAACACCAGATTATGTAATGACAAATTTTATTTTCAATCAAGATAGTGATTGCCATACATGTCCACAAGGAAAAACATTAAATACAACAGGTGCATGGTATAAAAATCCAGGGATAAAAATATTAGTTATCAATTTAAAAATTACAGAAGATCAGAATGTAAAACTTGTCCAGTAAAACATTTTTGCACTGGCAGAGCAAGCGGAGGAAGAGAAATAGAAAGAAGTGAATACGCAACAGCAATAGACACTAATAATGCACGCTATAAAGAAAATTCTGCATTGTATCGTAAACGACAGGAGATTAACGAGCATATTTTCGGGACAAAAAAAAAGAAAGTGGGGGTATTATTACACCAATCTGAAGGGACTGGAGAAAGTCAATGAAGAAAATAGTTTGATTATGCTTGTTTACAACATCAAACGAAGTTTTTCCATACTTGGTGTTCCAGAGCTGACCGAAAAGTTAAAAAATTGGGTATCTCCTTACAAGAAAGATTCTATTTTCATATTAAGTTGGCTTGATTTAAGACCTTTAGGCCATTTTATATTTTATCGGACTATTGCGCATTTTAAAAATGCTGCACTTATAACTCCTAAAACTGCATTACATGAGATTATACATCGCATCTTATTAAATTTTGAATGTAAAAAATGGTATTTTTACACTCTGGCGTTGTGGGCAAGCTTGAAAACAGTTGAAAAAAAATCAAAAATGATAAAAACTATATTATTAGTAATTGCAACTGCTGGACTTTTTTCTTGTAAGCAAGCGAATAAATCAACACCAGTAATTGTTGATATAGAAACTGTAAATTCGATAAGAAATTTTGAGTATGCTGATTCTATGGGTAAGCACCTAATCATACAAAACAGTTTGCCGAAAGGCGAAGGATATATTGCTCCAAATGGAAATCAATATTTTAAAGTTATATTTTGGACCAGAATAATTAACGAAACAGATAGCTCTCTTGAATTTAAGATTAACTTTCCTGCAGATTTTTATGAGGTTTCTGAATTGCCTGGTAATCATTACAAAGTATTTATTGCTGACGATACAATGACCATTGATAAAGAACCTTTGAGTAACTATGGTTTTACAGATTTAAAGTCTTTTTTAGATAATAATATTGACAAACCATCATCTTTAAAAAGAACGATAAATCCAAAAGCATCAAGTGGCTTTTATGTTGTAATTCTTAGCCATTCAGCAAACATTACATCTAGTGGTGCATTGAGAACAGGATTTTATTTGAAAGGACAAGATATAATTTATAAAATTTCACGATACGCTGGCAAACCAGAGTTTTCATTAATAAGCGAAAAAGAATTAAACTGTGGGAGTATTAATCTAAAAAATTTGGTACGACAGAAATAAAACAAAGCTAACGTGCAACACGAGGTACGGCGTTATTGGAGTTTGACGAACATTACCTCAAAATTTGATCACTATTGTGCTTCAGTTCGGGCTGGACGTTTTAAATTTGGCTTAAGAATAAAAAATCAGCAATATTGCAATTATTGGGCTTCGGTTATCGGCTGACGGAATTCTAATTCCCCAACAAACGCCAAGCCTTTTTCGTTTGCGGTAATTTATGACGTCACTTAAAAACATAAAAATAAAGCCGGTCGACAAAAGAAACTGGGCCGACTTTGAAGCACTCTTTCAGTCACAAGGTGGCCCCAGCTACTGTTGGTGTATGGCTTGGCGTATGACAAAGGAAGAGTTAAAAGAAAACACTTCGGCTAATAGAAAGAAGTTTATTCAACAGCGAGTAATGGATAAAACACCAATCGGACTTTTGGCATATATGAATACTGAGCCAATTGCATGGTGTTCTGTTGCGCCAAGAGAAACATATCAAAGACTTGGTGGTGATGAGAGTTTTGAAAATGTTTGGTCGATTGCCTGTTTTTATATAAAGAAAGAATTTAGAGATATGGGGCTAATTGACCTGCTAATTGAGAATGCAAAAAAATTCGCGAAAAAAAATGGGGCTAAATATCTGGAGGCTTATCCTGTCGACCCAGACTCTCCAAGTTATAGGTTTATGGGATTTGTAAAGACATTCGAAAAAGTTGATTTCACTTTTTTGAAAAGGGCAGGGACAAGAAGAAATGTAATGATATGCAAACTATAGACAAGAAAACAACGAACCGATAACACGGGTTTTGCGTTAATGGGCGGACAGTGGCAATATAAACATTTGAGCAATTAATGAACGTTGGCACTGGCAGACAGATTACGGTTTCAAAAGCCCACCAATGCAAAGCCCGAAACCGTCAGGTTGAGAAAAAACTCCTAACTAGACTTAATTTATTCGGATACCTCCTTAGAAATTTTCTTATATTGCATTCTAACAGCGTTGGATTTTGGTATTTTCACACTATGCCGTTAGCGGTAATTTTGAAAACTGAAATGAGCCACTTAGAAGAGCAAATAATCGATTATCTTTAATCACTAGAAAAAGCGGTTAACATTTTCGTTTTTCAAGCATGACAAGGATTTCAATCAAATGGTTTATACGTATTGGCCAGTTAAAGTTGTTTTAGGGCATCTTACTTTTTGGCATGAAAGTTTAGCTAGAAATCTAAAGGATGTTGTTTAAAACAGAAAACCTAATCCTCTTAAAGAGACACAATCAGATGTAAATAAAATGAGTGTTGACACAACACGAGATGTTCCTATAAAAGTTCTTTGCAAAGATTGCTTGAATCACAGAAAGTTATTGCAAAACATATTTTTAACACCACTGTTGATGAAATTCCTTATAAAAAAGAGGTTCAAGAAATTATTCACAATTAGAACATTTACAGGTTGTTAATTTGCACATTGAATATCATTTAAGAGATATCACTATTAAACAAAAAAAGGAACATGTCAAGACCAACAAACAAAAAAGACTTATTGACTTTGAGTCATAAGAACTATAAAAGTTTAAATGACTTTGTTGATTCATTCTCTGAAGATGACAAGGACAAAGAATTTCCAAAAGGAACAATGAATCGTAATTTTCGAGATGTACTTGCCCATTTGCATCATTGGCATTTAATGATGATAGAGTGGTACACAATAGGAATGAAGAGAGATAAACCTGAAATGCCAGCAGAAGGATACACATGGAAGACAACTCCTGAACTGAACAGAAAAATTTGGGAAACCTACAGGACAACAGATTTAAAAAAAGTTAGGAAATTGCTTGATAAATCTTTCAAAGATGTTCAGAGTATTATTGAAAAACATTCTAATGATGAGCTTTTTGAAAAGAAAAAATACAAATGGACAGGTACAACTTCTTTGGGAGCATATTTGGTTTCTGCTACCTCAAGTCATTACGATTGGGCGTTAAAACTTATGAAGAAAGCCAAGAATTAAAAACTACCTCTAGCAACAAGCCATGGCGCAATGCGGGCGGACCTGCAAGACTTTTGCAAATTTAAGGTCGCTTCACGAATTGACATTTTCATTTTACAAAGTCTAATAAACACATATCTTTATAAAAATGTTTCGGCAGACAGTGATTCATTAGCCGCAAGCGCAAGCTTGCAAAACGTAAATGGTCAGCTTAGACAAAGACAACCTAAATTAACATTAACAACAAAAAGTATATAAATATGGACAAGTTAAATACAGTGAAAAACACAGTTGACCAACTTCTCGGTCAAGGCAATTTTGATATAGTTGACTCGGTGTTTTCAGTTAACTATGTAGCGCATTCAGGTGACAAAAGCTACAATGGACATAAATTTATAAAGCAATTCGCAAAACAGGTTCGGACAGCCCTTCCCAATATTAAAATTTTAAATATTGAACTTTTATCGCAGACGGACAATGTTTTAACTTGGCAAAGGACATTTAGTGGTACACATAAAGCCGACTTGATGGGAATACCAGCTTCAAATAAAAAAGTAAAATGGTACGAAATTGTTGTTTCTCGTTTTGACAAGGACAAGATAGTTGAAGAGTGGCTAGTTTCTGATTTAGCATTTCAATTAATACTGAAACAGGACAAATAAAACTAAAAGCCGAGCTGCTAACAGCGGTCTTGCCCAATGGGGGCGGACGTGCAAGGCTTTTGCAAATTTATGGTGCGCTGAAGCGCATTTTGTTTTTCATTTTGCAAAAGACTAATAAACACATGTCTTTATATAAACGTTTCGGCAGACAGTGTTTCATTAGCCGCATTGGGCAAGGCCTTAAAACGTATACGACCATTAATTAAATCATAATGAAAGCCATTACAATAGTTCTAATAATTTTTTATCTAATCTCTTCATCTTGTAACAAAAACTCTGAAGAAAAATTTGAAAGTTACTATGAGATAATTGATGGCTTCGTAAGAATGGAAATTATCGATACCGATAGATTAATTGAATTAGTTTTAATAAAAGTAATTCAAGATACACTCGATTATGACAAATTAATAAGTGATAATAATGGTTTATTACCCCCCTCCGATGTCGCCGCCTAGACCTATTGGAGTTGTTTCGATCTCAAAGTTTACTTAAATCATTTTATTCAAATGAATTAATAGATAAAGTAGACATAGAATATATGTTTAATCAAATTGCAATTTTTAAAGACAGTCTTCTAAACACAAATAAAATAAATAGCAATATAATTAGGGCATCAACAAGTGATTCTGTTAGAAAGTATAGCACTGCGTATATTTTTTTGATATGCTTTAAAAAATCTATAAAGCACCTTCGTTAATTAAAGTTTCTATCCCCATCATTTCCTTAGATTGGAAAACTATGATATTTGACATGGAGTTATATTGAGGTGGTGAATGCGGATGGGGGCGAAGATATATAGTAAAAAAAAGAAAACAAAAAATGGAGAATCAAATACCAGAACCGTACTTGGATCAGTTGAAAATAACATCCTCCAACGCGGAATAGACTCTATACCACCTAGTGTCTTAAATCATTCTCTTATAATTTTTTCCGGTGATGTCAAATTATTTTATTAACAGTTGGCGGAGCAGCGTCTATGCCAAATCCGATGTTAAGCAATGATTATTATTCATGACAATATCTAATTTCATTTATTTACCATTTATAATTGATTACCACTTATTGTCAAGGATAGATAAAAAATTGAATGATTAAATTTAATGTATCCATCCCATAGCCTAGGTATGTGATTTCCGGCTTTCAATATTATGGCAACAATTCTGAGAAAAGATTAATGTGAGGATCGTTTATGTGGTTTAAAATATCTTTAATCCATACTTACGGATTGATTTGGTTAAATGGGATCTATTTTGAATTGACAGAATATTTTAACAATTATTTTTCATCTATTTTATGTTTCTTTCTATAAAGAATACTTCGCAATTTATTCCTCTGTATAATGCATGTTCATTGTGTCCAATGAATACCTAATTATTTTCTTTGGACTCTGTTTTTTATCTTAACTTTATGTCCACCTTTATAATGAAGTCTTTATTTCACAAAAATATTTAGCGAGAAGTGTTCACTTGATGAATAGTAATAGCTATTTTGTAATGTATATTTTTATGGAAGGGGATACGGAATATTTATTTCATAGATTCACTAAAAGAAAATGACTCACCTGAGCAAGTCACTTTCTTAAACAAATTAGAATAAAGAACTACAACAAATTGTTGCTTATTGGATTTTAATTTTTATTTTTTCCAAGGAAGTTGCAATACTTTGCGGGCACATAGAATTCCACAGAAATTTCCACTGTCGAAATCCATCCGGTAATGTACGCCAAGCGGCAATCTGCTGAAAGCATTTTCTATGGCAAGATCACGCAATGAGTTGAAAGATCTTGGCGTACCAAGGAAGTCTGTTCTGTTCTGATGACAGAAATCCGTGAATGGATAGCTGGAACCAACAAAGGCCTCAATTATACCCACACCTGAAAAAGCAAAGGTAGAATGTCCCGATGGGTAAGCTGGAAAGGGCGGTGTAAATCCGAGCCATGGTATGGTAAAGTTAGGATCTATCACTCTTCTGATGTAGGTAATGGGTCTTTCTACATTGAACTTATATTTGTTGTACCAGGCGATGACTGCAGCATCATTTAGTGCCATATTTAGTTGAGCATATAGTACACAAGTTTTTTCCAAATCAAATTTTTCTTTTTCTACGATCTGATCAGCAACAGCGACTAATCTGGCCGGTGGACTAAAAGTCCAACCAACACGGTCATCTGACCAGAACTCTGAAATGTGCTCCATTTCTCCTCTAGTATTACTTCTGGCTTGATTTGCCAATACATATGTTTCATAAGCTTGTGAATAGATCAAGGAATTTTTATCTGAATCACAACCATATGGCGCAACCAAGGCATCCATATCTGAGCGTGAAAGTCCAAATCTTCTTACTTCACCCCATTGGGAATACAATCCCTTGTCAGCATCTTGAGGGTCAGTAGGGATCCACTCACAGCCTTGTGCATTGACTGCTCTTGGGAACGGATTTAAATGTCCGTTATGTCCTACCTTATCTGTAGTCGAATAAACCCAAATTGCTTCCGCAACTGCTTTTCCATGTTCTTTGGAGCGTTTGATTAATTCATCTTCTTCTTCGAGATCGTAAGTGGCTTGTAATTCATACTCTTTAGCAGCAATATTGTTTAGAATCTCAACAGTACTGAGAATGTTTCCCGATTTATCTTTAAAAGTAACGTTTTCAAAAAATTTCTGCATGAGATAGCCATAAGATGCATTTATTACTTCCGGCCAATACAGATCTTTTTTTATTTCCGGTAAGCCGCTGATGACCAGTCTGTATCGGAGCGATTGATAATCGGGCATCCCGCCCAGACAAGCTTCATAGGCACTTAATGCCATGTATGCAAGAGCTCTTGGCGCCGGGCCAGGTCGGTAGAATGCAGCGTACCTATCTGTTTCCAGGAAAACATTGTTCCATTCGTGGTATACACTACTAGGATAACTTTGCAAGGTGAGCGAGGAAGAGTTATTGGTTTCCGTTTTGTTACATCCGGTATTTAGTCCCATTGTCAGGACAAAGACCATGAAGAGAATGCGCATAAGATTTTTCATGATGAAATAATTATAATGATTTAAAAATTGTTTTTCCGAATTTATTAATAGATGTTTTAATTTCTGATTTCAATTTGTAGATTTTTAGTGTGTATATCTTTTGCTTTAATTTTGGTGGAATCGTTTCTTAGATTTCCTAATGTTTTACAATTGTTGAAAACATTCTGAATATAAAATGGTCCTGAGTAACCTAGTTCTTCCAGAAATGAAGCCATTAACTGAACTGAATCGATTTCCAATAAATCCGAATGGTAAGTAGTCCTCACTTCAAACGGAATTCCTGCTTGTTTCAAAAGCTTAAAACATTGGACAAATTCATCAAACTTATTAATGGAGGTTACTTTTAAAAATAAATCTGCGGGCGCTTTGAAGTCGAGGGCAACATAGTCAAGCAGATTTTTTTGAAGTAATTTTTCTAAATTTTTTGGTTGTGATCCATTGGTATCCACTTTAATCTTAAGTCCTAACACTTTTATTTCCTGAATAAAATTTTCTAAATTATGATGCATCAGACACTCTCCTCCACTTAATACCACTCCGTCCAACAATTTATTTCTGGAGCTAAGAAAATCAAGCGCTTCATTAAAATTTATCTTTCCTTTACCCCTTACTACATCCACATTGTAACAATAACCACAGTTCATGTTACATCCTGCAAACCAGATAATACATGAAAGCATGTCAGGAAAATCCAACATACTGAAAGGGGTAATATGATAGATTGGTTTATTCATTCGTGTTTTCGACAAAATAAATTCTTTCTTTATGTTCTCCCTTTTTACCAAGGTTGAAACTTTCTACAGGTCTCAAATATCCCATGACTCTTGTGAAAACAAGACATTTGGTTCTTTTCATTTGATTTACTTCAAGAATTGAAATTTCCGGTTCTGGTAACATGATATAATAGTTTAATTGTTTTTTATTTCCATTAAAATATCCGCATCGCATTTGGGACAATATTCGTGCTCGCCATTTAGATACCCATGTTTTTCGCAAACACTGAAGACAGGAGTAATGGTTACATACGGGAGTCTGAATTGTGAAATGGTGCGTTTGATAAGTTTTTTACATGCTTCAGGCGAACTAATTTTTTCGCTCATGTAAAGATGCAGTACTGTGCCTCCTGTGTATTTGGTTTGGAGTTCGTCTTGTTGATACAATGCTTCAAATGGATCATCTGTATAATTTGCCGGCAGCTGCGAACTATTGGTATAGTAAATATTTTTTTCATTTCCTGCCTGGATGATGTCAGGGAATCTTTTTAAATCTTCTTTTGCAAATCTGTACGTGGTTCCTTCTGCAGGCGTTGCTTCCAGATTATATAGGTTTCCGGTTTCCTGTTGAAAAGTTGTGATTTTATTTCTAATAAATTCCAATATTCTTAAGGCGAAGTCTTTTCCATGTTCATCCGCAATGTTCATTTGATCATTTGAAAAATTTCTGATCATTTCATTCATACCGTTCACTCCAATAGTTGAGAAATGGTTTTGAAATCCCTTCAGGTATCTTTTAGAATATGGGTATAATCCTCGGGCGAACAGATCTGAAATAAATACTCGCTTTTTTTCCAGACTTGATTTTGCTATCTGCAACAATCTGTCTAGTTGGTTCATTAATTCAGTTTCATTTTCTTTGTACAGATATCCCAGTCGTGCCATGTTAATCGTTACTACGCCTATGCTGCCTGTTAATTCGGCACTCCCAAAAAGCCCATTCCCTCTTTTTAATAATTCTCTTAAATCCAGTTGCAACCTGCAGCACATGCTTCTGATCGCATTGGGTTTGTATGCATACGGGTTTTCTATTTTATTTCCGTTCTCATCATACATGTATTGGCTACCAATAAAATTTTGGAAATAGGACGAACCTATTTTGGCAGTATTTTCGAACAATTTATCGGTGTTGGGTCCATTCCAGTCAAAGGCCTCTGTAATATTCACCGTTGGAATGGGAAAGGTGAAAGGTTGACCATTTGCATCACCTTCCGTGAGAATGGTATAAAATACCTTGTTGATCAATTCCATTTCAGGTTGGAAATGTTTATAGGACATGTCTTCCGGATGATTGACTCCTCGTTCTTTGACTCTTTGAAGAAAATCAGGATGATTCATAGACCTGAAAAGATGAACATCGTTTTTTGTGGGAATTTGCCCTTTGAGGTCTTCCGGAACCACCCAGTCAAGAGTTACATTTGTGAATGGGGATTGCCCCCATCTTGCCGGTACATTAAGGTTGTATACAAAACTTCGGATGGCTTTAAGGATTTCATCATAGGTTAATCCATCTTTAAAAACATAAGGAGCCAGATAGGTATCAAAAGAACTAAATGCCTGGGCACCGGCCCATTCACTTTGCAGTATCCCTAGAAAATTGGCCATTTGTCCCAATGCTTCCCTTAGATGAGCGGGAGGCCTGCTGGCTACTCTGCCTCGAACACCGTTAAATCCTTCGTTGAGAAGCATTCGCAAACTCCATCCGGCACAATATCCTGTTAGGCAGTCGAGATCATGTATGTGGATGTCTGCATTTCGGTGGGCATATCCTTCCTCTTTGGAGTATACGCTGTCCAACCAATAGTTTGCGATCACTTTGCCCGCCACATTGTTGATCAATCCTGCACTTGAATAAGAGGTGTTTGCATTTGCATTGATTCTCCAATCAGATTTGTCGATGTATTCGTTCACTGAAAGACTACAATCTATATAGGTCGTATCTTCATTTAATCCGAGAATGTGTTCACGTTGCATTTTTCTGGTGTGGCGGTAAAGCATAAATGCTTTCATTACCCTGAAATGTCCGGCCTGATACAAACTTTCCTCTATTAGATCCTGAATTTCCTCTACCGCCCAAACTTCTTTTTCATTCAATTTATAGGCAATTTGGGAAGGTAGGTTTTTATCCATCTTTACAGATGAAGAGTCAAATGCCTTACAGATGGCATCTTCTATTTTGAAAAACTCAAATGGTTGGTATTGTCCGTTTCTTTTAATTACCCAAGAAGACATCCTGATTATTTTTTTTAAAGTGAATTGAATTTTTTATTTCCGCTGGTTTTTTCAATGTTGAACCTTTTCAATGTTTTTTGAAAAACATCACCGACACTGTCATTGTGTTCATTTTGTAAATAAGATAATAAAGTCTTAAATAGCATCAAAAAAAGGTTTTATCTAAATTCTCATTTTTCCTGTTTGCACTTTTTCCGCAAGGTGAGCTAAGGTTGTTTTTTGGAATTCCAACTTCATTTTACCCTTGACATCTTTCCAGAACATATGAACGGGGCAGGGTTCCCGCTCTCCACATCCCGGCAAACCCAGCATGCAAGTATCAAAGAAATCTTCACCCTCCAAAATGTTTATGACATCGATCAGGAATATTTTATTTACAGGTTTATTCAAGAAAATCCCTCCCGAAGGTCCTCTTAGGGATTCTAGAATGCCTCTCTGAGTCAGCAATTGGAAAGACTTGGCCAGGAAATGGAATGATATATCCAGATTCTCAGAAATTTCTCCAATGGTTACGGGTGTGTCCTTTGACTCTTTACCGGACATATATATGAGGGCCCTTAAGCTATAAATCGTTGCTTTGGAAAGAACTTTCAATGGATATAGAATTAATTAAGATAATTTAGTCTCAAATATAGAGTTATTTTTATATTTTCAAAAAAAATTACACTTTTTTCTTTTCTTCTCCATAAAATGATTGCCGGATTATTTGTGGAAAGCCTATGAAAATAAAAACCCCGAGGTCTTCTTTAAAAGTCCCCGGGGTTCATGATTTTGATTAGATACTATCTTAACTGCCGCATTGAAGACAACCGTCTTCCATGGTGCAGGTTTGTCCTTCCACGAAATCGTCCTGGCTGATGGCCTTGACAGAATCCATGAGGGATCCAACGATTTCTTTATTGTATGTTGAAGCAACAGAAATGGAAGATTCTTCTATAGTGACTACATCTTCTGTTATTTCATCGACAAATTTCCTTTGGTGTTTTTCACCCAGGGTGAATTTTATCGGATCCACTGCGGCTTTGGTCCTCAGGTAGTACATACCGGTCTTCAGACCTTGCTGCCATGCGTGAAAATGCATGGAAGAAAGTTTACCAAAAGTTGCATTTTCGAGGAACAGATTTAAGCTCTGGCTCTGGCAAATGTAGGCTCCGCGGTCAGCGCTCATGTCAATGATTGCTCTTTGACTTATTTCCCAAGCGGTTTTATAAAGCTCTTTCATTTCTGCCGGAATTCCTGGAATTCTTTGAATGGATCCATTGTGTGCCATCAGTGTTTCTTTCATTTCTGAATTCCACAGACCCATTTTTATAAGATCTTCAAGAAGATGTTTATTGACCACCATATACTCACCGCTTAGGGTACGTCTGGTATAGAAGTTTGAGGTGTATGGTTCAAAACATTCGTTATTTCCTAAAATTTGTGACGTGGAGGCAGTTGGCATTGGTGCAAGCAGAAGGCTATTGCGAACACCATGTTTCATTACTTCTGCTTTAAGTCCATTCCAATCGTATCTTTCTTGTGTAGGATTTACGTCCCACATATCAAACTGGAAGATGCCTTGAGAGATTGGGCTTCCTTTGAAAGTCTGGTAAGGTCCATCTACCTTTGCCAGTTCGCAGGATTCACTTACTGCAGCGTAATAAATGGTTTCAAAAATTTGTTTGTTTAGTTTTTTCGCACCTTCTGAATCAAATGGAAATCTCATCAGGATGAAAGCATCTGCAAGGCCCTGAACACCAATTCCAATAGGGCGGTGTCTGAAGTTAGAATTCTGTGCTTCCGGAATAGGGTAGTAA
This sequence comes from Candidatus Vicinibacter proximus, assembly GCA_016713905.1. Taxonomy (NCBI): domain Bacteria; kingdom Pseudomonadati; phylum Bacteroidota; class Saprospiria; order Saprospirales; family Saprospiraceae; genus Candidatus Vicinibacter; species Candidatus Vicinibacter proximus. Next base: position 25,026 of record JADJOE010000003.1, read on the forward strand.
TTGATGTCGATGATTCTGTTCAAATTCCTGGTAATTACCCTGGTAACTTCTTCTAATTTCTTAAAATCGAAAGTTTTGTTTTGTATAAACTTAGGTAGGGAGATGGAAGCGAGGTTACATACTGCAACTTCATCCGGTGCGGTATATTCAATGATTTCGGTACATAGATTTGAGGATCTGATGGTTCCGAGATTTTTTTGGTTGGATTTTTTATTTGCGGCATCCTTAAAGAGGATGTAAGGAGTTCCGGTTTCAATCTGAGATTCCAGGATGTTGAACCAGAGTTCCTGGGCTCTGATGACTTTTCTGGCCCGGCCTTCATTTTCATATTTATGATAGAGGGCTTCGAACTCACCTCCGTAAGTATCATACAAACCCGGTGCTTCGTTTGGACAGAAAAGGGACCAATCTCTATCTTCTTTCACCCTTTCCATAAAGAGGTCCGGAATCCACATGGCATAAAAGAGATCCCGTGCTCTGAGTTCTTCTTTGCCATGATTTTTTTTCAATTCCAGAAATTCCTCCACATCCGCATGCCATGGTTCCAGGTATACTGCAAAGGCTCCTTTTCTTTTACCACCGCCCTGATCCACGTATCGGGCAGTGTCGTTGAAAACTTTCAACATTGGGATGATCCCGTTGGAAGTTCCTCCTGTTCCTTTGATGTAGCTCCCTTTGGCACGTACATTGTGGATGCTCAAGCCAATTCCTCCGGCTGACTGGGAGATTTTGGCACAGCGGCTGAGTGTTTCGAAGATTCCTGTAATGGAATCATCTGTCATGCTCAACAAGAAGCAAGAAGAAAGTTGGGGTTTTGGGGTGCCTGCATTGAAAAGGGTAGGGGTTGCGTGCACAAACCACTTTTCAGACATGAGATTATAGGTTTCTATGGCCTTTTCGACAGCCTGGCCATGGATTCCTATAGAAGCTCTCATGAGCAAATGTTGTGGTCTTTCTACGACCTTTTTATTGGTGCGTAATGCGGCGGTTTCTGCGGCAAGATTATCGAGTTCTGATGTAGTTACACCATTGAAGAGTCCTAGGATAACTTTTTTGGATATTTCTATAGCATCCACAAAATTTGCATCAAGACCGTAACATAGTTTTTTAATTCTTGCGGTGATCTTGTCGAAACTTACGTCTTCGCGTTTGCCATTGCGTTTAATTACTTGCATAGTGAGCTTGAGTTGAAAAGGTTAAAGAATAGGTTTTTACTGTGAAAAATTCGTTTAGAACTCTTCGTCAATGGTGAATACCTTTTTTTCGTGCCCGGCGGTTACCCCGGCTTTTTGATAATCACCCACCCTCTTTTCAAAGAAATTGGTTTTACCTTGCATGGATATCAAATCCATCCACGCAAATGGATTGTCTTTAAAGTATACTTTTTCATTGCCCAGGGATACCAACAATCTGTCTGCAACAAATTCAATGTAATCACACATTAGATTTGCATTCATCCCGATGAGTGCAACAGGAATGGAATCGGTAACAAATATTTTTTCAATTTCCACCGCTTCAGTGATGATGTCACGGATGGTTTCTTTAGGAAATTTATTTTCAATATGTTGATTGTAAAGAAGACAAGCAAAATCACAATGCATGCCTTCATCCCGGGAAATCAGTTCATTGGAAAAACTTAAACCGGGCATTAATCCTCGTTTTTGAGCCAGAAAATTGAACAGAAAGATCCACTGAAGAAGATACCTTCCACTGCTGCGAATGCCACTAATTGTTCTACAAAATTGCCTTTGCTGATCCAACGGAGTGCCCAATCGGCTTTTTTGCGGACACAATCCAAATTGTCAATGGCATGGAAAGAAAATCTTTTTCTTTATTGTCTTTAATATACGTATCAATTAATAGAGAATATGTTTCCGAGTGGATGTTTTCCATCATGATTTGGAAGCCATAGAAGAATTTTGCTTCCGTGTATTGAACAGTACGCACCATATTTTCGGCAAGATTTTCATTGACGATACCATCGCTTGCTGCAAAAAAGGCTAGTACATGTTTGATGAAATGTTTTTCGTCATCGTTAAGTTTCGTTTCCCAATCAGTAAGGTCCGCTTGCAGGTCAATCTCTTCCGGAGTCCAAAAACAGGCCTCTGCATTTTTATAAAATTTCCAAATGTCATCGTGTTCAATTGGAAAAAGTACAAATCGGTTGGGATTTTCTTTGAGTAGCGGTTCTATATGATTGATCATGTATATTGATATTGATGTGGTTCTAACTGTTTTCTCAAAAGAGGGCTCAAAATTATCGAATCTCTCCTGAATATATATTAATAAATTAGATATATTTTTTTTTGTTATTTATTAGCTTCTGATTTTTAAAATTTAGGGGATCAAATTTGTTCAAATCAGGATAAAAAAAACATATTATTATTTATTATTATATCTTGAGTCAAAGATAATCCGCAGCCATACTATTTGTCTGATTACTTTTCCACATATTGTGGAAAACTTTAATAAGTGGAAGAGGTTTAATGCTTTACAAGCTGAAAAAAAAATGAAGATTGTGGAATACACATTTAATTGGCAAATATGTATAAAAATACAAATCCCTGTAAATTAGATATAAGTTAAAAAAAATATATAAATCTTGTATTTGGGCGAATCCGGAGCTATAAAAAACTAAAGCACATCTTTTACTTTAAAGAACCAGGCGAGGCCTAAGCTGAAGCTGATGGATAGAAAAAGGATGATGTAAAATGAGTAGGAGGAGTCTCCTAACCAAAAAGGTAGATGGACATTCATGCCAAAAAAGCTGGCTACCAAAGTTGGTACCATCAAAATGATTGTAATCACTGTGAGCCTGTTTACGAATTTGTTCAGGTTGTTGGAAATAATGGATGCGTAGGCTTCCATTGTTCCGTTGAGGATGTTGGTATAAAGTTGGGCAACCTCCCGGGCTTGGTTGTTGTCTACAATAATATCTTCAAAAAGATCTAACAGGTCTTCATTGTCTTTGATGCCAATGAAATCTGTGCGTCTCATTTTAATTTTGAGCAGTTCATTGGCATTCAGGGAATTGACAAAATAAACCAAGCTTTTTTCAATTCGTAAAAGGCTTTTTAGCTCCCCACTTCGGCTGGAGTGGTATAATTCTTCTTCTATAAGACTTCTGCGCAGATTAAGTTTTTTGAGGTAATCCAGGAAAAGCAGCACTGTTTGTTCGAATAACTGCAGAATGAACAAGCGTTCATTTCCGGGATCAAAACTTTTAATTTTGAAATTACAGAATTTCTCCAAAACCGGATTATCCCAGGCTGAAACGGTGATGATTTTATTTTGACAAAGTATGATGCCGACAGGGATAGTGATAAAAATGGGGTCATTCTCCTTTTCTGTCTCATTTACTACAGGTGTATGAAAGATAATACTGCGTGCTTCGTCGTATTTCTCATAACGAGCACGTTCTTCAATATCTAATGGGTCAGTAAGAAAGTCAGTGGAGATATTCAGGGTCGAAGCCAATTGTTCCAGCTCTCCCTCTTTATAAGGAGGAGAAAGATTAACCCAGGAGGAATCTTTCAACAGATCCAATTCCTGAAAAACACCATTGCTTACTCCAAAGTAACGGATCATCTTTTGTGTTTTCTGAAAGTAATTGAATCATAATATCAAAGGCATTAACTGCACAAGCAAAGTTACAAAAAGCAAGCCAATTTATACGTTCGAAAGATGATTTTATCCAACTAATTTTTAATTGGATCCATATGTGGTCAATCCGATGAAAATATTTATTTCATCTAATCCCATTAGGGAAAAAGAAAAAGACCCTGCTTCATTAAGCAAGGTCTTTTTCAATACTATAATAATCTTATGTCTTTTCCCGAAGGCCGGGAGTCAAAGGCTGGGATTATTCCAGGATGATCATTCGTTTAGTTGCAGTTTGGTTATCTGCATCTAATTGATAGTAGAACATTCCTGTACCGTTTAATTCTCCCCTGTTGATTTTAACAGTGTTCATACCTTTCTGAGCATTCAGATTGAATATGCGGTGAACTTTTCCGGTAACATCATAAACGGTTAGAGTGGCTTTAGAAGCCTTTGGCAAGCGGAAGTTTATTTCTGTAAACTGGTCAAATGGGTTTGGCGCATTTTGGTACAATTCAAATACACCTGCTGTGTTTTGACCATCCTTACTTCTCAGTTCAAGTTTCATTTCTTTTGCCTCCAATTTTTCATTGTATGCTTCGGCAAGCGTAATGTCACTGGTGATGTCAATAGCTCCGTTGATGGAACCATTTTTAAGCGCTTTGAAGGTTAAAGTGAACAATACTTCTTCTTTTCCAAAGCTCATTGCTTTATCCGCATTCCAACTTGTGGTCAACAAGCCTTTATCAATTGAAGTGGTTCCGAAGTTAGCATCGCTAACATTCAATACTCCGGACTCAAATCCTTCATAGCTCATCAATTTAGCATCAAAGTTGAGCGTGAACTGATAACCGCTGATGTTTTTGAAATCTGAAGATCTTACCTGAAGTTTATAATTATCTCCGGCAGTAAGATTAGCCTCGTCAATCACTAAGCTTAATTGACCTGCAGTTCTGGATTGTGCTTTTCCGTTTGCATTCGCTGCAGCAGAATTATTCACATCTCCCATTTTAATAGCAAGGAAGTTCATGTAATCTGTTGACTTGGTAAGTGACATGGTTTTTTCAGTCACATACTGCCAAGGATTTCTTGGATCTTCAAATTTGATTCCTTCTGGTAAGATTAACCAGCTTGGAGATTTGCTGAATTGAGTAGTTACGCCCAGGATCAGCTTTCTGATCTCAGACATGTCTGATGCGGTAACGCTGTTTGTTTTGTTCACATCCGCTGCGATGATCTTGAATGGTGATCCAAGTTCTTCGATGCCCAGAATGTGTTTTTGAATTTTAACAACGTCTGCAGTGGTCACACCATTTAACGGATTGTCGTTTCTGGTAGATTTTAACAAATAGTTTTGTGGAAAATCCAAATCTCTGAAGGCATAGAATCCATCCTGTTGGGTTAATTTGGAGTTAGCCAATTGTCCATTGTGGTAAAGATCTACGGTAACTTCCGCTGTGTTGTCACCATTCTCAGTCTTAAGGTTACCACTGATGGTTCCAAGATTAGAAGAATTAGGACAAATGTTTTGATTGTCCTGAACAATCACAATGGTAGAGCAGTAATCTCTGTTTCCTTCTTCATCCTCAACCCACATTTGGACTGGGACACGTAGTTCGTCATTTACTTTGTTGTTCACAAAATCACTGCAACAAACTCTGATTGAAGGTTTGTTACGGTCTCCGTCAAAGTAGAATTTTAATTTGCTCTTAGACGTACAGTTGTCATAACTGTTGAAATCCAAATCCTTAGCCCAAATGTCTACACATCCGGATGAAGGCATTGGTACAGTAATGATTCCGGTTAAGCAATATGGTGTTGGTGCTTTACAGTCTTTGATTTCAAAGAGTGTTTCACACTGGCCAACATTACCACAACCATCTTCTACATACCAGGTGATTTTGTGGATACCGATTGGGTAAACGCCACTTGCATCAAATGGATTTGAATTATCGTCTGCATAAGGATTATTTCTAACAGCAGGTTTTTCTCCTCCGGCATATTGTCTTCTGGTAAGAGATCCTACTGTAAAGTCAATACTTCCATTGTTGAATGCATCAATTTTATATTCATAATTCAACCAATCTACCGGAGTACAAGAATCTGATGCAGTTGCAGTAAGGCTTATGTGTCCTACACATACACCCAATTGTGCACTGATTACAGCTGGTTCGCATGCGCCTACGTTACAGGTAACAACAGGTTTCTTTTTGTCAAACACTTTAATTACCTGGGTAAATTCCCATCTACCTTCTGTTGCGCTGATGTTAGGATCGTATTGACACCAGTCAATAACCACCCATCTTCTAAGGATTTTAAAACATGCATCCGGTTCGATAGTAAATACTTCGTCGAAATTCTGAATCGCAATCAAGGCACAATTATCGTCTGCACCATTCAATATTCTTGGTTTTCCAATGACCTCAGGATCAGTATCTGCACCACAACCTTCAACAGTGGTACCTAATCCTTGACAATCTGGCCATGCAATATCATCCAAAGTACTGCAATAGTCTCTTCTGTCGATATAAAATGGATCGCAATCTACCACCCAGATAGTCTGTGTAGCAGAAACCAATACGCCACCAGGGCCTCTTGCGCTGATCGTTCTAAGGATACGTCCCTGGCCGCATTCACGTAAGTCGTTTACTTTGATTTCAGGTGTAACGCTGCAGGAAGAAAGTACATACCCATCAAATCCCCACAATAATTCATATTTATTGTCCGGGTGAGCAGGTGAAAAGAGCGTATTATAGTAATCGCAAGCTTTGTTAGAAGCTGGTTGTAAATGAGCTGGCAATCCGGAAATAAATCCAGGATATCCGGTAATCAAGTTTTGTGCACAGAATTGCTCACAAACTATATCCGTAGTTTTTACTTTAGCTCTCCAGGCAACATCACTTACTACTTTACCAAAAGTAGCATCTGTTGCATCAGTTATCTTAGTAATGTCAAACCAGAACATACAGCTTACCACGATATCTGGTGGTGCTACAACGGTAGGGATGCTTTTATCTTGTACATCCACTTCAACCATACAATCTGTATAATGTCCGAAGAGATTTCCTCCCGGATTCATGCGTGCAGGGCGAACAGGTCCAACGCCTGGGTCTGCATCAAACACTCTGAATACAACCATGATGGTTTTGTTGGCATCTGCACAACAGAATTTCACCTGGTCATCAAAGTATGTCTGAGAACCTGTAACTGAAGCATCATCATCTCCATTTGCTTTATTACAAACAGTAGATTCTTTGGTGCTTCCATTATTGGTACCATCCAATTCATCCATGCGGATCACTTTGTAGTACAAATGCTGAGCGCAATTGTCAAAGGAACAATCATCAAATGTTTCCGCAAATATTTTAGCTAAATTTTCTCCAGGAGAAAGATTACCAGTAATGGTAACAACTGTTTTTTGATCGCATACAGCTACAGGAGGAGTGTTGTCCTGTACATTTATTTTAAGCAGTTTTTCAGTTACATTACCACAACAGTCTTCAGCCACAATATAAGCGTTTTGGATACCAAGAGGAAGATTTACCACGATATAACCTGTATTTTCATTTCCCAATACAGTGCCATTCTCCACTCTTACAGTGTAATGGACTTCATTAGAACAATTGTCTTGTACCCAAGCCGGGGATACTTCCCATCTGCCTTCGCATTTCCATGCATCGGAACTTACGACAAGACTATCAGGATACAGTACACGTGGTCCTTCATTATCAATAACTTTAATAATTTGATTGTGCTCTCTTATGGAGCCGGTACACCAATCCAACATGGTCCAGGTTCTTAATAATTTATAACATCCCACAGGACCTGCATCGCAGCCTGGTTTGGAAATGTCAATTTTTAAATCCCTGAAAGTAACCGCAATGTTGTTACAACCTACTGCAGCTGGTTCGCCCGTTCCATGCCATTGGATTACCTGGTTGGCACCATAGCATCCGATTGCATCAGGATGAGCAGGATAGTAGATTGATTTCGGATTCGGGTGACCTGCATATGGACCGTTTTCGATAACGTTCCAACCAAGCGTCCTCGGTACACGTAATCCGGTTCCAAGAAGGATAGCCTGATCTACCAAATAATCATCTACACAAACCGGGAAAGGTTTGATGTGTGCAGAGATGTCTTTGCCTGCATCATATCTGTCCGCGCAGGATAATGCCGGAAGATTATTAGGCAAGGCAAGTCCTGTATAATCCGGTGGAGTAGCCACAGCACCAAGGTCACCTAAAAGAACAGTTATGGTTTGTACACAATAACTTTTATTTCCGGAAGCATCTTCTGCAGTCCATGTACGGGTTATAATTTTGTCGTAACCAAAAGGACATCCGCCAAGAGATACGACATCTTTGTAAGTAAGATTATATGCACTGCAATATTCACTTACAATTGGGGTACCAGTATTAATTGGAAGAATGGATTCTGTACAAGAAATCTCCAAACTTCGTGGACAGGTCATGATCGGAGCAAGTTTATCTTCAACCGTAGCAGATCCCCAGCAACTATTGCCGGTAAAAGGGTCTGTAACGGTAATCTTCAATTTTTACCGATTTGCGCAGCACCAATTTGTGGATAATGTGCAAAGGCATCCAGATCTATGATTTGATTCGTGTTCCAATCTCTTGCAACTACAGTATAGTCACCAGGGCAATCTGAATTGGTACCTCCTTCAAGGATCATATCAGGTTTGATGGTAGCACGACAGTTTTCATCCAAAGAAATCTGGATGTTATTGTTACAGGCAATAGCACCATTGTTTGCATCAATGCTGATACCAAATTCGCCAATGGCAAATCCGGCGGCATTTACTGCAACATCAATTCTAATGGTTGTCAATAAGCATGCAGAATTGTTGGTGTAAAAACCATAATAACGGGCACCGGCATTTCCAACTACAGGAACAGGTCCTGAAGTAGAACCATCGTTTGCAGTAGCAGTAATGTTAGCAGGCGCAAAATTGTTTCCTTCCACATAAAGGTAAAATGCTCTGGTATTGGCGGGAAGTGTAAGTGTAATGGTGGTTCCACTAGATACATACACATCTCCGTTATAACCATGACTCCAGGTTGCCCAACCAGCACCAATTCTTCGGTGGTTTAAAGGTCCTGAAAACAACAGACTGCTGGGACAGTCAAAAGCAGGGTTAACAAATGTTTCATCTACACCCAATGTCCTTGGGTCTAAAGGAAACGGGAATACTTGCAATCCGCCCAATGTATTTGGGGGAGCTGCAGTACCTGGGCTGCCATTAAATACGACTCCGCCATAACTCAAACTGGCGATCGCACTTAAAAGCAGGGACAGAAAGCCTGTTCGGGACTTTCTGAGAAAGCTTCGTAAGCGTAGTTCATTCATACAACTAAGATTTGATTTATAAAAATTTAACATCACAAAAAATTTGCTTCGGATTAAAACACTTTCCCCCCAGGTCTTTCCTTGCGGAAAAACTTGTTGAGAAAATGAGTTTTGTGAGTTTGAGTTAAATTGGTTATATGAAGACTGCGAGTACTAAGGGTCCAATTACCCTTATCATTTGGTTATTGCCTTGATCACTAAAAGAAGGTTGGTTAAATACCTTAAATCAGCTCACTTGGTTTGCAACAAAAACAGATGAAGACTCATTGTCGGTAGGACAAGAGTGAATCTAAAATACATCATGGTGTTGATGTACATCGGCTTCTGTTACGATGCAATGTTGATGCTTTTACTCGAAGCCGCCAAAATATTTTTTAAATATTTTAATTCATTATGCCTAAAAGGATTTCATTCAGGATGAAACATATTTTAGTCCCTCATTAAAATGTAATATGAAAAAAATTGATATAAGGGTGAACCACCATGTATGATCTACCCTGATGCAGGTAGAATTCAAAATAACTGTAGGGTGCCACTGAAACGTTATACGATTGCCGATGTACTTTGTCTCGTGTTCAGGAATCTTACTGAAAAAACTGTGCCAAATGATGCGTCAATACAGATTATCAACAGTCATTCCGTTACATATTTTATTTTAATTGTTTAATCAATCATTTATCCAAGGTTTATAATTGATTTAAATTTATAATATCATTTTTTTTTTTAATTTTAGGCCTTGCATGAAAAAACAGTTTATCCCTTTCCGGGAATACAAAGAGATATTTTCACTGGCCATCCCCATTATTATTGGGAACCTTTCTCAAATGATGTTGAATATCATTGATGCTATGATGGTAGGAAGATTGGGGTATAAGGAACTCGCCGCCTCCTCTCTTGTGAACAACATACTAAGCATACCTTTTGTGGCTTGCATAGGACTTACCACCGTAATTGCTCCAATGGTAGCCGAGTGCCGTGGAAAAAATAAAATCAGAGAAACAGGAATGCTCTTGTTTAATACCAAGCTTGTGGTGGCAGTGGTTACTTTTCTGATCATATTATTGTTGCTCATTTTTAGAAATGTAGTCTATCATCTGAATCAAGATCCTGAAGTAGTGACTTTAGGGATCCCATTTTTTAAATGGATGTGCTGGTCTATTTTTCCCATGATCATTTTTCTTAGTGTAAAACAGTTTTATGATGGTTTGGAGCGAACCAGGTTGCCAATGATTTTATCATTTTTATCCATAGGTATTAATGCATTACTGAATTATATCCTTGTATTTGGAAATTTTGGTTTTCCAAGATTGGAGTTGGAGGGTAGTGGTATGGCTACTTTTATTACCAGAGTTGTTATCATGTTGGTTTTGATCATTCATTTATTTTTTTCAGGAAGTTTTGCAGGTTATGGTTTGCATTTCAGAAAAATAAATTTTTATTTAATTCAAAAATTTCTCAAATTATCTATTCCATCCGCCTGGCAGTATGCTTCGGAAGTTGGGGCCTTTGCAGTTCTTGCAATCATTGTAGGATGGTTTGGGGCAGTGCAGTTGGCAGCGCATCATGTGGCCATTTCCATAGCTGCTTTTGCATTTATGTTTTCTATGGGATTGTCTTCTGCAGCAAGTATAAAAGTTGGCGAAGCATTGGGCAAGACCGATTTATCACTTGCGCGTCATTATGGTAGGATGATTGTCAATATTGCAATCGTTTATGGGATACTCGTTGCTATGATTTTTATTTTTTTCAGAGGGTTAATTCCATTGGCTTTCAACGAAAATGAAAAGGTTATTTTTCTTGCTAGTCAATTACTGTTGCTTGCTGCGGCATTCCAGGTTTCAGATGCCTTGCAGGCAGTTGGGATAGGCCTCTTAAGAGGATTACAAGACGTTCGTGTCCCCACCATATTGACCACCATATCTTATTGGTTTATAGGGATTCCATCAGGTTATATTTTAGCAACCTATTTTGAATTAAAAGCATTTGGGGTGTGGATTGGATTTGTCATTTGTCTGAGTTTTATGGCTTACTTTCTGATCCGAAGATTTTACCGGATTACAAGATTAAAAGATTCTTGAATTTATTAATTTTCTAGCTTATCTTTCTGTCCAGTTTAATGAGGAAGTCTAAAGGTTACCAATGAAACTCATAGTAAGATTGATATTATTAGTAATAATGAACCAGCTCAGCGCTCAGAGTGATTACTGGATAAAGACTTATATTATTAAGTTTAACAATAGATCTGATACTAATTATTATCCAAATTACTTTAGATCATTTGAAATTAGAAATGATTCAATATTTAGTTTCCTCTACTCAGCAGACACAACAAGTAAGTTAAGGTTTGGAACAGGCTTTGGAATATTAGATTTAGATGGTAATTTATTGCAGTATAGGTCAATTCCATATACGGGATTATATAATTACTTTTTTCCAGAGGAGATGATAACATTTGATTATCGCAATTTTTATACCTCAGTATTTATTAAAACCAATAATGAAGCCATTTTAAAGTATAATTATCTTACGGAGGAAACAAAAATCTATGACATTCGTAATAGTGTGTGTGATAGCTGTTTTTTAAGATTTGGAGGCATGGCCAAAGATCCTAATGGGTATCTAATTGTGGCGCATAACATATCAGTACCTAATCAGCAAGATTCATTCTATCGCAAAGTACAGGTAATTAAGATGGATCAACAAGGTAATAAGCTATGGACCAAAGTACTTGGGGGGGCTTCAACCAATGGAAATTCTAATACATGTAATTCAGCTTATGTTGACAGGGAAGGTTATTACTATATAGGAACTAGTTATGAGAATCAATTTGGATATTATCTTACCATTGTGTATAAATTGGATAGTCTTGGCAATGTAATAAATGAGTTCAAGAGTAAGAATAATCAACAGCTTGGTGCAGTTTATGATATCTGTCAATTAAGCAATGGAGACTTTTACTTGTCATCAGAACGATGCGATCTATATCAACGTAGATATAGTTTATCGACAGAAGGAGTTACCTTGTTAGGTCCGGATTTAAGTTTCAAGAAATCCAAAACTATTGGAAGCCATCTTTATGGATGGCAAGGATCACTTTATTATGAAAAGATAATCCCAGCCAATGACGAAGGAATATTGTTAAGTTATAATGGATATAACTATTTTAGCTATACACGATATGACAGTACTAAGATGAAACTTGATACCGTTAATACATCGATTCAGAAAGCTTCTCTAATTAAACTCAACAGCAATCTAGATAGCATCTGGAGAAGAAAGTATGTCCTGCGTGAAGGCATTGTAAAGCATTGGACAGATGCTGAAGAGAGTAAAATATTTGAACTTAAGGCCTTGCCTGATAAGTCTGGTTACTTGCTGGGAGGATATTCTTATCGGGATAATGCATATGAGAAGCTGAAAGAAGCTCCTTATATGCCATTGTTAATCAAGGTAGATAATGATGGGTGTATTATACCTGATTGTGGTAAAACTAATAATATTGATACCAAGGCAGAGGAAGGAAATAAGCTCTTTACAATCTATCCTAATCCATTTTCAGATAGGCTTATCATTCAGAATTATTCCAGCAATAAGTTACTATATCGGGTGCATGACATGCAAGGCAAGCTAATGACAGAATGGTATTGCGATGACCCTGAAGAAACCAATATCGTTCTAACTCATCATTGGCCTATTGGTGTGTATGTTGTCAATGCAGTAGATTCTGATGGGCTAGCACATTCAGAGTCAATCATTAAGCAATGATTATTACTCATTGAAAGATATCTTATTTAATTTATTCCCAATTATTATTGACTACCACTTATTATCAAGGATGGATAAAAAAGTAAATTATTTTAATTAATGTATCCGTCCCATAAACTACCTATGTGATTTCCGGCTTCCAATTTTGAGTCCATTAACTCAAGAACACATTAACTCATTAGCTCATTTTCAAATTTTCAAATTAAATTGACGCTGGGAAGCATCAAACAACCGCAACATTAACTCATTAGCTCATTTTCAAATTTTCTCATTCCATTTTCAGTGCATCCTGTCTCCTCGCGGCCCAAGTTTTGCGATAACATCGGCTTCGTAATCCAAATATTCCTTCCACCTCGCGCGAACTATTATTGGATCAAAATAATGATCTGCCAGATCCAGAAACATTCTGTAATGCCCGGCCTCGGAAACCATAAATTGATGATAAAAATTTCTGAGTTCTTCTTCCTCCAATCCAAGTGACAGTAATCGAAATCGCTCACAGCTTCTGGCTTCAATCAAGGCACAGGTAAGCAGCAAATCTAAAAGTCGGTCTTTCTTGCTGCCTCCTTTTTTGTGAAATTTTAAAAGATCAGAAACATATTCGTCTTTTCGCTGGAAGCCTAACTTAAGGCCGCGTTTTTTTAACTCTGCGACCACTTGTCTGAAATGTCCCCATTCTTCAGTAACTACCGGTGCAACATTGGTGACCAGTTCGTCATATTCCGGATATAATTGTATCAAGCTAATGCATGCACTGGCGGCTTTTTGTTCGCAGAATGCATGATCGGTGAGTATGTCTTCAAGTTTCATGCTTGCAAGATCAACCCATCGTGGATCTGTTGGAAGATGCAAGCCCAGTTTGGTAATTTCTCTTACTCTAGGCATTTGAATAATTTTTGGATTGCATCCACATGATAGATATCAAAATCTTCAAACCCTCCTTCCCAGAGGATGATTATTCTGTCCGGATTATTTTTCTTAAGCAACTTAATTTTATCATGTGAAAGAGGACATTGAATCTGATAGATGGTTGTGCCGGCTTTCTCATCTACGATACCACTGTTGCTTGCGTTTGCATTCAGATAAGTGTATGTGCCATCCAGCAAAATCAATTTTATAGGATTTCCGGCTTCAAACAAACCATAGGTTTTTTGTGCTTTCGAAGTATTGAAAACCAATCTGATTTCCATAAAATACTTTTTGCGGGATCGGAGCAATCGTATCTCTGATTCAACAAATTCGCGTTCTTTAAAATGCGCCTCCAAATTAGCCGGGGTATGGCTAAAAAATGGAATAAACCTGGTGGCTAAAATTTCCTGATCTTCAGATAAGGTAAGCCCACAATCAAAAGGCAAACTTTTAAAATAATTATCTGTTGGGAGGGTAAGAGGGGTCAGATCTTTTTTAAGATCATCTTTTGAAATTTTTGCTTGTTCGAAGAATCGGATTTTTTCATTTAGTATCTTTAATATTCCTTCTTGTTTATCTAATGGTTGGAAGCTGATTTGTCTGGTTTCTGTAAGGAAAAAATATTGTTTGCGCAATTTGAATTCAATGGCCAAAATTTCTAAATCTTTTTTTCTGATCTGTTCTTCTATTTTTTTTCTTTCCGATTTTTGAGATTGATACCTGGAATTTTCAGCATGTAGATATTCCAATTGATCTTGCAGGATGGCCAATGATTCCTTCAGTTGATGAATGTTTTTTTCAATGTCGGCAATGGTTATGTTTAGACTATCTGTATTTGTATACAAATCACAAAGCCGGGATTCATGACCTAATGAAATTCGATGTGCATTTAAATCTTCCGGTGTGCACAACCAGTTAAGCAGGAATAGTGACAATATTTGAATGGCTGGCATAGTTAAGATTGGACAAAAATAAGCCAATAGAAGGTTTTTTCTTACTTTTGGCGGCCTTTTGTTTTTCCGGCAAGTTAATCATAATGAAACGAATCTTATATTCAAGCCTTATTGCCTCTGTTATGACATTTTTATCCTGCAAGACTAATGACCCCGGTGCCGGATCCAATGATTTTCCAGACATTCCTTTGGCTTATGGCACCTTTGCAAAAGACAGCGTAAAAGATGATTATTTTGGAAACGAAGTACCGGATCCTTACCGCTGGCTGGAGGATGATAATTCTTCAGAAACCAAAGATTGGGTGTTGGCTCAAAATAAACTGACGTTTGATTACCTTGGGCATATTCCTTTCAGGCAGGCTCTAAAGACCAGAATTACAGATCTGATGAATTATGAAAAGCAGGGAGCCCCATTTAAAGAAGCCAATTCTTATTTTTTCTTTAGAAACGATGGACTGCAAAACCAGGATGTACTTTTCAGAAAGGCTGGTCCCGAAAAGCCGGCAAACCTGGTATTAGATCCAAATGCTTTCAGCAAAGAGGGTACAAGTTCCGTCAGTGGAATTACAGTTTCAAAGGATGGTCGTTATCTGGCTTTCCAACTTTCTGAAGCAGGATCCGATTGGAACAAAATTTTGGTGAAGGATTTAAATAACGGAAATTTTCTGAGTGATACGCTTGAATGGATAAAGTTTTCAAATATCAGTTGGCATAAAAATGGTTTTTATTACAGTCGTTATCCCGAACCTAAGGGCCAGACTGCTTTGTCAGGTAAAAATGAAAATCACGCAGTTTATTATCACAGAATAGGAACGCCACAGAAAGATGATCAGCTCATATATGAGGATAAAAAGCACCCTTTGCGAAATGTTGGTGCAACCATTACCCAGGATGAACAGTATTTAATTTTATCTATTTCGGAATCTACCAGTGGAAATGCACTTGCGATAAAAGATTTGACAACTGAACAAAATAATTGGACATGGCTGGTAACTGAATTTGATCAAGACTACAGCATCATTGGTAATGAAGGTAGTCAGATTTTTGTCCATACGAACGCAGGAGCAGCTAATTGGAAAGTTGTTTCGATTGATATGCTTAAATATTCACCCAAAAGCTGGCAGGATGTTCTAATGGAAGGGGAAGATGTGTTGCAACTTGTCTATTTATTAAATCACAAGTTGGTTACCGTCTATATGCACAATGCTTCCAGCGAAATCAAGATTTTTGATCTTCACGGTAATTTGCAAAAAAACATACAACTGCCTGAATTGGGAACTGTAGAAATGTTTAGTGGAAAGCAGGATGATTCAGAAGCATTTTATTCGTTTGTTTCTTACATCAGACCCACGAGTATTTTTCGTCTGGATTTGAATTCCTTCGAAGTTGAAAAATATTTTGAACCGAAACTTAATTTTGATCCTGATCTGTACACGACCGAACAAGTGTGGTACAACAGCAAAGATGGAACAAAAATACCCATGTTTTTGACCCATCGAAAAGGACTGCAAAAAGATGGACAAGCTCCAACCCTGTTGTATGGTTACGGAGGATTTGACATCTCTTATTTACCCACTTTTGCAGAAAGAAGAATTCCGATCCTTGAGTGCGGCGGAATTTTTGCAGTTGCCAACATACGAGGAGGAGGTGAATTTGGTAAAAAATGGCATGAAGCAGGCACCAAGGAGCGAAAGCAAAATGTATTTGATGATTTTATTGCAGCTGCTGATTATCTGGTTTCAGAAAAATATACCTCCAGAGACAAACTAGCCATTGAGGGCCGTTCCAATGGGGGGCTATTGGTAGGAGCCTGTATCACGCAGCGACCAGATTTGTGCAAAGTTGCCTTTCCCATTGTAGGAGTGCTTGATATGCTTCGTTATCATAAATTCACCATAGGTTGGGCATGGGCCACTGATTATGGCACCAGTGATACAGAAGAGGGGTTTAATTATTTAAAAAAATACTCTCCTGTGCACAATTGCAGACCTGCGGAATACCCATCTACCATGATTACGACTGCAGATCATGATGACCGGGTAGTTCCGGCCCATTCTTTTAAGTTTGCCTCCGCTTTACAGACAGCGCAACAAGGTAAAAACCCGGTACTCATTCGGGTAGATGTCGCTGCGGGTCATGGAGCCGGTAAACCGACCGGAAAAAAAATCGATGAGATCGCAGATATGCTCAGCTTTATGTTTTACAACATGAAAGTAAATCCGGTCGTACATTTACCCAAGAACTAAAAATTGTTAGATTAGATCCAAATTCTCAAAACTCCTAATGATTTCAAATGTTGATTAAATAATTATACTTTTTTCTCGTTAAAGCACTTTAAAATTTATTGTATGCATATTAATTATATCGAACAAAACAAACAAAGGTTTTTGGATGAGTTACTTGAATTGTTGAAGATTCCTTCTGTAAGTGCAGATTCAAACCATAATGCAGATACTGCCCGTTGTGCGGAGGCTGTGAAGCTGTCTTTATTAGCAGCAGGATGCGATAGAGCAGAAATTTGTCCTACCGGGGGTCACCCAATTGTTTTTGGCGAAAAAATTATTGATCCCAAACTTCCAACTGTCTTAACCTATGGGCATTATGATGTTCAGCCGCCTGATCCTCTTGAATTGTGGACCAGTGGACCTTTTGAGCCGGTGGTAAAGGATGGTAAAATTTATGCAAGGGGGGCGTGCGATGATAAAGGACAGGTTTTTATGCACGTAAAAGCCTTAGAGGCCATGGTTAAAACCAACACACTTCCATGTAATGTAAAATTTATTATCGAAGGAGAGGAGGAAGTAGGTTCTTCCAATTTGGGAGCCTTTCTCGAAGCAAATAAAGAAAAACTTAAGGCAGATATAGTTCTGGTGAGTGATACTTCTATGATCAGTATGGAGAATCCGTCCATTGAAACTGGTCTGAGAGGACTTGCCTACATGGAAGTTGAAGTGGTAGGACCCAACAGGGATTTGCATTCTGGAGTGTATGGTGGTGCGGTGGCAAATCCAATAACCATACTGGCCAAGATGATTGCCTCCATGCATGACGAAAACAACCATATTACCATTCCGGGATTTTATGATCAGGTGATGGAAATGACGCCGGCTGAAAGGGAAGAGTTGAATAAAGCTCCTTTTAGTCTGGAAGATTATAAATCGGATCTTAAAGTTGCTGAAGTGTGGGGCGAAAAAGGCTATACCACACTAGAACGTACTGGCATCCGTCCTACCTTGGAGTTGAATGGAATATGGGGTGGTTATATTGGAGAGGGTGCTAAAACTGTTTTGCCTTCCAAGGCCAACGCAAAAATATCCATGCGTCTGGTGCCTAATCAAAAGTCACACGACATAGCTCAGCTTTTTACCAAATACTTTGAATCCATTGCACCTCCTTATGTAAAAGTAAAGGTGACAGAACACCATGGTGGAGAGCCGGTGGTAACCCCAACTGACAGTGAGGCCTACCGTGCTGCTGCTTTGGCAATCGAGCAAAGTTTTGGAAAGAAGCCAATACCTACAAGAGGTGGTGGAAGTATCCCGATTATTGCTTTGTTCGAAAAAGTTTTAGGCTTGAAAACAGTACTGATGGGATTTGGACTGGATTCAGACAATATCCATTCGCCAAATGAGCACTATGGTCTTGCGAACTTTTACAAGGGCATCGAAACCATCCCTATGTTTTTCAAAAATTATGCAGCTTTTAAACAATCATAATATGAAAGGAAGTTCTTTAGGAATATTATTTTTTATCATCGGCAGCTTATCATTTACCACCCGGTCTGCTGCACAAAGCAATTATAAAATGGATTCTTTGAGTTACAGCATTGGTTTGTTATTTGGTAACAGTTTGAAACAACAAGGCATTGAAAAAATTTCTGCACCGGATGTGGTAGAAGCACTGGAGGAATTTATGTCCGGAGCTAAGACTAAAATCAGCATGCAGGAAGCTTCAGAAATTTACAGTCAGGCATTGTCAAAAATGGCAGAAAAAGCCAACAGCGGGGTCAAAGAGGAAGGTGAGAAATTTCTGGCAGAAAATGGTAAAAGAAAAGGTGTAACCACAACCGCAAGTGGCCTTCAATATGAGGTGATCAAAATGGGAGAAGGTCCCAAGCCAAAAGCTACCGATAAAGTGAATACACATTATCACGGAACACTTATTAATGGAAAAGTATTTGACAGTTCGGTATTGCGCAATGAGCCCATTTCTTTCCCATTAAACCAGGTGATCAAAGGATGGACTGAAGGTCTGCAGTTGATGCCTGTGGGATCTAAATTCAAGTTTTTCATTCCCTATTCACTGGCCTACGGAGAAAAGGGTGCAGGTGCGGACATTAAGCCTTTTGCTGCTTTGATATTTGAAGTAGAATTATTGGGGATAGAACAATAAATAAATACCCTTCATGAATGGAAGGGATACCAAAGAACCAAACAGTTTAGGATGAGAATTGACATCATTACAGTTCTGCCTGAATTGCTCAGGAGTCCGTTTGAACATTCTATTTTGAAGCGGGCTGCAGATAAAGGTTTGCTTGAAGTGCATCTTAATGATCTGCGCACATTTGGCAAGGGTGCTTACAAGCAAGTGGATGATTATGCTTTCGGTGGCGGTGCGGGAATGGTCATGATGATCGAGCCTCTTGTAGATTGCATTGAATCCTTGAAGTCCCAACGCAATTATGATGAAGTCATATACCTGACTCCTGATGGCCACACATTGAATCAAAAAATCGCCAACACACTCAGCCTTAAACAAAATTTGCTGCTCATCTGTGGGCATTACAAGGGAATTGATCAGCGCGTAAGGGACCATTGGGTGACCATGGAAATATCCATTGGGGATTATGTCCTGAGTGGTGGTGAATTGGCTGCAGCTGTTCTTGTGGATACACTCGGAAGATTAATTCCCGGGGTGTTGAATGATGAAACTTCTGCATTGACCGATTCATTTCAGGATGATTTACTCGCACCGCCAGTTTACACCAGGCCTGCAGATTTCAATGGACTCACTGTTCCGGAAGTTTTGCTAAGTGGACATGAAGCTAAAATTGAGGAGTGGCGATATGAACAATCCCTGGAAAGAACACGTACCAGACGACCCGATCTCCTGAAAGATAGTGATTTTTAAATGAACTCCTGATACCTATACTTGTTGATGTACAAAGTATGTTTATGAAATTGAATAGGTGGTCAGGTGTTTTTTTTTCTGCAATTTTATTATCAACGGTCATTTCGTGCACAGTTGATTCTAAACATTCTACTCCTCCAAGTTCGTCTGTAGAAGCTGTCAAAACACAAGATCAAAGTCTGAGTGATTATTGGTATCTAGGCAAAGCGGAGTTGAGCAGTTATGATTTGCAGCAGGTACGGTATGGCGAAGTAAGAAAAGGTGAGGGAGTATTGATTTTTGTCGCAGAAGATTTTTCGAAATCCAAGCAAGTTAAATTGGATGATCCCACCAATGCCGGTCAGGATAAATTACCTGTGTTGAAACTTAACTATTCTAAAAAATTCAATACAGGAATTTACCCCTACTCCATGTTGTTAAGTAGTTTTACTGAAGTTGGATCTGCAGTGAGTCCATATCCGGTTAAATTAAATGTAAGTGTGCAGGAATGGTGTGGTCATGTATTTACCCAGGTCAACAGAAAAGAGGGTCATTACGAGGTGCAACAGTTCTCCTATTTTGAAACAGAAGGAGATCAGCGATTCACCCGCAATCTGGTGTGGTCCGAAGATGCCATTTTTAACCAGATCAGGATCAATCCTGCACAACTTCCGACTGGAGATGTTGACATGTTGCCTGGCTTGTTTTATGTTCGGTTGAAACATAAACCCTACGAAGTTGTAAAGGTAAAGGCTACATTAATGGAGTCCTCATCAACAGAAAAAGTTTATGCTCTGGATTTTGTTTCATTGCAACGCAAACTCAATATTCGATTTTCGTCCACAGCACCCTATGAAATTTTAGGCTGGGAGGAATCATATCAGGAAGGGTCGACATCTATGACGACCACAGCAAAACTTAAGAAGAAAATTTTATTGGATTATTGGAATTTCAATCATGAAGCAGATGCTTCTTATCGTAAGGAATTGATGCTTGAGTTTTAAAAGATTCCGTCCAATTTGCGGTATCCTTCCAAGAGGGATAATTTATCTTCGAGCAATCCTTCCGGCTTGATTTTACGCATTAGTTTTGCTGCGCCTATACCAACTTCTTTGTCGGGAAAACCTTTGTCTCTGACCTCGTGAAGGAATTTCATCAGTCTAAAAGGATTGGCCCATCTGTTGAATCTTTTGACAAAAGCTTTTTCTCCGGAGGTATTTTTTTGAATCAAATCGAGCTCTTGCAAAAATCCCTGATCCAAAAGAGATTCTGCAAGTATGGGCGAAATCTCCTTCAATTTGTCCACTGCCGCCATGGAGTCTAAAGTATAGAATTCATGTAGCTGATGAAAAAAATTCATAAACAAATGAATGGCTTCCAGGGAATAGCTCAACTGGAAATTTTGGTCGAGATATTGCCCTATTGCCTTACCGGTACCAAATGGTACTCGATCAGATTTTCGAGCGGATGGATATACCAAGGCTTCATTTATTTCACCCAGTTGATCCAACACAGAAAATTTATGAAGAAAGTAGAAATCTTCACCCGCCTGTCTTTTATTCATACCACCTTGTGCGCAATAGGACTCAGCGGTTACGCCAAAACAGGAACCCAAAGTTTGCATGGCAAATGGATAATTAAAATATTTCTGGGCGTTGATGTAATAGCGGAGATGTAGTTCGTAATCAATGATGGCCTGACGTTGCTTTTCAGGAATATTGAGCAGTGGGTGTGCAAATCCAATGCTCACTGCCGGTTTTGCAGCGGGCATTTGATAATAATTAAAAATGCTTTGGAAATAATTTTCATGACAGATACAATCTGCATCAAAATTTAGAATGATTCCTTTGGGTTTTCTAATTTGGTGAAATCGCCGAACTGCTTCATCCATTCCTATTTTTCTGGCCAGGCCCACACCTGCATGTTTAGCAGGAAGCACTTGTATCGGCAGGCAATGGATTGTGAATCCTGGCCGGTTATTTTTTTCTGAATAGAGAAGAAGTTGTGCTCTCTGCTGTTCATGAAAATCTAGATATTGTGCTCCTTTATTTTCCGGATAGTTTAATACCGGTAATATTTCTACATTAATTCCTAAAGTATTTGCATGGACTAAAGAGTCCAGCGCAAGAAATAAATTATCCTCATAGAAGGCAGGAATTACCACTATGATATCCAGCGCCGGGTCTAGCTTGTCCTTTAACAAAACAGGATTTAAAATTTTATGAGATATATAGGAATTCAAAATGAGGGATTAACTAATACAAAGATGCTCAATCTTAAGGCAATATTTACATAAGTGTCTACATTAAGAAAGACTGTTTCTGATTAAATTACTCGAATGTTTAGCATCAAAGTATGTGTCTAAATCTTGAATTGAGCTTCCGCATTATTTTAACTGCTGTCCTGTAAACAAATTTTATTTGATGTATGATTAACCTGATTTAAGGACTGTGATTTATTGCTCAGGATAAATTGTTTAATTTTATACCATAAAGATCAGTCTACAATTTTACAAATGGGGCAAAATAAATTTTACCTTCGGAGTAAATTTTAACCCAATAGTATCCGGAAAGCATGTCGATAATGGAGAATCGGTTATTTCCTGTCGTATGAATAGGAAATTCCTGTCCTAAAGAATTGATTAAATATACCTTGTCTAGATTAATTTTTGTGTCTATCTCCACATACGTTGATGCTGGATTGGGTAAAATATTAAGAACTGGAAATTCACTGGAAGCAGATGAAGTATTGGTACTGGTTGCGTTTATACAACGGATGGGAAAAAATTTGGAATCAAGATTATCGGACCATTTAAGGAATTTTATAAAAGTTACTTCGATTTCTAATGCACCATTCCTCGGCTCTGGAGTTAACCAAAAATAGACTGTTCCCCAATCAATATTAGTAAAAAGTTTTGTTTTAGAATCATAAACTCCAGAAGGTAGAATGGACAATCCGGAATCATTATTTGGTGGAGGGAATGTAGTTATCCAACATGTATCTATTATATTACGTCCTATATTGTGAATAATTTCGTATTGGGAAAATAAACTCGTATCTGCTTTTAAATAAACTGCAAGATCAAACCAATCGTTGAAATTGGGAATTCTCCAACCATCCGGACATAATCCCTGAATTTTGGATCCAAATCCGTTGTATAAAGTCGCGGACCTGGTGTAAAGGTAACCATGTTTTTTAACAAGAGCTGAGTCGTGGTTGTATGCCACATATTGACTTTTTGCAATCGGGTTTCCATCCGGAAAGTGGGTGGATTTTAAATTTTGTTTTAACCATTGTTGGTTACCTATTTTGACTACCTCATAAAGATTGCCATCCAAGTCTTTGATTTGGGCATTAAGCAATGCATGAATATTCAAACTTGCAAGAGTGATTAGCCAGAAAAAAGATAATAATTTTTTCATGATCTTGGAATTAAATAATCTTTCAATTAGGACAAGCTGTAGTATAAAAAAGGGCATAACCTCCACCTCCGGTTACTCGATTAACCGTGGTGTTTTCCTGAAGTAATATAAAATCCGTGGCCCAAAATGGATTTTCTACGCCAATGTCAATTATTGTATTGCATCCGGATCCACCCATGGTATAACTTTTTCTCAATTTATTTGAACTAAGGCCATTGTAAGTGCAGATTGTTGATGCGGTATTGCAATCTAAGTCCAATTGCGATATTCTTAGGTAATCAGCTTTAAACTCAGCCGGAAAAACTGTTGCAGGCTTTGGGGTAAACCAAGGATCGATCGCAAAATTTATTAAAGTTTTTATGGAATGATTTGGGGTAAAAACAGGATCGTGAATTGTTTTAATTTGTTTATTGTCATAGAACCAAGTCAACCGGTTTGGTTCCCAAAGAACAGCATATTTATGAGGATCACTGATTAAGCCCACGTAGGTTTTAGTGATGCCGGCACTAAGACCAGAATCACAACTTATCGATGGGTCAACCCACACATAATTGAATCCGGTATGCAAGCCGGATTCACTAATTTCTCCACTTGGTTCATTAATGTCAATTTCATTCCACCAGCACTGAGATGCATTTGCACCAAAAACCCAAAAGGCTGGCCAAAAACCATAGCCGATTGGCATCTTGGCATTAATCTCCCAATAACCATATTTATAGGAAAATTTTGAATGAACGGCTCCACTTCGATAGTAGTACAGATTAGTATTACAAGTAATAGGATTTACAAGTTTTTCAGCCTTTAAAGTTAGCCAGCCACTTTGGCAAGTTACATTAGAATCTTTGTTGCATTCCAGCCCATTGTTAATATCACCCCAGTCATATCCATTCGTCCATTCAGTTACCTCGTTTAAGGAATTAAAGTCGTCAAATTTCTGAGTGAGCCATGTAGCATCATTTGTTTGAAAGTGTTGGGCGCGAATGCATGCAGGCAACAGACATAAGATATCAAGTAATAAGATGTAGATGACTTTCATGATATTATTTTTTAGGTCGATCTTGCAAATTATTACAACATTGGTCCAGTTGAGCCTCAAGTTGGATGATTTTGTTATTCAACTCATGTATGCTTTTTACCATAAATGGAATTAGTTCAATATAATTAATTCCAAGGGATTTTTCATTTTCTTTGTCAACCAAAGCAGGTAAAATTTCTTCCATTTCTTGTGCAAGGAATCCGAATCTTAATTTATTTGAAGTTGTCAACTCATCAATAAACTGGTATGAATAAGGCTTTAATTGAAGAATTTTTTCCAAGGAAGGTGGTAGGTCTGTAATATTGGTCTTCAAATTCTTATCCGACAAAAACACAGTAACTCCATCCCCTCTTATGTAGTATTTAGAAACCCCATTCAGTTGGATTTCCAATCCTTTACTTAGTGCTCTATTTACATTATTAATTTGGCAATATTGATAATCATTGATGTGGGATACACTTTTTAGGTAAAGTGATCCCCGTCCGATAGTGGGCGACGATCCTGACTCAACCTGCAGTCTGAAAATATTGTCTATTTCAGAAAGCGTTCCAACAGTTGTGTTACCACCGGAGAAAACTTTTACCTGAGCGATTAATGAATGAAAAGACAACAAGGTGAAAACTAATAATGCAAATTTGCCATGGTTAACTTTTCTAGAAATTAATTTCTTGAAAGTTGAAAGTTGAAAGTTGAAAGTTGTTTTCATAATTAATTTTTTCTAAATTAAGATTATTTTTTAATTTCTAATGATAAATTAACATAATGTTAACATATCTTTATATAAAAAAGAGTAAAAGGAATATGATCAAATAAATTATTTTTAAAATGATGATCTAATATTTCAAAATATAGACTATGCTTATGAATAACAGAATGTTTAATTTGGGAATTACAATAATGATTTCCCTCTTGTTTGCTTTTATCTACCGAAAATCCCAGAGCCATATAACATTGAATTTATTCTTTATCAGTTTTATTCTTTATTTTTTAGGCAATACGCTTTTGGGGTTGGCCATCATTTACATTTATAATCTGATACGTGGTTTTCCTACTCAAATGTTTTCAAAAAGCCACTTTATTATTATAGTATTTTTATTTTTATGTATGCTGATTGGATTTAAGGAGAATTAAGCAGCAGTCAAAAATACCGATACGCAATTGATCTCTAAAAATTTGGAAGAATGAAGGTCAACCTGAGTAATTTTTAACGGTTGATCTTTGTGAAGTAAATATTAGCAGGCTAAATATTTATTGCGCTAACTTTACCGGACATTTCCTGAAATTATGCATGTTCATTCTGTACTGATTCCCATTAGTGTTTTTACACCAATCGTATTATTGGCAGAATGTCTTGATCAAAATGTCCTCATTGAAACTTGTGAGCATTATCAGAAGAGAAGTTTTAGGAATCGATTTTTTTTACCTTCCGGAAATGTACTCCAAATGCTGAGCATACCGCTTCGAAAAGGGAAGAATGAATCATTGCCTATTCGACTGGTAGAAATTGCAAATGAATTACCCTGGAGGGAACAGCACATCAAGACTTTGCAGAGTATTTACGGAAGGAGCCCTTATTTTATTTTTTATAAAGATGAGCTGTTCGAACTGATTCAAAACGGCCCAAATTCCCTATATGATTTTGATTTGAAAAGTCTGAAATGGTTGTTGAATATGCTTAAACTAGACACTACTTTGTCAGAGACCCAATCTTATGAAAAGGAAACAAAAGAAGAGATTTTGGATTTAAGATCTGCACTAAAACCATCTTTATTCGAAGGAAAATATTTACCTTCCTATTGGGGAAGCGATCCCGTACCTGCCCAAAGTTCCGCGTTGGATCTACTTTTCCATATGGGACCTGATTCTTATTCCTATCTTGAAAGTATACAAGGCATTGATTTATTAACCAAGCTTTAAGATTCCTGATTTCTCTTGCGGCTGCTGATGTCGTAGCTTTGTTCTGAATATTTTTAGTCTCAGTAATGAAGTATCAGTTATTTATTTTGCTTTTGTGTTTGGGCTGCAAAGAGGTACAACCGGCAAAAATCAAAGATTCCACCTCCAGACCGGATCCACATAGTTTTTCCCGACCGGATGAAGCCAGGACTGTTCATTTGGATTTGGACATAGCGTGTGATTTTGAGTTGCAGCAAATAATCGGGGTGGCCTCTTACACCATTTCACATCAAAATGCACACAGGATTATTTTTGATAATCTGGGGCTCACCATCAGCAAGGTGGAGATTGAAGATGAACAGGGCCGGAAGCAACCAATTGGATTTACAAGTCCGGATTCTGATACCCTGCTTGGAAGCTCCATTGAAATCATCATAAAACCCGACACCAGAAAAGTACATCTGCATTATTCTACCAACAAAGACGCGATGGCTCTTCAATGGCTTGATTCTAACTTTACTTATTCACACAAGTTTCCATTCCTGTTTACGCAAAGCCAATCCATTTATGCGCGTAGCTGGATTCCGTGTCAGGATGGACCGGGTATCAGATTCAGCTATACTGCAAAGGTGAAAGTTCCCAAAGGAATGATGGCCGTAATGAGTGCAGAAAATAGCCAAATTGTTGACAGCAGTGGAATCTATTCCTTTAAAATGGATAAACCGGTGCCAGCCTATTTGATGGCCCTGGCAGTGGGGGATTTTAAATTTTTACCCTTAGGTAAGCGTACCGGCGTGTATGCAGAAGCAGAAATTATCCATAAAGCAGCTTATGAATTTGAAGATTTGGAGAAAATGGTCGAATCTGCAGAAAAACTGTACGGTCCTTATCCCTGGGGCAGATATGATGTCATTGTTCTTCCGACAGGATTTCCTTTTGGGGGCATGGAGAATCCCAGACTTACATTTTTGACCCCTACAGTCATTGCAGGAGACCGATCGCTCACCTCTTTATTGGCACATGAGCTGGCACATTCCTGGTCAGGGAATCTGGTGACCAACGCTACCTGGGAAGATTTTTGGTTGAATGAGGGTTTTACCACTTATTTTGAAAGCCGCATCATGGAGTCTTTGTACGGTAAGCCGTATGCAGATATGTTGAGTCTGCTCGGTTACCAGGATTTGCAAAAAACCATGCATGAAATGGGGGATACCAGCCCTTTTACCCGACTCAAATTAAATTTGAAAGATATAGATCCTGAAGAGGCACTCAGCGATATAGCTTATGAAAAGGGTAAGTTACTCCTGCGCTTTTTGGAAGAGAGATTGGGGAGGGATCGCTGGGATCCGTTTTTGAAATCTTATTTTGACGCCTTCCAATTCAAATCCAACACTTCCGAAGGATTTTTGAAGTTTTTCGATCAGGCATTTCCGTCCATTCCTAAAGATTTAAGGGATACCATCCAAAAATGGGTCTATGAGCCCGGATTAATTTCTTTCAAACCAGGGTGGGACAACAGCAATTTTGAGACTGTGGAGAGAAAGCTCACCTCATTTTTGAAAACCAATGATCCAATCAGCCTGGGCAGCGAATCATGGTCCACCCATGAGTGGCTTCATTTTATCAGAATGTTACCCCTGGATAAGAATGAAACCCGTATAAAGAACCTTGATGCAGCTTTTAAGCTTTCCGGATCCGGTAATTCTGAAATCGCGCATGCCTGGTTGCTTTTTATTATTAAATCCGGGATGGGGGCAAAATATTTGAATGAGTTAGAGCGATTCTTAGGCTCAGTGGGTAGAAGAAAATTTCTCACGCCATTGTATGAAGCCCTTGTAGAAAAGGGATTGGGACAACAGTCCAGGGAAATTTTTCAACGATCCAAGAAAATTTACCATCCTCTGACCATCAGCACCCTTGAAAAAGTCCTCTATCCCAAAATTTAATTTGCTTTGTTCGCGTTAGTTTATCTTTGCACGAATTTTTAAAAATATATTGGTCATGAAGAAAGTTTTTTATTCCCTGTTATTGATCGTCAGTTTTAACCTGACCGCTCAGGAAGACATGTCTACCCCAAAAAGATTCGATTTTGGAAAGATGTGGACATTTGAAAATCCGCCAAAGGATTGGTTTAAGGAGGCATATAATTTTACTCCGGATGATAAATGGTTTGATGATGTGCGCAAGTCTTCCTTAAGATTTGCAAGTTGGTGCTCCGCTTCTTTTGTTTCGCCCAACGGCTTGATCATGACCAATCACCACTGTTCGCGTGATGTGGCCCCTCAACTACAGAAAGAAGGGGAAGATTTTGACAAGAATGGATTTTACGCAGCTACGATGGCAGATGAGCGTAAATCCGAAGGTCTGTTTGTCGAGCAAATGATCATGGCTGCGGACATTTCCGACCGGGTACTTAAAATGATGGAAAAGGCGAAAGATGACACAGAGCGAAAACTTTTTCAGGACAGCGCACTCGCTCAGGTAACTCGGGAGTATCAGCAAATGGACGGATGGAAAGGATTACGGTTGCAGACCGTTACTTTTTACAGTGGAGGTAGATTCAGCATCTACGGATACAAAAGATACAATGATATTCGGTTGGTAATGATTCCTGAGACGGATCTAGGTTTCTTTGGAGGAGATCCGGACAATTTCACCTTTCCAAGATATACGCTCGATTGTACTTTTTGGCGCGCATACGACGAGAATGGCAATCCTGTCAACTCCAGTGCAAATTATTTTAAATTCAATGTGGATGGGGTAAAAGAAGGAGAGCCGGTGTTTGTCATTGGAAATCCGGGGACTACTGAGCGATACAGGACCACCAAACAATTGGAATATGACCGGGACTATCGTTACAATCTGCAATATGAAATGTTTACCAACCGCATAAAACTTTTAGAGAAGGAATATGCATCTGCGCCAAGTGTGGATTTGAAAAATGAAATTTTTGGATTGGCCAACAGCCAGAAGGTTTTTCAGGGAATTTATGGGGGACTTAGAAATCCGGATCTGATGGCCAGGAAGAAAAAAATGGAAGATGAAATCAGGAAGAAAACAAAATTAAAAGGCGAAGACTATTGGGATGAATTGGGTAAGGCGGTAGATGGCTTGAAGAAACATGCTGCTGTTGTCACTTTGGCGGGTCCAGGAGGCATCAAAGGAAATATAGTAAATCTACTTTTTGCTTTGGGCAAATATGAAAAGACCTTGGAAATGCCTAATAATGCAGCAGCTTTGGATAAACTCAGAATGGGCATTAAAGATTTGGTGAAAGTAATTGATCAGGATAAAGAGAAGGAATATTTTGCTACCTACCTGATGGAGTTACAGAAATATGAACATCCGGAAAATAAATTTATCGACAAAATTCTGGATGGAAAAACCCCGGAAGCCAGAACGGATAAAATGCTTAAGAAAACTGATTTTACGGATTTGGAAAAACTTGAAAAAATTTTGGCAAAAGATCCAGCAAAATTTAAAAAGTTTGAGGATCCTATTCTGGATGCGGCAAGAATTATTGTACCTAAATACAATGATGCAGTAACTGCATTTCAATCCAGTACCCCTCGAAGAAGAGCATTGGAGGCTAAAATTGCCAATGCAGTGTTTGGTGTTAAAGGGAATAATCTTCCACCCGATGCTACATTTACTTTAAGGTTATCGGATGGAAAAGTATCCGGATACAAATACAATGGAACGATCGCGCCATACAAAACCACCTTTTATGGATTATACGATCGCTATTATTCTTACAATGAGCAAGCACCATATGCTTTGCCATCTAAATGGCAAAATCCACCGGTGGAATTGTTGAAAGCACCGATGAATTTTGTTTCTACTAACGACATCATAGGTGGTAACTCCGGTTCTCCGATTGTCAACCGTAATAAAGAGGCTGTGGGTTTGATTTTTGATGGAAATATTGAATCGCTTCCGGGTAGTTTTATCTATGATGAAACTTCCAACAGGGCAGTATGTGTGCATGCAGGCGGTATGGTTGCTGCGCTTAAATATATATACCGCGCAGAGAGACTTACGAATGAACTATTAGGAAAATAATTTTAGATAAAAATAGATATGAAAAAACTCATCGTCTTATGTTCCGTCGCATTCCTCATTGCTTGTGGTGGAACCAACAACACCATTAAGGGTGTAAGCAATCTAACTACACGTCCGGATTGCAAGGGTCCTTGCGGCAAGGTAATGCCTTGTGAAGGAAAGACCATGACGCTTGAAGTTGAATTGCGGAATAATAATATTCTTCAGGGTGGGGCAGCGTTGTTCGTAAGAGATCCGGACAATTTTGATTATACGGTTAAAATCGAATTTGGAGAAAGTGTTCCGCCGGAAGTGTATGCCAATGCTAAGGATGCCCAAAATAAAAGATTGAGGGTAACAGGAGTAATTGAAGGGTATGATGTTTATGTGCATGAATTGTGTACAAGGTCCTATACTTTTAAAGTCAATGATGCTAAGAATTTTAGCTTGCTCAAAGATTAGCAAGATATAAATCATAAAAAAGCCCTGCAAATCTTGCGGGGCTTTTTTTATTACAGCTAATGCAGATCTTTATAAAATTAATCTTTCTCGACGTGCAAGATGTGCAACAACCTGTGAATGATTGGGGCAAAAAACACGGCAGTAATACTTAGGAAGGCTACGCCACTGTATAAAGCATAAAAGGAAGAAAATAACTTGGATGCTACGGTGGTCATTTCTGCAACTGGTCCCATTCCGGTGAGAATCATGGCGGACATGTGGAAACCATCCAGCCAGGAGAGATGGCAAATAAAATGATAGCCAAACGTTCCCAATGCCATGGAAAAAGTAATCAAGCTCAGGGCAAACAAATTATATCGCCAAAGTCTTAAGTAGAAATTGGGCATATTGATGACGTCCTCTTTCTTATGTTCCAGTTTCATATTTTTAGGAGTTGGGTCCAATGATCAGTTTTAGATTTTAGTTGTGGCTTTTAAATTTTCAATCCGGTAAAATGTTCCGATAAAATTAAAATTAAATTTTATTTCTCCAACAACCGGAGCCCTTCTCTTCTGGTAAGTGAAGAAAGTGCATTGGTTTCAATAAATTTTCTGACTGCACGTGGATTGGTTTTGGAATATTGCCGTAGCGCCCATCCGGATGCTTTTTGAATGAAAAATTCCTTACTGTCGGCGTGTTTTAAAATGAGTCTTTGCATCAGGTTGAAATCCGTTTTGTCGCGGTAAAACAATTGCAGAATGATGGCCGCCCGTTGATACCAGAAATTATCGCTTTCAATCCACTGAAGAGATTTTTCTCTAAAAACAGTTGGATGTTTTAGTAACATTTTGCCAAGGATGTTGGGCGCTATACAATCCACCGTATCCCACCAGGACTGATCCCCGATCAGTTCTTCAAAAAGAGGTAGAACCTCTAAACCAAGTTTGTTCTGAAATTTCTGTGTGTAATCCAGGGCAGCGTACTTCCATTCTCTTTGGTCTTCCGCCCAGCAACTGAGTACAAATTCTTCTACAGTTGGAAAATCATATTTGTTGTAATTGGCAAATACTTTTCGTTCTAATTCTTTACGTATAGGTGAAGCTATGCCAAAATATACGAACTGATGGCGCATATAAGCCTCCATGCCCTTTGCCCTGGTAGGATTCGCTGCAGATAGAAAGGAGTGTTTGAGATCTTGAAATAATTGTCCACTCATCGGACAAAGTTAAGCCATGAAATCAGAGAGGCAATTATTTTTGAATATAAATCGGAGTACTATCTACATAAAATCCGATGGTTTTTTATCTAAGCCATATCGGCTGAAAAAACATCGACGTAGATACCTAAAATCTGCATCCGACAAATTTTCTCCAAAAAAAAACATAACGCACATTAGAAAAAAAGCGTACACCTCTAACTTCAAGGGGTCCACTTATTTAAAGCCAATCAAAATTACTTCTTCCCCGTTGTATTCTTCTCCGCCTTAGGGCTGAATGCATTCACAACTGAATTACTGGTTTGCGAACTTTTGCTTTCAGACTTATAGCTGGAAACAGATTTGCCTTTGGATTTATCCGCCGGGGCTTTTTTTACGTTTTTAGTTCCTTTGTCCTTACTCATCTGAAATTGATTTTGACAGCAGACCATGAAACAGTCTGCTGTATATGGGAACGCTTGGTTTCATAGAATAGTTGCAGGAGTTGATTTTATAGCGGATTTATCTTTAAAGCCGAAAATTTTTTCTCATCCATTTTCTTCTGTGAATTTCCTTGGCAACAGGTCATAAAATCAAAAAGGGGATCAATCTATCAAATAGGTAAACTTAGAATTACTTGCGGTAAAGACTTATTTTGTAATCTATTGGTTGATTCTTCCATTGGTATTTGATACCGTCGATGTTTGCTTCGCTGAATAAACTATTGCCAAAATTGTAACAATCCCAAGCCAACAAACCTTTGCAGCCACAAGTATTTTTCTGATATTTTATATCAGTAAATCGGAATGACTGACTGACTGGAATTAATTTGATTTCCCAATCGAAACTATCGGACATTGGATATTCGGGAAATTCCACATAGAGGGTATCATGGTTTCGGTAAGAAGAAACCTCCTTGTTAAGGCTGCTGATTTTTTTTTCAAGTGTCTGGAAACCTGAACCCTTTGTGAATCCATTAAACACCACCGAGTCAATCTCTGCAGGTTGATATCCATGGAAAATTAGCGTGGGGGTATTCCGTGGACAAGTGTATTCATTGTTCACACAAGCATGCTGAATCAATGATAAAAATAACAAATAGAAGATAAAAGAGTAATGTGGGTTTTTCATATAGGGGTGTTTAGTATGCAATTATACTAAATCAATTTTAACAAGCCAATCATTTTAAAAATTATTCATAAAAAATATTTGCCGAGGCGTGACACTTTCGACATTAATACTTGTGGTGATGGTCACATTTTCCCTGAATCGATTATATTTGCAGCCTCCGTTTTATTGCCGAAGTGGTGAAATTGGTAGACATGCACGTTTCAGGGGCGTGTGCCCGAAAGGGCGTGTGGGTTCGAGTCCCACCTTCGGCACTTCCTCATTATCTGATCAGCGTCACCATCTTTTTTTCTATCCTGCCTTCTTTTCTGCTTTGTCTGTATTTGAGTTCGTAGACATAAGCACCTCCGGGAATATCTTTACCCGTATTGTTGTATTTTCCGTTCCAGCCTTTGTTTGGATCATTGGATTCGAATAATAATCCTCCCCAACGATCAAAAATTTTGAGGGAGAAATAATCTAAAGAATGAATTTCACCAACCGGCAGAAATTCTTCGTTCAGTCCATCACCGTTAGGGGTAAATGCATTGGGCATAAACAAGGAAAAGTCCCTAAAAATAAACAGTTCGAAGTCCACGGTGTCGGTGCATAAAAACGGTCATTAACGATCAACCTGATGTGGTGAATTCCGGTATCGGCAAAAGTGTAATCAAGATCTTTGTCAAAATAATATTTTGAACCATCAATGATCCAAGATCTACCAACGGTATTCTGTGTTTTGTCTTCCATCCGAAGGACCGGATTTTTAATATTTAAAAGTGTTTTGTCTATAGATCCCATAGCAATAGGAGGAGGGAATACATTTACCACATTGTTGAAAGCCGCTTCATTGAAGCAACCCAATGGTGAGGTTACCTGAAGCTTTAGATTATAGCTGCCGATGGAGTCAAATACTTTTTTTACCGAGAATCCACTTGCTTTGGTACTGTCGCTAAAAATCCAATTAAACTTATAACTGTTGTCCGTTGGGAAGGAGATGTTTTTGAATTGAACTTCGAGTGGTACACAACCTTCACGGATACTGGGTTCGAAGATAACTACATCAGGTGCGGGTTGCCAGACAATTCCTTTTTGGGTCTTGTTTTTACAACCAAAATTATCTGCGATTTCCAGGTAAACAGTATATCGGTCAGGATGTATGTATTGCAAAGTATAATCTTTTGTAAATCCTTTGAAACCATCACCAAAATCCCAATTCCAATTGTTGATGGTGCTGTATGCAGAAGTACTCAGATCTTTGAATTCAACCGGTCCGGCCTTGCAACTGTCAAAGTTTACGCTGAAGTCCGGCTGAATGGGAGGAATGACATTTACCTGAAATTGAACGGTGTCGCTGCAATTGGTTCCGGGGTTTAGAATAAATCTTCCATTATGAAGCCCACCTTCTTTGAAGTCAATCAATGGATGCCATCCGTTGTATGTTTCCATGATTCCACCGTTCTCATATTCCCAGACGGTATTGTTGATAAATTGTTGCTGATAGCTGCCGTTGCTCATTTGCAATTGGGTACTGTTGCAGAGGAGGATTTCATAATTTTTCTTACGTACCTCCACTCCATTGTTCAATCTGGCTACTACTGTTCCCTGACAACTGGCTACATTAAATTGGAAATCCCTTCTTAAAGTGGACAAGAGCACGCCATTTCTGTATTCGGATACACAAACACTCACTACGTATTGTCCGATGGTATTTGGTTCGCCGGTAATTTGACCGGTAAGAGAGTTAATGGTCACGGGTGGATTTCCGCCCATCGGAAAAAGATAAGTGTATTGCGGTGCTCTGAATGCTACCGGGGTAAAAGGAGGAGGGCAATCAGGCGTAGGTGTCACGGAATTGCAATTGCCGCCACCACCCCCGCGACCGCCACCTGCAAGGGGTTCACAAAAACTGTATACCAGCAGATCGCCTTCTTTATCATAAGCCGAGTGATCAAATTTCAGTGGATTGTTGACACAAACGACGGTAGGCGGAAAGTTGTTAAAAACGGGGCTACTGTTACAGGTCCTTTGCGCTTCCGGATGGATGCTGATGGTAAAAGTTGCACCGGTAGCTTCCGGAGCCTGAATGTTTGTTATGGTATTGTTACGACAACATCTTTGCCATACGATGACGTATTCTTCGTTTATTATGGGAAGATCAACCGTATAGACATAGGTTCCGCTTTCCACACAAATATCAGGAGGAAGGATGAGGCAAGGATATTCGGGTGGTTCGATGAAATTAGGCCCAAGGGTGAGTCTGGGAATACTGTATTCCCGATTGGGACCAAGGGCGTTGGTATAGCCGTTCGCATTTTTCCGGTAAATCGTGAAACCAAGAGGCTGGTCAAAATTGGCAGAATTCTGCTGTGGACGACAATCCCTGTAAAGCTTAATGATGATGTTATAAGTCCTTTTTGTTGAATCAAGTCCATTGCTAGAATAGCCCATACACTGATAATACATCTCACCTCCGATGATGTGAGCCCCAACCACGCGTTCTGAATAGGTTTCCAGCAGGGTAATTAATAAGAAAAGTCTTAAGTATGAATTCATGCTATCAACAAAGTGTAAATTTAGGTATTTCTCTTCTAAGCAAGTGTTAAATGTGTTTGTACTGCTTCAAGGACAAAAATCAATGTGCGAGGCAAGGAGGGTTCTGATAATTTTTTTCGAAAGCACAACAATGGATTTCTGAGGTGGTAAAAATGTTCTCTGCCACTGCCTTGTTGATCAAAGATTCCCGACTCCCGTTGATGATTACGGACATTGATCCGTCGTATTCTTCTACCTCCACGATTTCAATATGGTCTCCAATACTGATTCCAAGTTTGTCCATATAGCGAATGAATTTTTCGCTGTGGTCATTGACTGCCGTGATGCGGTAATCCTTTTTTGGTACTGCTTTATCCAGAGAAATAAAACATCGGCCTCGCATGTTACCCCTTCGGTCAGGTATAGGGTCTCCGTGCGGGTCAAACAAGGGATAACCCAACAGTTCATCAATCTTATCCACCAATTTTTCGGAGCGGATGTGTTCCAACTGCTCCGCCATTTCCCCGATCTCCTCCCAACCAAAATTCATTTTGCGAACCAGGTAAGTTTTCCAAAGCCTTTGTTTTCGGATGATCTGTAAGGCCAGACTCTTCCCTATGATGGTCAACTTAAGAGGTTGGTATTTTTCATAGGCGATGAGACCTTTTTCACTAAGCCTTTTAATGGTTTCAGTTACTGTCCCAGGTTTGAATTGTATCAACTGGGCCACTTCATTGGTACTGGTACTGGAATCCGGACTCTGTTCGCTGAGGGTATAAATGGCCTTCAGGTAGTTTTCTTCGGTTAGACTCAAAATGTGCGGATCCATGGTGCGAAAATAGGGAAGATTATGCCTAGGGAGGGAATGGGGGAAGGCTTAATTGAAGACTTACGTTTTTTTTGTGGTATGAACACAAAATCCATCCACGGAAGTCTTTGGATAAACATTCATCAAAAGTTGAATTTTTTATAAAACTAAATTTTTTGTGACATTTGAAAATTTAGGCTTAGATAGCTAATAATTTGCACTAAATTGAGGATGTAAAGGAGGGACACTTAATTTGCATTTAAGTTCCATTTCAGATCACTACATTTACTAAAAATCAAAAATGTTAAAATCAATCTTTGTTGGATTAGTTATTTTAGGATTTTCAACTGCTAATTTCGCCACCACCTGGCCTGTCGGCCCCGGTAAACTTTATAAAAAACCTAGCGCCGTCGCTTCGTTGGTTAAAAATGGAGACACCGTATTAATTGATGCGGGTGTTTATGCTCAGGACGTTTGTTTGTGGAGGGCCCATCATCTGTACTTGTCCGGAGTGGGTGGAAAGGCGCATCTGAAGGCTGAGGGGAAGGCTTATGGACAAAAGGCTATTTGGGTGATACAGGGTGATTCCACCATAGTGGAGAACATCGAATTTTCTGAATGCAGCGTGCCGGATAAAAATGGAGCAGGGATCAGGCTGGAAGCCACTCATCTGGTAGTGCGCTCATGCTATTTTCATGACAATGAAGATGGGATTCTCGCCGGAGACAATGTGAACAGCCATGTCCTAATTGAGTACTGTGAATTTGCCAGAAATGGTTTTGGCGATGGTCAATCACACAATCTGTACATCAATCATGTCAAATCCTTGACCTTTCAATTCAACAACAGCCATGACAGCAAGGTAGGGCATCTTCTTAAAAGCAGGGCTCATCAAAACATTATCCGGTACAATGTATTAAACACCGGCAATGCGGATGGTTCCTACGAAATAGATCTTCCACACGGAGGGCAGGCACTTATTTTGGGCAATACCATTCGGCAGGGACCCAATAGTCAAAACAGTAATTTGATTGCGTATGGACTGGAAGGGCTGAGTAATCCGGGATCGCACGAAATCATTCTGTCACATAACACGCTGATCAATGAAAAAGGCAGTGGAAATTTTGTGAACCTGAAGGATCAAACCAACAAACTCGTGCTTCTCAACAATGTTTTTGCAGGTGCCGGCAAACCATACAATGGACTTGCGACAAATGTTCTGGATCAGGGAAATCTTGCAAATGTTTCCAGGAATTATTTTTGTTTAATAATCCATCCTCAGCAGATTATCATCTGACCATTCAATCTCCCGCACTTAACTATTCCAAAATTGACTTCCGCAATTATCCGGATTGGAAACCTGAATGGGAATATGATCTGAACCAAAAGTCCAAAAGCGCGAAAAATGGAATTTTGGCCCGACCCCGGAGCATTTGAATTTCACGAATTGAATCTTTTTGAAAATCCAATACACGGAATTTATGGCAAGGATTACATCATCATAAATCATGTAGATCATTCTGTATCCGGTATCCGTGATTTGCAATGTCTAGACAAAACTTATGAAGGTCATCAGGGTACTGATTTTGCTTTGAGCGGATTCGAGCAAATGGATAAAGTGGTGGATGTTTTTTCTGTGGACTCCGGTACCGTGACTTCGATTGCTGATGGGCTGTTTGATAAAGAAACGGTATCTGATACTGCCAAACGCCTTGGAAATTACCTGGTGATACAGCATGGAGAAAACTGGCACTCTTATTATGCACATCTCAAGAAAAATTCTTTGCTGGTGAAACCCGGGGACAAAGTAAGACCGGGACAAAAAATCGCCTCCGTGGGTTGCAGTGGAAATTGCACTGACCCGCATTTGCATTTTGAATTATGGTATGACAGCACACAAGTCGTGGATCCTTTTGATGGTCCATGCGGCAATCAATTTAATTTCTGGAAAGATCCTGTTCCTTACGACAGCAGTTTCCATGTATGGAAGAGTGGTCTGATGTCCGGAGTAGCCTCTTTGGATTCCCTTCGATTTCATCAAAACAATCAAATCAAGTTTGATGTGAACAAAGATGCTTCTATAAGCTATTGGAATTTGCAATATGGCGTCCGAAAAGGAGATGAGCTTTCTGTCGAGTGGTTGGATCAAAATGGGGTAGAGAAATTTCAGTTTGATTATGTGGCAGATAAAAATTATTGGTATCAATATTTCTGGACCTATATGAGTACGACTGCATTGGGCATATGCGATGAATGTCGTTGCAGATATTTCAGAAATGGTCAAATGGTGGAAGAGTTTGTTTTTTCAATCAAGGGTAGTGTAGCGGTCAGTGATCCAAAAGAAGAATTTGTATTTAAAGTATCCGGATCAATTGTTTTAAATCAAACCGATGTTTTGCAAAAATTAAAAGTGTTAAACCTGTTGGGTCAAACCATTTTTGAAACTGAAATTGAACCCGGGGAAAGCATGCAATTAAACCACCTGTCGACCGGAACCTATATTTTGACCGGGGCCGGTGAGTTAAATAAATTCAAGGCGCTTCGGGTTTTTATTCCGTAGGATGCTATTTTTAAAAAATTGTTTGATTTCTTTTTTCAATTCGTCAGAAGCGCTTATTTTTGTTTAAACACTGTGGGCAATTTAGAACACTTTAAGCCTGAACACTTGCTTGATTTATTTTGATTGGCCAAAGAGTAGTCACTGATATTTTATTGAACACCTAAAACTAAATTTATGTTAAAGACAGCAACCAGTCTTTGTCTGATTTGTCAATCACCCTTGCATGGCAGAAGAGATAAAAGATTTTGCAACGATGGATGCAGGGCAATTTACCATCAACAGA
This sequence comes from Candidatus Vicinibacter proximus, assembly GCA_016713905.1. Taxonomy (NCBI): domain Bacteria; kingdom Pseudomonadati; phylum Bacteroidota; class Saprospiria; order Saprospirales; family Saprospiraceae; genus Candidatus Vicinibacter; species Candidatus Vicinibacter proximus. The sequence continues at coordinate 64,056 of JADJOE010000003.1, forward strand.
ACAAGCCGGAGTTACCCCTTGTAATCAAAAAAATTACGCAGATTCTAAAGTCAAACCGGGAAATTCTTATGGAACTTAATCCCGAAGGCAAGAGAACTGTGAGCAAGGAATTGCTCTTGCGGAAAGGTTTTGATCTTAAATACATGACACATCAGTTCAGGACAAAAACAGGCAACCATTATTATTTTTGTTTTGACCAGGGCTATGTCTTGTTAGATGATCAAAAAGTATTGCTGGTCCGACAAGAGGAATGATCGTAAGATTGTATTTTAGAAATTTCTTGCGTTTAGAGTTTTACGGCAGAAGCCTGAATCCAGGAATAGTAAAAGATGGTGTCCGGATTTTTGAAAGCTCCAGCATGTCTTTTTCTACTTGTGACCATTCTTCGCGTGTGATCATTCCTTGTTTGATCATATTCTCCGTGCAACTTTTCATCAGAGAAGTCCAATATTCCATGAATCTGCCACGTTGCTGGGTCTTGGTTTTGTCAAAGAATAATGGACATGAGATGGTTCTGATGTTGCGGTAACCCGCGTCCTTTAATAAATTGCCCAACTGCAATCCTATGTTGCCCTGACCTCCGCATTGAGTTTGGAAATCATTCATTTTTTCCCAGAAATTCCGAATGGACGGTCTTGAAGGGTAAAGGTCGAAAGAACGGTTGTACACCTCGGTAAGATGGATTCTTGCGTGGGTTTTAAGGTATTTTTTACAGGCTTCCAGCAATTTTCCGGGATCCGGGACATGTTCCAACACCCAGACAAGTATCACCGCATCAAACTTCTTAGCAGGTTCCGGAATGGCTTCCGGTTCGCCGAGCCATAAGTCATATTGCGCTTCATCAAACCCCGATGCGGCCAGATTTTCTTTTGCTTTCGCTATTTGAATTTCAGAAATATCCAGGCCGGTGACATGGATACCCGGATACAGCTTAAGGATTTCAATCATTTGGGCACCAACCCCACAGCCAATTTCCAACACCCGTTTGCATTTGGTAAGGTCCGTGTGGGCATAGATCATTGGACTCAGTACCTGATTCTGGTAAATCAGCCTGACTTGTTCTTCTGCAGTGAAACCATGAATGTATTCGGGAGGTTTGTTGCTGGCCATCGGTTTCTAATTATACGCAAATTTGCAAAAAAAAAGTGGCATTCTATTGCCAATCCTTTTATAGTCCCAAGGATAAGCTTTTAGCATACAATTTCTGGTGTGCACTAAACCATATTGCACTAATCATTGGTACAGATAAAACTCCATTAAACTACTGAAAATCCATTTTCACCCAATTGTGGAACTGGATTATTTATCCTCATTATATTATTAACCTAAATTAAGAAAAGCTTAAATATCACTTCGGAATGAAACATAATCCCTGTAATGGAGTTTATAAGCATTGAACTAAAAATTAAAAATTATGAAATTATTCTCTATTCTAAGCCTTACGGCATTACTTGTTTTGAATTCAGCATTTATTGGCGACACGGTTGTTAAAGTGGATGCATCCAAAAGTAAGATTACCTGGTTAGCTAAAAAAGTTACCGGACAACACACGGGTATGATTAAAGTTAAATCGGGTTCACTTAAAATGAACAAAGGTGCATTGTCCGGTGGAAGTTTTGAAATCGATATGAACTCTATTGAATGTACAGACCTTCAGGGGAGAGTATGCAGGTAAATTAGTAGGCCATTTGAAATCCGATGATTTTTTTAGCTCAAGCAGATTTCCGGTTGCAAAATTGGACATCACTAAAGTTGGTCGATCCAGTGCAGCAAACACTTACCTGGTTGACGCAAATTTGAACATCAAGGGTATTACTCAACCTATCAGTTTTGAAGCAGTGGTGAACGGAACAATGGCTACAGCAAAAATTATGGTAGACCGTACGCAATTTGGCATTAAATATGGTTCTGGAAGTTTCTTTGACAACCTGGGCGATAAAGCAATTGAAAATGAATTTACATTAGATGTGCAATTGGCACTGACGAGATAACATCAGACGGGATATAAAGAACAAGGAAAAGGCGGAATTTATTCCGCCTTTTTTATTTTATCCAATACTGAAGCAGGAATAAAAGCTGTTTATTTTCAAATCAATTGCTCATTAAAAGCCTCTAAAAAAATAGGAAAATTGGGATCATGATTAATGATCATTTAATTAAATTTTAAATGGAATAAAATTTAATTTTTCCATTGGTGTATAATAATAATTTGCAGGTTACTGAGGTAAATTTTCCATGAGACTCATGGATTTTTCAATCATCCGCATGATAATTTTCTCCGGATGTTCTGAGAAAGAGTTGTTGATTCGATTTGCCAGTATGGCATTTACCGACAGACATTTATGTCCCAGCGCTTTTCCCAGGTGGTATATTCCACTTGTCTCCATCTCCATATTTGTAAGTCTTCCTATACTTTTAAAATGTACGTTTTGTAATTTATGGATTAAATCCGGAACACTGTTTTTATTCTCGTGGTGCGGCCTTGAGGTCCGTAGAATCCAGGTGCCGTTAAGGTGTTTCCAACCAGAAAATCGTTTCCTTTGAAATGATCGAGTAGAGCGGCATCGCAACAGCTCAAATGAAAATTTAAGGATTCCAATCCAGCAGTTTTAAATGCAGTTCTGACTTCTTCCAAAACAGGATATTCTTCATGTTGGTAGTAATTCATCAGCGCATCTGTTCCTATGCTCCACTCTGTAATCAGGAGACTGTTCATCGGAATGTCTTCTTGTATGGCACCTGAAGTGCCAAGACGGATGATCGTACAGGAGGTAATATTTTCTTTGGGTTTTCCGGAAATCAAATCCACATTAAAAAGTGCATCAATTTCATTGAGCACAATGTCGATGTTGTCTGTGCCAATTCCGGTGGAGAGAATGCTTATTCTTTTGGTGCCGAGTCGGCCGGTGTGGCATACGAATTCACGTGAACTAATTTTGCATTCAATTGTATCCAATAAGTTGCTGATCAAGGCCACTCTGGAAGGGTCACCGACCGTGATGATCAGAGGGGCAATTTGTTCAGGTAAAAGATGCAGATGGTAGATAGAACCATCTTGATTGGTAATCCAGTTTGCTTTCAAAATACTACAAATGAAAAAGAGAAATAAAATTTACCACCTCACGAATTGTGGTACCTGCAAAAAAATTCTGGGCAGCCTCAATACAGAAGTTTGTGAGCTGCAAGATATCAAACAAAATGCGATTTCGGAGAAAGAATTGGATGATATGGCAGCCATGGCAGGATCTTACGAAGCACTTTTTTCGAGAAAGGCCATCAAGTACAAGACCCTTGGTTTGAAGGATAAAAAACTGACCGAAAAAGATATCCGCAAACTTATTTTAAGTGAATACACCTTTTTGAAGAGGCCTGTAATTGTAGTAGGCAAGAAAATATTTATTGGCAATGCAGCCAAGGAGGTGGATGGAGCGAGGGAGGCTTTAGCCTGACCTAACCCATCCCAAACCCTTCCCTTGAAAGGGAAGGGCTCGACCCATCCCAACCCTTCCCTTGAAAGGGAAGGGCTTATAAAGGAAAGGGAAAAGTGGAGAATTAATCTCCTTTGATTTCTTTAAATGCTTCGCCAAGGGTGTCAATGATGTCTCCTGCCAAAAGGCTTTCTTCAGATTCAAAATTAAGACTCAGATCGCCGGCGAGGCCATGAACCCAAACGCCAAGTCTGGCAGCATCCAGAGTGGGATAGCCCTGGGCAAGGATTCCGGTAAGGATGCCCGTAAGTACATCTCCGCTGCCTGCAGTGGCCATGCCGGGGTTGCCGGTGTGGTTGAAGAACACTTTTCCTTCCGGGCTAATACAAGCGGTGTACGGGCCTTTGATTACCAAATTAACTTTGTTGTCTCTGGCAAATCGAATTCCTTTTTCCAAAACCTCTAATTCATCTTTACAAGGTCCAGCCAATCTTGTAAATTCTCCTCGATGAGGAGTTAGAATTGAATTTTTCGGGATAAGATTTAAGAAATCGGATTTGGTTGAAAGGAAATTCAACGCATCGGCATCCAAAACCAGTGGGATGGACAGAGGCAAAGAGAACAGAATTTCAAAAGGAAACCGGGTTCCAAGTCCGGGACCTACTGCTATGGCTTGAAATTTCTCCAAAGCAAGCATGCTTAGTTCTGCCCGATCTAAACACATGATTTCCGGTCGGCTGGAATGAACTGTTGTGAAACAGTTAGGGTCAGTCATTAGCGTGACTAATCCGGCACCTGATCTCAGACATGCCGTTGCAGTTAAAAGTCCTGCGCCACACATTTCACGACTGCCTGCAAGGATTAAGGCATGTCCAAATAAGTTTTTATAAGAAAAGCGATTCCTTTCCCGGAGGATAAGACTAAGGTCTTCTTTGGTGCTCAGGTAAAAAGGTGTATTCTCTTTTTTTATGGCTTCCGGATCTAATCCAATGGATTTTATGGTCCAGTTTTTTATTCTGAATTTGTTTTCAGGAAGTAGAAATGCCAATTTTACAAATTCAAAACTCAGGACCTCATCCGCACGAATCACTTCGCCTTCTGTAATTCCATGACAAATCATCCCGGAAGGAATATCTACAGATACTACTAAATTTTCCAGACTGTTAATTTTTTAAAAAGAATGGCCCATGAATCACTGACAGGGCGATTGGTACCGGTTCCTAATATGGCGTCAATTATGGTGTCTTGTGGTTCCACAATTTCCAGATCAACGGGTTCTCTAATTTGAAAAGTTTCAATCCCTTTATCGGATGGGAGACGACTCTTGTTTAAAAAAAATCTTCAGAAGCTTGTTGGCTGCTGGTAACGAAGCCAATTTTTACTTTATAAAATTGCTCACTGAGTAATCTTGCAATGACCAACCCATCTCCTCCATTATTACCTTGTCCGCAAAGGATAAAAACCGAATGGGATTCAGGCTTCAATTCCGACGTGAACCATTCAGTAAATGCATTTCCTGCCCGTTCCATAAGTTCGTGGGATGGGATGTTTTGTTTTACCATAGTGAGTTCTTCTATGGCTTTAATCTGGGGAGGACTGAATATTTTATATGGCATAGATGCTGGAATAGACATTCAAAAGTAGATAGAAATGAAATAACGCCCAGCTCTTTTTGTGTCCCCCCTTAGTAAGGCAAGAAATCAAGCAACTTTAGAAACTATCATCCAGGTGTAATAAAAAAGGAATTTCAAAATAGATTTAAGCGATCTAATAAACATTTTTTAACTTTAATCAAAATTAATGGTCATGAAAAAATTAAAATTTTTCTGCATCTAAGCCTCCTTTTAATCTTGTCACAATCCTGCCACTTGCTTAGCTCGTCTAATGAGGTATGCCACCATTTTAAAGCTTCCATAAATTGGAATGAACACGCTAACAAACTAACTGTGGTTACCAAGGGTGGTGATCCGCCATTTTTCTATAAATGGTCCACCAGCGTTCATAATCTATAAGAAATTACAGTCACCGGCTCCTGAACTTACAGTGTAACGGTCACTGATTTAGGGGGATGTAAAGCCTATGCTATTTTTACCACCAAATAGATTTTGCAAGATATTTTGCCTCAATATTTATTATGCAAAGTAGAAAATATTGATTTCAATATTTTTACAGTTTCTTGTTAAAAGAGCTACTTGTATTCGGAAAATTAATCAAATTCCTTTAATCATTTTAATTCTGAAATATTAATATTTTCAAATGAATCCATCTTCAAAAATTCTCCTGGTGGGCGGATCGGGTACATTGGGTAAACCTACTGCACAACTGTTGGTTAATGCTGGTTACCCCTTACGTCTGATGACCCGATATCCTGAGAAAGTGGGTAATTTTCGGAGTCCGGAAATGGAAATTGTAAAAGGAGATCTGATCGATCCCGATTCCTTGAAAATTGCATGCGAGGGTATGGATCTTGTCATCGCAATGGCACATTCATTGTTGGGAGTTGGGAAGTATAGATCAGCAAAAGTGGATGTAAAAGGACACAAATCACTAATAGATATTGCAAAAAGTGCTGGCGTAAAATCTTTCGTTTATATTTCAGTGGTTGGTGCCGACGCTAATCAAACTATTGATTTTTGGCGCAATAAATTTGAGGTAGAACAATATCTCCAAAAGAGTGGATTGAATTTTATCAACATCAGATCTACTGCTTTTATGGAAACCCATATCCATGAATTAATGGGAAAGGGAATTCTTAAAAACGGGAAGGCGATGATCATGGGGAAATGTAATAATCCATTAAACTTTGTTTCAGTGGTGGATGTAGCACAAATCATACTTAAATCATTGGAGCAACCCGAGGCATTGAATTCAATTATAGAAATCGGAGGTCCCGATAATTTAAGCAGAAATGAAATTGTTTCACTCTACGAAAAGTATTCCGGGAAGCAGGTTAAATGCACGTATCTCAGTATTGGATTTTTAAATGTGATGTCCAGATTATTCAAACCTTTTCATCAGGGGATTTCCAGGGTGATGGCACTTGGTGAAGTGCTGGACCAAACGGATCAGACTTTTGATCCTACGCGCACCCTTCAAAAATTCCCCATCAAACTTACCACAATTGATCATTTCATACAGCAGCAATGCAAATGAATTATCCAGAAAGCTGATAATTTAGTATTGACCTAAGGTAATCTCCTTCTGATTGGAATTCATTATTTTCCTTCAACGGATTTTCCGATCAATTTTGGCAGAAATCGCCCGGTGTTTTTTTGGTATGCTGCATATTCAGGATATTTTTCAGCTGAAATGGCTTCACTAAAATCGGAACTTCCCTGAAAGAGCACCAACAACAACATACATCCTGCAACAGACCAATTAACCCATTCTCCAGTTGCATTGGCCCCCAATAAATAGAAACAAATCCAAATGGCCTGTTCTGCAAAATAATTCGGATGTCGCATGTATTTCCAAAGTCCGGTATGGGTAAAACCTTTGCTAAAGATGCCTTCAGCTATTCCGGTTAATTTAATTTGGCGATGTTTTTCATTTTGAAAATTCCATTGTTGTTGATCCGCAATGGTTTCTAAAACCACAAAACCAATAAACAGTAAAGCCAAAACATAATCTGTAATGCCAAGAGGACTGGCTCCTTCATTTACGGTCACCAAAATCGGCAGTGTAAAAAGAAGTATTAAGCCATTCTGATACAATGAAATAAAAAATAAGTTAAACAAGGTCCATTTTAATTTTCCGGAAAGCTCCGGTTTTTTTCTCAAGACCGCCCAACGATAATCTTCCTCTCCATCCCAGAATTTCCAACTGTAAGCTCCTCGCCGTGAAAAATTATAGGTTAGTCTGATACCCCAGATACTGACTAATATGGCCATAAGAATCATGCGATCACTCCAAGCTCCTGCATAGGCGATGTACCAGGCATAAACTATTGGGATTATGCTCCATATTTTATCTACCTGACTACAGTTGCCTGTGAGCTCACTCAAAGTGAAACAAGCAAGTGCTGTAAACAAAAATATATATATGCAATTCCACAAAATTTCATGTTGCAAAGGACTTAATGGTGTACCAAATCTATAAGAAATAAATGGAACAACGATTATCGTAAGGATGAGAATGACAATGGTTTTGATCATTTTACTGGGTACAGTTTATTATTCAGGATAAAGGTATTAAAATAAAATCTGTCTCGTGGAGAATACTAATTATTGGTATATAAAATTAATTGTCACTTTTGAGAATAACATGGTAATTAATTCATGATTACGAAAGTTGCAGTCAAGCCTTGTGCAAGATTTTTTATTGGATAACCAAGTCTTTCAAATACTACTCCAACTAATGGATTATAAATAATTGCAATACCTACATTAGCTGTGCTTCTTTAAATGGTAAATTTCTTTTGGAGTTCTTCACCATGGATATTAAGATTATTTAAGCCTTGTACTTATATGCAATTTTTATCGATGTTTATGCAGCAGAAGGACTACAAAATTAGTCCACCGCTGAATTCAATTCACTGATTTAGGGTATATAGGATAATGTTTTTTTTATGTATTCTGGATGTATTAACCATAAATTTTTATTAATTTTGCACGCTTGGTGTCGGAAAATCCCAAATTTGCTAAGGATTGAACTTTCTGGTAGCCGGGCCCATCGAAAATACAATGGAAAGTAAAAGCAAAATTGAAATCATTAAATGTCTAGTTTGTGGGACTGAAGACTATGGTCAATTTTGCTCCTCATGTGGAAATCCGTTGAAAAGAAAACGAATATCAATTGCGAGTTTGCTCGGAAGCCTGCTCGATTTTTTCTATAACCTTGAAACCAAATATGTCCATACTTTTTGGTCTCTGGTCACAAGACCTGCAAATTTTATAGAGAAATATATTCATGGAGAGCGAGAGTCCTATTATATCCCTTTCAAATACTTTCTTTTAAATTTAAGTATTAATCTATTTATATATAATCAATTCAATATTGAAAAAATCACAGAAGAAGATGCTGATTTATTCGATGAACCTCTTTTTCAATTAAGAAGTGAAGAGGTTTTTGAAAAATTGATCAATAATTTTGGAAGCTTTTTTTCCTTGCTGATCATTCCGGTTTTTGTGGTTTGTGCAAGACTATTGTTTACCAGGGTAAAGTACAATCTTGCAGAGATTGCTACCTCGATAACTTTCATGCTTGGTCAATTGATGCTCGTTGAAATTTTACTAAATTTGGGTTGTGCGATATTTCCATCGTTTTATGAAAGTTCGCGTTTGTTCATCATGATTGCTGAAGTTGGTATGATATTCATTCTTGCGCACAAGCTATTTTTAGAAAAATGGTACCATGCAGCATGGAAATCTGCTTTTATATTTATAGCTTTATTTTTTTCCCTGAAGCTTGTTTTAATAGCTACTCAGGAGGTTTTAACTTTAATTTACGATTAATTCATTGAAGGAAATTATGAAATCATTTTCACCAAATTTTATTATACTGATATTAATATTGCTGACTTCTTGTGTTCCAGCTAAAAAATATAAAGCTTCAGAATTTCGATTTTTAAATTTACAAGAAAAATATCAGGATAGAAGTGTAAATCTTGACAGCTGCCGTATATGGAATGCCATTCTTAGAGAAGAGCTGGAAAAATCCAAAGGACAAAGTATTCTGTTCTCAGAAAAGATTGAAGCCTTAAAAAGAGAATCCAAAATAAAAGATGACAAATTGAAAATAATGGAAGATCATCTTTCCTTGGCTAGAAAATCCAATCAGGATCTTTCCAACCAGGTAGATCAATTGCATCATGCCAACCAATCCAATGCTGAATTGATGCAGAAGATGCTGGAAGAAATGGAATTAAAAAATCTTAAAGTTTTAAACCTTTCCCTTGCATTGCAGCAGCAAGATTCCATGAATATCCATTTGGTTAAGAAAACAAGGAGCAAAATCAGTGAGAAGAAATTAAGAAAGTCTTTGGAAAAACTTGGTTTTGTTTTTTATTAACCCATTCTATGCATTAGAATTTCTATTTCTAGGTGATTTATTTGACTAAGGTAACATCACCATACAGCTGTTTTAATTCTCCATCTACAAAACGCACAGTAGCTACATAGACAAACACTGCGGGATTCAATTCATTGTTACGGAAAGTGCCGTCCCACCCATGGGCTGGATTGTTGGGTGGAAAGTCGTGTCCTTCAAAAACCAATTCACCCCACCGATCATAAATTTGTAAAACTTCAATTTCTTCGAGCGCAGGATTTCCGTAAATGGTAAATTTATCATTGACATCATCTCCATTGTGTGAAAACACATTTGGCACCCATACCTTTTTTTCAATTCGGATATTTATATTAATGTAGGCTGTGTGGGTACAGCCGAATTCATCGATTACCATTACTTCATACCGTGTGTTTTCTTTTGGTGAAACAACCACTGCACTGCAGGAATCACAGGAAATAAATTGCGCCGGACTCCACAAGAATTTAGGATTGGCAGCATTCGTTGATGCCGACAATCGAACCGAACTGCCGTATAAAATCGTAGAGTCGGTTATGTTCAGATTAATGTCCGGATCCGGTAATTGATCTACCTGCAAAATGGTATCTACCCAACAATTGTTTGCATCTAAAATTCTTAATTTATAAAAGCCACTTTTTAGTGAGCGAATGGTGTCCGATGATTGTCCATTGTCCCAGATAAAACGATAGGGTTTGACTCCGCCGTCTGAACTTCCAAATGCAATTCCACCATGCAGGTCATCACAACCCGCAGGACTGGCACCACCATCCATCCGCATTGGAGGTGGCTCATTCAGAAATATGGAATCCACTATCGGACAATTATTTTTATCCCGCACCTCCACTTTTATCCAACCCTTGCCAAGACTTTGTGCGGTGTCACTGCTTCCTCCATTTTTCCAATAGTATGAGTAAGCAGGTGTGCCTCCCTTTACTTCAATTTTAACTGCGCCATCTTTGGCACCGTAACAACTGATCGCGTAGCCGTTGTAATCTAAAATAATGGAAGCCAGAGAAGATAATGAATCCGGCTGGGTAATTACAATGCTGTCTGTTGCTACACATCCAAATGGATCACTGAGTTGCACCCAATAAGTTCCAATGCCGAGTCCGGATAATTTTGCGCTTGTATCCGCAGAGTTTTGCCAACGGTAGGACCAATAAGGAGCAGAACCTATGCCTTTGGCTTCTATGGAGGCATTGGCGTCTCCATGACATTTGATGCTGTCCAGCATCTTTAAATCTGCATCCAGCCGATACAATTCCACAAATACGGTATCATAAAATGCACAGGACTGATATTTTTCAACTTTGAGCAACAGCGTATCCCAGACAGTTTTACCGGTAGTGACATTTCCGGGAAATTGATATTGTGAAAAGGATGAATTCAAAGAAGATAACCGATCAGGATGCAACCATTGATATTTGTAGGAGCCAATGGAATCAAAACCAACTTGTATGTTTCGGTCATAGCAAATTCTATGGATCTGGCTTTCACCAAAAATTTTGGCAGGACTTAACAAAAGGGTATCTCCATTGCACAGACAAGGATTGTCAAGGGGATGGATGGCGGCGATCATTCTGCATGAATAATTACCCGGCACTTCATATTTCCAATGTATCCAAATGCTGTCGCTCGATGTGATGCGGGCTCCGGGAATTTTATCAGAAGAGATGAATACATCGGATGAATCCAACACCCCATTGTTGTTTTGATCAAAATAGAATTTAATCAGGTAGTCAATTTTTCCGGTGAAAGGTGATTTATTTTGAATGAGATAATCCACTTCCAATTGTTCGTTTCCTCCAGGTAGAAATTGAGCACGCACATCTGATTGCAAAATGTATAAAATAGGACTGAGCGGAATGTTTTTATAATTCCATTCCTGAACATGTAGCAACTGGTCGCACTCACCACCGGACGCCTGAGAGCAGCTTACTTTCTTCGGTGAATTGAGAATTAATTTGAAATCCGTAGTCTTGCAATGTTCGATGCAAGTGCGCTCCAGTTCCAATTCAAACACCATAGAATCTCCTTTTGCTACTGGACCTTTTATAGGCACCTCTACTGATTCCATTCCATCGAGATAATAGAATCCTGCTCCGGTAGCAGGCACATGTCGGATGGCTTTAAAACTACCAGGAAGAAAACTCAATTCTTTTGCATACACAAAGTATACTTTTTGAGGAAGAGAATTGACGATTGCATCTTTTGAATACAATACCACCCTGGTTTTAAATTTGTCTCCACAGGCGCTGTCTGCATCAAAGCTGATGCTCGCATCATACAAGTCTTGCAGCGTTTGTCCTTGCGGATTGAAGCGGAAGGGTGTGGAACTCACTACCGGTGATTTATTGTACTCATTACAGACATTGGTGTGGAAACTGTAGAAGCTCAAGGATTGTCCATCTTCCAATGCACAATCACCGGTAAAATCCAAATGCACGAGGTATTGATTTTGGTTAATGCGATAAAAACCCGGGAATCCCAGAGGAAATAATTTATCGGACATTTCCCAATAATATTCATTGGCATTGGCGGTCGATAGTGGCGGTGGAAGTAATCGGAAACTGTCCTTCGGATATTCAAGGTATGCTTGTTGTAAATTCAGTCCATTCGGTTTTGTAAAATGAAATCGATTGTTAAAACTATGCCCCAATCCCGAATTATACACCAACACAGAATAATTAAAACTGTCGCAAGCCTGCGAAAAAGTATCCAGGGGTTGTTTAATTAATTCCAATCTGATACTGGCATCTTCAGGTTCATAATTCAGCACGGATCGATGGACATATTCTTTGCAGGTACCTGAAATATTTAAAAAGTCCATTGGATATCCGGCGCAAGAATTTCCCGAATAGATAATCAGTGAATCAGCCTGGCAATCATTGAATCGTGTAAATAATTTGAAGGATCTTGCACTGTAAATGGTATCCAATTTGAATACTATATTCTGTGAATTGAGCACAGTCGGAATGTGTTTAAAAGCGGTGCCCAAACTGTCGTATTCTATCAGACTGTCCACCAATATTTGTCCGGAAGAATTTTCTACCAACAGCCAGAGGTTTTGATAGGTAAAATAATTGGATGGTTTGGCAGTAGTGGTTTTGGAACTCAGATTGAACGGCCAGATGATCAGAGTGTCTTTTAGAATTTGTTTGCGAATTTCTGTAAATGCAGGCTCTACTCCTGAAATGTTAATGGCATATTTTGTTTCATTGTATAAATCTTTGTGTAGGTTCTGATCGGGAAGATGAAGATTGTATTTGAATTTTTTAAAAATACGAATGGTGTCTACAAGAGAAACATAACATTCCGGTTGTAAATCAAACCACAGTTGGTGCTGAAACAATTCAAAGTCCTGATTCAAATTGAATTGATCAAACTGAATCATGGTATAGCCTGCACTGTCCCAAACAAATGGTGCTAAATAACTTGTATCATAAGCAAAGTTTAATGGTGAGGGTACTCTGAAAACTTTAGCATAATTGGGGACATTGTTCAGGAATTTGAAAAAAGGCGGAATAACGATCTTAACTTGATCAATAAGATAGGTATTTCTGAACTCATTGATGAAGGGGTCCGGATTTTCAGGATAATTTCCATAAGTATCCAGGGAAGTTTCTAAACGGAAGTTACCACAGACAGATAGGTATGGCGAACTGCCTTTGAAATTTGGATCTTTGTAGTAATCTTGTCGAAGGAACGTGCTGCCCACAGATGGTTTGCCCGAAAAAGTATTGATGGTGGCGGCCTTTCTAACTTGCATGTTGCAACCATCCTGTGCGTAAGTGAGATCTCCATAGATGGTTGATTTTAACCACTGCGTAATTTCAAATGGATTGATCACACCCTTGAGCACAAATACCATGGAATCTCTGGTGGTCAGTGTACCATTTAGACAAGTTCCGAACAAGGCAGACATATTCAGTTGTCGTAAAAAATAATGATAATAATTATTGGTCGCCTGGCTATAAAAATCTGCACCAAGTGGATTGATGCATGTGGACCAGCGATTGGTTTCACCGTCAAAGTATTTTAAGGTATCTGTGAGCCAGGTAACTTGTTTTACAGTATCGTACTTTCCGTTGACGTAATAAATCAGCGGGGCAATGGCTAATTTAAAGAGTATATTTGAAAAATTAGCATTGCACAAAACATCCACCGGAATATACATGAGGAAAGTGTCGTTGGTGAATAGATAATTATGGTTAATAGAATCTGTTTCCGGATTAACTTTAAATGCTTTGGTGGAATCGGTATACCCTACGGTTAGCCTTTTGAATGAAATGTCACCGATGGACAATTGTCCCGGAGAATTCGTACCAATAACCGTTGTATCACATATTACTGGAAAAGCCGGAGTGGAACCACAGTATAAAGGAATTTTCTGATAACAGCCATCTCCACAAAAATAATCGGCTTCAATCCGGATGTTGTATCTGGGACCTCCACTTCCAAGGCAAAAAGTGCAATTCGTATTTACGCCACCCGAACCAGACGAAGGATCACAATGAAATTTCAATGGAATACCGACAATAAAATTACTCGTGTCCGCAGTCAAATAAATGACATTTGCATTTTTTCTATAAGGGGTAGGATTTCCATTGATGGTGATGATGGTTCCCGGTAATAATTCGACGGATGGAGGAAGCGTTATTCTGACGCTTGCACTGTCACGGGCACATTCATCTAAAAAATGATATTGATTTTTATAAAGATAAAATTGGATGGTGTCCTTCTCTTCATCTACATAAACACTCTGAAATCTTAAAGTAGAAACACTTGGCTGATTCCAATAATAACTTTGATTGTAAACATAGCCTTCGTAAGTTCCTGGTTTGTCGCAATAATTATTAAATCCTGCTTCCAACTTCATCGTGCGACGATCAAATACCTGACCATCACAATCAAAATTTAAGCAGGAAAGATCTAATGTATATTTTATTTTTAAATCCAGCGTGTCATTTGGTCTCAGGTCATCATAATATCCATCCCCGTCAAGATCGTCTAATCCTTTGGGGCCATCTGGATCTGTTGTAAGTCTTCTGAAGTCAAGACCATATCCCGTGAATCCAATTTGTGAGATGGGGATCAGTCTTCCCGAAATTCTTATCTCCGTAATTTTGAGACAATCATCTTTAAGCGGAGCAGTGTATTGACCATTTTGAATAAGTGACCAACCCAGATTAATATAAAGATCAAACATACTATTTCCCAATTCAAATGAACCTTTGTTGGAATAGTTGGATATACGGAGATTTGCTTCACCACGTTTGCAAGGGGTTGCGAATATTTGAGTATCCTGAACGACTACCAGGGTCGGTGTTCCGACCGGGACCAGCAAGTTGACATTTTCCTGCACTGAAAATTCGCATTTCAATTTGCCACAGGAAACTAAAAATTTATGATTGATTTTGAATTCTGTTTCACAGGCATTAAGGTTTACTTCCTGAATGATTACCATGGATTCTCCACGCTCAAAAAATTCATTGAAATTTCCAATTTGTGTAAAATCTGCCGGATTAAAAAATAAGGTATCGCCGGATGGACTAAGCTTTCCAAGATTTGAATTCAAAATGCTCATTTTGTCATTTCCCACCACAAAAATGGTGAAGGAATCCAGTGCAACCTGACCTATGTTCACAATAGAGTATTTCTTCTTAAATTTTTTATCCACTTCATCATAATACAATCCAAGATTGGCAATGCTGATTTGCGGACTATAGATCTGGGTAAACTGTTTGTTGGTTACTAAATTGATGCCATTCCAGTTGAATTGGGTGTAAAAGCTGTCGGCATGACTTTTTGCGGAACAGACATGATCCATCCAAAATTGAAAACTGGTGGTTTCACATATGTCCAGGAAGCCTAATTGAAATTGTGGACCTGAGGGGTGATTTGGGTTTTTTGTGGACACCTGACTTCCGGTCAAACTGTTGGACCGGAAAGTGAGATGATTTCCGGTAAAAAATTGAATATCTGCATTTCTTACAGGTGTTTTACCCTCGTTCGTGATGCGGATTTCTACCGGGAGACCCTGGCATTGTTCTGTGTTCAGGGGCAGCGACATGCTAATGGAAATCTGACCGGAGAGATTAAGCCAGAAAACGGAAAGAAAGAGACTTAAATAAAGGCTTTTGTACATGGCATGTAAAATTAATACAATTATGCCATGCATCTTCTTTTATTGAGGTTGTTGCATTAGAAACTACATTCAATTAAATCCAATCTTTTCCATTGATCCATAAAACATAAACCGCCGGATCCATAATGTGGCCATACGCAGAGTCCGGCACTAAAGTAAGTAAGTATTTATTTCTTTTGTGCTTCAATCCAGCGATTCACTTTATTTTCCAGCACTTTAATCGGCAGACAACCGGCATCCAGAATCTGATTGTGGAAACTTTTAAAGTCAAACTTAGTTCCTAATTCGTTTTGTGCTTTTTGTCTGAGTTCGATGATCTTCAGCTGACCTATTTTGTAGGCGAGAGCCTGTCCGGGAATGGCCATGTAGCGCTCTATTTCCGCGATGATGCTTTCTTCAGGTTCGGCTTCATTGGATTTAGAATATTCTATTGCTTGTTCTCTGGTCCAGCCTTTCATATGTAATCCTACATCTACCACCAGACGGATGGCCCGATGCATTTCGCTGCTCAGCATGCCGAAATATTGGTAGGGATCTGTGTACAGTCCCAGTTCTTTACCCAGACTTTCACAATACAAAGCCCAGCCTTCTCCATAAGCACCATACCAGGAAAATTTTCTAAAATCAGGGAGCATTGAATTTTCTTGTTGAAGTGATATCTGATAGTGGTGTCCGGGAATAGCCTCGTGCAGAAAAAGAGCTTCTCCACCTAAAACATTGTAAGTGGCCGCATTGGGAATTGGGACATAAAATATACCCGGTCTGCTCCCGTCGGCAGTGCCCTGTTGATATTCTGCACTGGCTGATGCTTCTCTGAAAGCTTCTGTGCGTCTGATTTCAAAGCTGGATTTTGGCACCAAATCAAACATATTTTTAAGTTGCGGTTGCATCACTTTTTCCAAACCCGCATACCATGAAATCACTTCCTCTGGTTTTTGGAATGGCATAAACTTTTTATCCGTCCGCATAAAATCAAAGAACGCATTCAGGTCCCCTTTAAATCCAACATCCGTTTTAACTTTTTCCATTTCACTGCGAATGCGGGCTACCTCCTTTTCCCCCAAGGCAAAAATCTCCTCCGCAGTCATATCCGTCGTGGTCCAATATTTAATCAATTGTTGGTAACGTTCTTTTCCTCCCGGAATTTCTGAATAACCGGAAGTGCTTCTACCTTTTGGTAAGTATTCGTTCTCGTAGAAATCAGCCATTTTACTGAATGCCGGAACTAATTTTTCCATGATGGCTTTCTTAAAGTCTTCCTTAATTCTAGTCTGTTCTTCTGCTGTAAAAGAGGAAGGCATATTTTTAACAGGACCGTAGTAAATACTTTGCTCAGGGTCCGTTACCACAAGTTCTTTAAACTGTGGGATGATTTTTTGGATCAGGGATTTTGGCAATACATAACCTTTCTCCATTCCTGTGCGTGTAGAAACAAGGGCGGAATCACACCACATAACGAATCGATCGATTCGGTGCAACCAGTTGTTATAATCTTTGACGGATTTAAACGGTTGCGTGCCGCTACCGGAACCAAACTGGCCAAAAGTCAATGGAAGGCTCCAGAATTGATTGACCGGCATGTAATGATCGGGAAATTCAAGACCGGATAATCTGATGTCACATTCCCAATTGAGTATATCGTAACTGATGCGATCATTGGCATCCATTTTTTCAGGATCGAAGGTTCCTAATTTTTCTTTTAATGAAACAAAATAGTTCTTCAGATCTCTACGGAATCCTTCCGTAACATCCATGGTCAACAAATCATTAAAACCCTCAGCTCCCTGTATGGTAGCCTCCATTGGAAAAAATATATGAAGGTCCTGATGATATTGAGCCAACAGGTCCTTGAAGGGTAGGGCAGATGTGTCATTTTGTTTTTCCTTGGGCCCACAGGCCAAAAATGAAGTCAATATGCAAGTCAAAAGAATGTGTTTCATTTTAAATAAAATTGTTGAGGCTTGAAAATAGAAAGTATTCGAATGGATATCATTTAATACAATCGTACAAATCTACGAATAATTTCGTACTTAGAGACTGTCTCTTTTATAAAATATTTATTTAAAAAAAATTGCCGGTAGTGAAGTTAGCAATAGATTAAAATTTAGAATACTAATCCTGCTGTAATTTTAATGGTTGCCAAAAAAAGTATAGTGGAAATTTCTAGACGCGTCTATTAAAATACTTCATTGAGAAACTGGATCATGTGCATCCAGCTTCTTTTATCAGCTTTTTCATTGTAGGCAGCTCCTCCTGTAGGGTCATTTCCGGCTGCAGGATCAGTGAAGGCATGCACGGCATCGGCATAATAAATCATTTGCCAGTCAGCCTTGGCTTGCTTCATTTCGTTCTGGAAGGCAGCAATATCTGCATCCGGTATGTAAAAATCATTGGCCCCATGACAAACCAATACCTTCGGATTAATCTGTTGTACTTTTCTAGTGGTATCTCTTCCAAGGCCGCCATGAAAACTTACCACACCTTTGATGTTCATATTTTCCCTGGCTGCATTTAAGGCGCCGGTTCCTCCGAAGCAATAACCCATTACTACAATTTTTGATGGGTCAGCTCCGGATTTAATCAATTGTTCCAATGCCAGTTTTATCCGATGATTGTAGGCATCTGTATTGTTTTTGTAAAAAGTTGCTTGGGTACTTGCCTCACTTCTGTTTTTCGGATAATTACCCTCTCCGTAAATATCTGCAATAAAGCTATAGTAACCCATGTCGCTTAGTTTGAGGGCCGTTTCTCTGGCATGTTTATCTATTCCCATCCAGGCGGGAAGAATCAGGATTCCGGCTTTTTGCTTGCTTTGTTTTTTTGGACGGGAAGAAAAGCCGTTTAGTGTTTGATTTTCATCTTTATATTTTATCGGTTTTAATTGGCCAAATGAGTCAAGGACAAGAAACAGCATTAGAATAGTTACTGAAATTAATTTCACGATTTTCAAGATGTCTTTTACATTGAACATAACGCTTGTTCAAAATAAAAAAAAAATGAGTATTGTCAATTTTATCCTTAAAATAATGTCAGAATAAAGACAAATTTAGATGTAATAATAAGCCAATTAATTCAAATCCTTGCATTTCTAAATAAATAGAATTTTAAATCAGTTGTGAGGAAGTATATTTTGGACACCTATGGTGGCAATGTTTTTTTGCAACTATCAGGTTCTACCTTATTAGAGAGACTGCAAGTAGACTACTTACAAATTAAGTCATTGAGGTATTTATAAATCCCCCATAAGGTCTTCCATTTGCTATGTAAATCAGACAAGAAGTTACGAAATCTGTCAGGATTTAAAATTTGAATTATTAACAGGATGGAACTTGGCTTTTATAAAGCAAGTCAATAATCTAATAAACTAAAGTGTCAAATCATTCTACTTGATTCTTACCTAATTTTATTGAGTCTATCGAACAGTGATTGTGCTAAATTCAGGTGAGGCTAGGGTCCCGAATATTTGTTTAAAAATGATCTTTATATGCATTGTAAATTTTGGTAACAGTCCAACTTAAAGGTACTTTTTGACAAAATTCACTTGTGTTAGTAATCTTATGGATTTCTTGCAAACCAACAACTTGGGTTAGAATTTTTCCTAAATCTTAACTAAATCTAGTCCTGAAATTGCAAATCACTTAAAACTAATCAGGTTGTAAATAAAATTCAAAAGAAATTTCTTTTAAGATAAAAATTTTATTTATCTTTGAAAATTATAAATTTACCATTTGTAATAGTTTGAAAATTCAAATTGTACAAATGTAAAGGGGGCATATTGCGTACATTATACCCCGTAGAGTGAGTTTGTAATTTTGAATGTTTTTTAAGCCTTGGCATTTCAATTTTGAAAAGTTGAGTTTTTTTTGGAGTTGATGCAGACTTTTAGGGTGAAAGACGAAATAAAGTGCGGATATGCGTTAAAGATTAAAATTAAACCACTTGCCGCGTATTTTGAAAATTTGAATTAACCATGGAGGAATTGCAAGAAGAGCGACTGTAGAAGGCGGAATTTATAGTGAAGAAATAAATTGTTTTGGTAAAAATTGGTTTGGTTTTGATTTTTGACCTTGTTGAGCAAATATCCAGTGGTTTAGTTATTTTCGTAATAAAAAATCTAATATGGGGAACTTAATTTAAAATCCAATTGATTTATGAGTTATTATATGTTATTCTTGAATGTGCAAATAATCAAATCTGTATAAGTTTAAATAATTAGTCCGAAATGAAACATCTTTTGTTGCTACATATACTTGTTATTTTTAGTATTTACAATAATATTTTTTGCCAAAATCTGGTAATCATTCCAGATACTTTAAGTGGCAGTTTGATTAATCTGACTTTGGCTACTGGAATCAGAGAATTTTACAGTGGTAGTTTGACTAAAACATTAGGCTATAATGGTTCTTACCTTGGTAAAACTTTAATTTTATACAAAGGTCAAAAAGTAAAATTGAATGTATTTAATGGATTGCAAGAACCAACTTCTACTCATTGGCATGGTTTACATGTTGCACCTCATAATGATGGGTCACCTCATACTGTTATTGATCCAGGAACTTCATGGACTCCTGAGTTTACTGTAATGGATAAGGCAGGTACCTACTGGTATCACCCTCATTTACATGGAAGAACTCTAAAACAAGTGGTAAAAGGAGCTGCTGGTATGATTATTGTTAGGGATGAAGAAGAAGCCAATTTGGGTCTACCACGTACCTATGGGCTGGATGATATTCCTCTTATTTTCCAGTTTCAAACTTTTGACTTTGACAAGCAAATAGTAGAGAGTGATGCTGTAGACAATGCTATTTTAGTTAACGGAACCTTAAATGGCGAAATAGTTTGTCCGGCCCAAATGGTTAGGCTAAGATTGCTCAACGCTTCTAGCCATCGGATCTTCAGATTTGGTTTTGAGAATAATATGCCTTTCAGTCAAATTGCATCAGATGCGGGCTTACTTAATGTGCCTGTACAAATGACCAGGTTAAATCTTGGTTCGGGGGAACGAGCTGAAATAATTCTTGATTTGAGTGCACATCTGGGTAAGTCTATTAAATTGAAAACATTTGGCAATGAATTAAATGTAGGCTATCCCGGAGGACCAAATTTAATGGGGATGCAAGCAGGTCCACTGGATAATAAAACGAATGATATTCTTACAATAGTAGTTAGAGAGAAATTGGCAAATGCTATAACAACTATACCTCAACAACTTACGACTAACGAAATTTTGTCTCAAACAAATTCATCAAACCGGTCAATTAACTTTACTGCCCAACCTATGATGAGCATGGATAATTTTTATATTAACAATGCTAAATTTGATGCAGGTGTTATTAATTTTAAAACAAAACTTAATAATACAGAAATATGGACTATTTCCAATCAAACGATGATGGCACATCCATTTCATATTCATGGCAATCATTTTTACATATTATCTATTAACGGCCAACCACCACCCGAAAATATGAAAGGAAGAAAAGACGTTGTACTAGTGCCACCATTTAATGGGATTGTTAAGCTGATTACAATGTTCAAAGATTTTAGTGATGATATGATACCCTATATGTATCATTGTCATATCTTAAGTCATGAGGATAATGGAATGATGGGTCAATTTTTAGTCACTGATGTG
This sequence comes from Candidatus Vicinibacter proximus, assembly GCA_016713905.1. Classification (NCBI taxonomy): domain Bacteria; kingdom Pseudomonadati; phylum Bacteroidota; class Saprospiria; order Saprospirales; family Saprospiraceae; genus Candidatus Vicinibacter; species Candidatus Vicinibacter proximus. Next base: position 85,294 of record JADJOE010000003.1, read on the forward strand.
CTTAGTAGGACAAATGAAGATAAGATAAACCAAAAAATTGGATTTGAAATTAGACCAAATCCTGCTTCTGAGATAATTTATTTAACCTCTAAAATTGAAACCGTGGCAAATGGGCATATTGTTGTTTTTAATAGCCAGGGTAAAATTGTTTATGACAAACCACATACTTTATTACCTGCAAAGATTATTAAAATAGACATAAATAATTGGGAAATAGGTAGTTATATTGTGTCCTTTAATTTCCAAAACCTAAAAGAAAGTATTGTGTTTATAAAGAAGTGAAAGATGTTATTTAGAATATGTGCCTAATTACTATATTATAATGATATTTCACAATATTCAGTATTCACCTTACGTTGCAACTTAACAGGCAATATGATTTTTAGAATTTTACATATCTACTTGGCTTTTAATCTGCTACTTTCATCCGTAGGAATATTAGGCTTTGAGCATATTTGTCAAAAAAAGGGAACATCTGTAGCTTTTATTTTTAATTCCCAAAGTTGTTGTTCCAAGAAAATACAATCAGTCTGTTGTGTAACGGATTGCACTCAAGGAAAGGCACTTCCTGAATGCTCCTTTAAAAAGAAGCCATGTTGTGAAGATAGAACACTCTTCAATAAACTTAAAGAAAATGCAATAACTCTAGCAAAGGTCAACTTATGTAAAGTTAAAATTCTTATTTTTAACGTTTCTGAAAGGCCCAATCCGCATAGAAATAGCTATATCGAATTAAAAATAAAAACTTTCAAATTTTATCTCCTTAATTCACTATTTCTCCCCTTGTCTGATCTAAGAGTCCTGTATATGTCTTTTCTTTGTTAGACTCTCTTATTCAACTGTGTCTGCTGATTTTTATATTGTTTACAATTTATTGTTGTATTGTATCACAATAAATTGGCGTAAACGCCTAATTGTACCTCTACCTTTTTTAAGTATTGTTTTATAAGTTTAAATGATAGGTTTATCAATAATGATATTATCATGGTTTTAAACTTAAAAAGTTAACTGACTTAATTAAGATTCAGATAAAGGCTACTTAAGATTGATGGTATATACAGCTTATCTGACCTAAAAAAGACAGGTAGAAAATTAGTATTGAATACTAAATAAACATTACTATAACTAGTGGTATAAGTTAAGATATGACTTCTACTGCTTAGATTTTTCTAACGTTAATAAGAGTTAATATTTCACTTTTAAAAATTAATCTAAATGAATATTGTAATTAAAAGTATAATAGTAGTTTTCTTCACACTATTTACTACTCAAATAGGTACTGCGCAAATTGAAAATTTTCAAATATTATTGTTCAAAGTTCACGGCAATTGTGGCATGTGCAAAAAGACTATTGAAAAAGCAGGAAATGTAAAAGGGGTCTCCAAAACTGAGTGGAATGTTGAAACTAAAGTGGCAACAATAACCATTGACACTACCAAAATTAGTTTTGGTGAAATTTTACAACGGATCGCAAATGCAGGTTATGACAATGATAAATTCCGGGCACCAGACGCTATTTATGGAAAACTTCCTGCTTGTTGCCAATATCCCAGGTTGTCAAAAAATGAATGAATTTGTTTGAAAATATTCATGGGTATACTATACATTTTACCTTTATTTTTCCTGTTGCAGATTGATGTATTACTTACAAATTTAATTGCCATTTTTCTCTTACAATTAAAATTAATACAAATTGAATTTTTGTGTTCATTATGTAAATTGGGAAGAGGAAAGATCCTTAGAAGTAAAGTTTCTTGCCATTTTTTCTTACCAATAAGTAGCGGAAAATTAATTGAGACATTAGGCGCTCAGGGAAATTGAATAGGAAGAAAAATGGTGAATGTGGAAAATACATCTAAATCAGTTACTGGAATGATTTATAGAGCAAGCATTGTAATTGGAGATGCAACACTCCAATGGTATTTTGAAATGTTTAAAAGACAGACCACTTATATGAAAATTGGATTGCCAAGATATCAATTATCACATTTGTATCTTCTTACTTTTTTGATAGTATTTAAGTCAGAATGTTTACTATTACTCAAACCTTCAATTAACAAGTCATGCGAGAGGTTATAAATCTAATTAATGCCGACGACAAAATATTTCGTCAAAGTAATGGTATTTCGATTCGTACTAACATAAAACATGTAAATATTGATCTTAATGAAGTCTTAAATTGTTTTTCACTAATGATTGATCAAAAGCAAACATTTATTTGGTCTGAAAGGCTTAAATCTCTTTTAACATATCTTTTTTTATTATTACCCATAAAATTCTGGAATTATTAAATTGTTCACCTGGTATAATTGCATAAGGAATGTAGACACTGAAATTGCAAAGGATAGATATCTGGCAGACATGCTACGTTTGATCTAAATAAAATATATTAATGAAAATTTTATAAATAAATCTATTATGAATAAATTAAAATTGCATGTAGTATTCAATTTAATATTAGCTGCAACATTATTGAGTTGTACTAAAATGAACGACTGCTGTCTTATATCAGCACGATTAGTCATTGAAAATTCATTATCATCACCTCTGGCTATTCCTATGGTAATGAATGCAACAAATGCTTCTTTTGCAGCGAAATCTAACATCGTGACTATTGGTGGGAACAAATTGAAAACCCTTTCTTATGGAAGTGGTGAAATATTAGGTCCGACCCTCACGATAAATCAAGGGGAAGAATTGAATATTGCATTTGAAAATCAGTTAACAGAGGCAACTAACATACATTGGCACGGTCTAGAGGTCCCTGCCGCGCAAGATGGATATCCTACCGATCTTATACAGGCAGGAAATTCATTTTCCTATAATTTTCGTATTACTAACAGGCCCGGTACATATTGGTATCATCCACACCCTGAAATGGCAACTGCAAGTCAGGCATATCAAGGATTAGCCGGTTTTTTTATTGTCACATCACCAGAAGAGCGAGCATTAAATTTACCTGGTGGAATCTATGACGTGCCATTAGTTATTCAAGATAAAAGATTGGCAGAAGGACTCAATTATAATCCTATTTCTGACGACCGGTCAATTGGTTTTTTTGGCGAATCAATTCTAGTCAATGGTACACCGAATCCAATGATGGAGGTAGAAACACAAACTTACAGACTCAGATTGTTAAATGGTTCTAATGCAAGAATATACAATTTTACTTTATCTAATGGGATGAAATTTAAGCTCATAGGAAGTGATGGCGGATTATTGGATGCTCCTGAGGAAGTATCAAATATCTTACTTTCACCCGGGGAGAGAGCAGAAGTACTAATAGGCTTTGGAAACTTGCCCATTGATTCTGAAATTTTTCTTGAGAGTGCAACTTTCGCAGGATCTGTTTCACAAGGTAGCCAAAGTTTTAAAATCATGAAATTTAAAATTACGAAAGTTGTTGACGACAATTTTATTGTTAAGCCATCATTAATGCAAATCCAAAAAATATCTGAATCATTGTCTGTTGCTTCCCGCAAATTTAATATTGGACACATGATGGCCCATGGTAATCATGGTGGGGTTAATCATCCGATAGATGGAAAGACTTTCAATCCAGGCCGAAGAGATGAGGTAGTCAAAAGTGGAAGTGTGGAAGTTTGGGAGTTTGACAATACAACAGGAACAGAAGTTCATCCGATGCATTTGCATGGACTTCAGTTTCAGGTTTTGAAAAGGACTGGAGGCAGAGGACAAATTCAGCCATGGGAGAAAGGATGGAAAGATACTGTGCTTGCCTTTCCAGGTGAAAAAGTAAGTATCATTATTCGTTTTCCTCAAAACAAGGGCAAATTTGTATTTCATTGCCATAATCTAGAACACTCTGATGCGGGAATGATGCTGAACTTTGAAATTCAATAACCATATTATTTTATATTTAAAATTATTTTAAAATGATTCAATTAAAATCTTTTATGTCGTTTCTTCTAATTGTCAGCTTGACTTTTACTTTCTGTAAAAAGGATGAGGAAACAGCCGTGGAAAATCTGACTGCAGAATGGAGCTCAACAGTAATTAAAATTGATGGAGTAGTGGCTCCATCGACAATTACAATTCTTTTGCATTTGCAGAGTACAAATCAGTATGAAATCTCTACAAATATTTCACCATTTACGCATCCTAAATCAGGTTCGTGGTCAGTGAATATAGCAGGTGACAAGTTGACCCTTGAGGGAAATGTCTGGACAATTCATCATCTTGATGGAAGCACAATGCGGATTTCGTCTGAGGTAGATGGTAGAGAAATCGAAATTGATTTTGCCAAATAATCAAGTTTTGCTGCCTAAAAAATTATTTTTTAGGCAGCAAATTAAATTGATAAATGCAACATTTTATAAGAAAAAATTAGATGAGCAAAAAAGAATTTTTAAAGAAAAGTGAAAATGTGAAATCTCATTGCTGCCAAATTGATATTTATATATTCTGTATTGATTCCATCTTAATTTTCAAAAATCTTAAAGGTGATACTTGTTGAATGATTACAGAAGCATTTATGTTTAAGAATATTAATATTAGAAATAAATAGTGTTGACTTTAAGTATTGAAAGGTCAGTCATGAATTCAAAAAGTGTACAAAACAAAGAAGGTAGTTAAGTAGAGTATAAATTTGATTGACTCAGAGCAAGTATGTAATATATAATAAAACTAGGTTCATAAAAATATCGGACTACAAAAGTGATAAAAGGTAAAATGAAGTGAATTTTAAACTAAAGACATAAGATAATGAATCGAAGCACCAAAAAAAATTGAAAAAATTGAGTTATCATTTAACATTGGAATTAAAGACTCAGAATAGATGCCAAGATTTGAAGCCAAATTCTGACGACACACTTTTTAATAATAATAATATAAATATTTTTAGAAATAGAAAAATTTGTATTATTGAAAATTATTTGATATCGTTTCTTTAAATTGATATTGATGATCCATTCCAACAATGGAGTTAAAATATATAGATCAAAAAAATGAAAAATAATAATAAAGTTCCATTTGTTCCTGCATTGGGTTATAGTTTTCTCAATTCATATTATGATTTAACTATAAAATTAACAATGCCGGAGAAAATATTCAGGACAAAACTAATTGAATATATTAATCCAATAGAGACTGACAATATTTTGGAGTTTGGATGCGGAACGGGTCAAAACTTAATTTATTTAAATTCTAAGGAACCGAAGGCCTTGGTATATGGTGTGGACATAGATTCTAATATTTTAAAAATTGCTGATTTAAAATTGCTAAAACTAAATATTTCAATACCATTGCTTTTATATGATGGAGTTAAATTACCATTTAGTGATAAATCCTTTGATAAAGTTTTTAGCTCTTTAGTTTTTCATCAGATAGATGCCGAAACTAAGATGCATTGTCTCAATGAATTGTATCGTGTACTAAAACCAAACGGCAAACTAGTCATTGGCGATTGGGGCATGCCAAAATCAAAATGGATGCGATTTTCATTTTTTGCAGTTCAATTATTGGATGGTTTCAAGACCACCAAAGATAATATAAACGGCTTAATGCCTCAATTCATTTCTGATGCTGGGTTCCAGAATGTTTCGGAAGTTGATTTCATCAATACAAACATTGGAACATACAGTTATTACTCAGCAGTTAAATCATCTAAACAATGAAAACATTTAATGCTTGTCTTACGATACCAGCTCAAAATTATTTAGCTCAGTAAAAAAAAATAAATTCAATGAAAATATTAATTCTGTTTTTTTCTCTTGCATTCACCTTTACAAGTACTTCTGTTAAGTCACAATTTTCAATAAGCGGAAATGTAACCTCTCAGTCGCTGTCCATTGTGAATGCACGTGTGACATTATTTAACACTGACACTTCATTTTTCAGAGAAGATAGAACCTTATCTTCAGGAAATTATCTTTTTTCAAATATCCCCACAGGTGCTTATACCCTCGGTGTTGCCAAACTAGATCATGAGTATTTTGATACGTTAATTTCACTGACCGCGTCGGTTGCAAATCTCCACATTACCTTATCCTCAGAATCAAATAAAGGGATGTGGGATGTAATTATGAACTCTCCAGAACGATTAGGTGGAACTGATTTAGGGATTTTGATGCCTAACGGAAACATTTATTATTGTCATGATACTGAAGACCCTTTCTATTTTGATCCAACGGCCAATGATACCATCTCAGTGGCAGGAGATACTGCTGTTCAAGGATGTGTTGGTCCAATATTATGCAATAATGGAGATTTATGGTTTTTTGGAGGAACTCTTCAAAATGTTTATGGACCTGGAACAAAGAAAGTCAAATCGTTTAACCCAAAGAATGCTAATTGGAAAATTCAAAAAAATATGTTTGATTATCGTTGGTATCCATCAGTTTCGCCTTTGCCTAATGGTAATATTTTAATTGCAGGTGGTGGAGGATTGAGTAATCCTTTACGTGTAAAAACATCTGAAGTTTACAATACACAAACAAGCACTTTTACACGCATAGATGATATTGCAATTGGAAATGAAGTTTCACCAATTCTGCCTTTACACAATGGCAAAACATTGATGACCCATCGCCCACCTCAGCTATTTGATCCAGTTACGAATGAATGGGATTTGGCAGGAGATTTTGTTCAAAGTAATCGCATGAGCAATGGTGATCATAGTGACCATGAGTTGGTTTTATTGTCAAACGGTAGTGTTTTGGCAATTGGATTCAAACCTTTCAATAACCCTCTCGGAACATTTGTTGAAATATATGATCCTTCATTAAATCAGTGGTCCTTGAAAAGCAGCATAAATCCGATTCGTTCACGTGCCAAAGCAGTAATTCTTCCTGATAAAAGAATTTTGGTGGCAAATGGTCAAAAGGAAGATGGCAGTAATCATACCCCTGTGAATCAATGGGGTTACATGAAACGAACTGATTTGTATAACTCAAATACAGATACTTGGAGGAATGTAGCAGATATGAATTATTTTCGTGAATATCATGCTATCATTACGTTGGTTCCAGATGGTAGATTAATTGCAGTGGGTGGCGAAGGACAGCCAGGTAATGAACCACCATTAAGCATTATTGAAGCATACAAACCTCCCTACTTGTTCAGAGGAGTACGTCCCGAAATTCATAACCTCAACAACACAGAATTTCCAAGAGGTGGCAAGATAAATTTTAATATTGCCAAAACTGACAGTATTACCGGTGTTCACTTGATGTCAAATGCAGTAAACACGCATTTTATGAATAGCAGCAGCAATCGATTTTTGGAACTTGCTTTTACGCAAAATGGCGGTAGCATTTCCGCATCTTTACCATCGGACAGTTTGTTGGTTCATGCCGGATTTTACATGCTCTTTGCTATGGTGGATGATATACCTTCTATGGCTAATATCATTCAGGTATTGGATAGCACCACCACAGTATTTACTGGTATGGAAGAGAATATAATTGAAAACACCTTAAGAATTTACCCCAATCCATTCGGTGAATTTATTTCAATTCAATCCACCATTCCGGTTGTAAAGGCAAAAATCACCAATATAACAGGAAGAGTGTTGCTGGCAATTGCTGCACAAAATATTCAACACATCAAAACTGAAAATTTAGACACCGGCTATTATTTATTGTCGGTGCAATTTGAAAACGGACAATCAACAACACGAAAAATAGTGAGGCATCAAAAATGAAATCAACATTTAATGCACGTAGAATTTTCAGAAAAATACTCCGATGGTTATTTTTAAAAAATTGCTGTCGCTAACCATTCAAGAAATGATAAAATTAATTACCTTATACTGCCTTTTTGCATCTGTCAACCTCATGGCACAGCAAATTCCCCCTTGTTGGTTTGATACCTACCAAAGGCAAAACCAAACCTTCATCCAATATGCCGAAAGCATTTTGCGTAATGCAATTAAATATCCTGTTAATCTAAATCGTACAGAAAACGCGATTAAATTAATTCCGGTGGTGGTTCATATTATTCATAACGGTGGAACAGAAAATATTTCCGACACTCAAGTTCAAAGTCAGATTGATGTATTGAATGAAGATTTCAAAAAATTGGCAGGAACTAACGGTGATGGAAATGGCGTTGACACCGAAATAGAATTTTGCCTCGCAAAAATGTCACCAGATGGAAATTGCACGAATGGTATTGTGCGGGTTCAATCCACTCTTACCAATCATCTTACCTATCAAAGAACCTTGCTTAAGCAATTAAGTTTTTGGGATAATACTCGTTACTTGAATATTTATGTGGTTAGATCCATAAATGGCGGCAGTGGAATTGCTGGCTACTCGTCTTTTCCGGGCGGTCCTGCAAGTGAAGATGGAATTGTTGTTCGCTACAATTACTTTGGAAGAACCGGAACCATAACAAACGGCACAAACGGCAGAACCACCACTCATGAAATTGCGCATTGGATGGGCTTGTATCACACTTTTAATAATGGTTGCGGCATCGACACTTGTACCGATGGCGATTATATATGTGATACACCACCTGCCGCAAATCCAAATTTTGGTTGCCCAATTGTAAACAGTTGCTCCAACGACTTTCCGGATGTAAACGACCAAATTGGTAACTACTGTGACTACTCCGATGATGGCTGCAAAAATATGTTTTCTGCCGGGCAAAAAGCAAAAATGGATGCAACCCTTAATACATTCAGAATGCAAATATGGAATTCTGCAAACATTACCTCAACCGGATGTGACTCCATTTTTAATCCGCCACCTACCTGTCCTCCTGTGGCTGATTTTACTACGCTCACTGAAAATATTTGTGTTGGTAGCAGCATTACATTTTACAATCGCTCACTGAATAATCCAACTGCATTTAACTGGAGCTTTCCGGGAGGAACACCTACTTCATCAACTGTTGCCAACCCTGTTGTTGTATATTCTTCGGCAGGTACTTATGATGTTAGTTTGATTGTTTCTGACGCCAAAGGTACCGATACATTGGTTTTGTTCAACTATGTCAATGTAACAACACCTTTAGTCGGATTGACATCATCATGGGGTGATGACTTTGAAAAAGGGATTTTCCCAAACAACGCATTAACCATTGACAATCCTGATGGAGGAATTTCCTGGGAGCGCACTACTGATGCATCTTTTGAAGGATTAGCATCTGCACGAATTCAAAATTTAATCAATACAAATTACGGTCAGTCTGATGCACTACAGCTTCCGCGTATTGATTGTACAACATTAGCTACACCAATAAAGCTTGGTTTCAAATGGGCGTATGCCCGTAGTGATGCTAATTATAGCGATGAACTCATTGTGCTTGTTTCCAGCGATTGTGGGACCACTTGGACGCAAAAATTTTACCGCACCGGAAATTCATTGGCATCAGGTCCTACCCAAAAAACTTTGTTTATTCCCACTAAATCTCAATGGAAGACTGCAAACATTGATCTTTCAAGTTACTCATCTTTCAGACATATTGACGTTAAAATTGTAAACGTGACCGATGGAGGAAATGCCCTTTACATCGATAGTTTAAAATTAGGTAATTTTGATTTTGGGACGCTCTCCAGTTCTATAATAGAAAGCAAAAAAATACCCAGTGTATTTATATTTCCAAATCCTGTAAATAATACCCTTATCGTAAGAATTGAAGATGACAAAGAGAAGAACTTTAGTGAAATTGAAATTGTTAATCTTCTCGGCAGTAAAATGTTACAATTTAGCAATCTTAACACATCTAATTTCTCAATTAATACAACTCAGCTTCCAACCGGTGTGTATATCCTTACTGCTAAATTTGGTAATAAATATTCTCAACTGAAATTTGTCAAAAAATGAATATGAAAAAATTAATCGTGATTATGTATTGTTGTATTGCTTTTATTATTTTTATTGCGAGTTCAACTTTAGTACAATCTCCCTGCGACAGCCCTTTAGTAGGTGGTCATACAGGAGCACCAGGAGAATACGGCTGTAATGGCTGTCATTCAGGAATCGTCAATACTGGCAAAGCAATTATTGATTTTAACATTGATGCAACCACCTATACTCCCGGACAAACCTATAAGGTTTTTGTCAGAATTCAGCATCCGAATTTTAATAAATCTGGTTTCTCGTGCCTTGCTTTAAAAAATACCAACAACACCACGATCGGTACATTTAATTTGATTGAGACTCAAAGAACGCGCATCTATTCAGATGGAAATAGAAATTACTTGAGTCATACACCTTGTGGGGCTGACAGTTTAGACAGTAATAGTTGGACTTTTAGTTGGACTGCGCCAAATACATATGTGGATACTATTACATTGTATATTGGCGCGTTAGTTGCCAATCATAATCACGCTACATCAGGCGATTTTAGCTATACGCGAAAACTTGTTCTGCCTTATCAGGCCGTAAATACTTTATCTGAAAATAGTAAATTTAAAGTGGGTATATTTCCAAATCCAATGTCAGATAAGCTTATTGTACAACCTACAGAAACAAATTCTACTTGCGATTTTCACATTATCACCCTTACTGGAAAATTAGTAATGAAGAAGAATAATTTTTCAGGAGGGGCGATTGATGTTTCACATTTATCGACTGGTACCTATTTAATTTATGTAAATTCTGGTAACAAATCTTTTTCATTTAAATTTATAAAACAATAGTCAATTATTTTAAACTTTAAAAACATATAATATGAAAAATCAAATGATTGCAATCGCAACAATTTTGTTAACAACTATTTTCATTGCTTCTTGCGGTAGTAAAGGATCTGAAAGCAAAAATCCTACAACCGAACAAACCGCCAACGCCATGTATCAATGTCCCATGAAATGCGAGGGTGAAAAAGTGTATGACAAAACTGGTCAATGCCCTGTATGCAACATGGAGTTGGAAAAAGTTGTAGGAAACCATGATCATCACAAACACGACAGTCTAAACTAAAATCACTAATTGGTGACAAATGGAACATACAGATCATTACATAGGGAAAAGCCAACCCCATGACAAACAAAGCAATCAAGTTAAAAGTGGCCATGACAAACATTTAGGACATAATGTATCTGATTTTTTGAGCCGGTTTATTGTTTGTTCCATAGTTTCTATTCCAGTGCTTGCCTTGTCGCACATGTTACAGGAGTGGATTGGATTTGAATTTGCTTTTGCAGGTGACAAGTTTGTGTTGGCAGTTCTCTCCACATTTATTTTTATTTATGGTGGTTTCCCTTTTCTGAAAGGGTTGTATGTCGAAGTAAAAGACAAAGCCATTGGTATGATGACACTAATTGGTGTTGCTATTTCTGTTGCATGGGTTTACAGTGTTGCTATCACTTTTGGTTTGCAGGGTTTGGACTTTTATTGGGAAATGGCAACTCTGATAGACATAATGCTCATTGGGCATTACTTTGAAATGAAATCGGTCATGGGTGTTTCCCGTTCGCTTGAATTGCTTGTAAAAATGATGCCTTCCACCGCACACCATTTAGTAAACGGACAAATACATGATATGCCTATCAGTCATTTGAAAGTGGATAATATGATACTGGTGAAGCCGGGCGAAAAAGTTCCAGTAGATGGAATTGTTACCGAAGGAGAAAGCTATGTTGATGAAAGTATGCTTACTGGTGAGAGCAAACCTGTAAAAAAAGAAAAGGAGAGCAAAGTGATTGGCGGGGCTATAAACAGCAATGGTTCACTTATTATAAAAGTTACAAGTACAGGAAAAGAAAGCTATCTAAACAAAGTAGTGAAATTGGTAGAAGATGCACAAAAAGTAAAATCCAAAACACAAAATTTTGCCGACCGTGCCGCAAGGGTTTTAACTTTTGTAGCTTTGGTTGGCGGACTCATCACACTGGTTGTTTGGCTTCTCTTGGGTTTCCCTTTTGTATTTGCATTGGAAAGGATGGTCACAGTTATGGTTATTTCTTGTCCTCATGCTCTGGGTTTAGCAGTTCCATTAGTTGTGGCAATTTCAACCTCGATTTCTGCACAAAAAGGATTACTCATTCGCAACAGAACAGCTTTTGAAAATGCGCGGCTGATTACTACCATCATTTTTGACAAGACTGGAACACTAACAAAAGGTTCACATGAATTACAGGAAACAAAAGTGCTGAACCCAAGATTTGATGATAAAGAATTACTGCGTTTGGCATCAGGCATTGAACAACATTCTGAGCATTATATCGCAGCAGGTTTGTTGAGAAAGATTAAAGAATTGAGCATTGTTATTCCAAAATCCGAAAATTTCAATTACCTGCCGGGTAAAGGGTTAGAGGGCATTGTGGAAGGAAAAGATATTAAAATAGTAGGTCCGAATTACCTGAAAGAACAAAACATCAAGATTGTTGAAACGATTGATGATTTTACAGGCACAGTTGTTTATATTATGATTGACAAAAATGTTGCGGGGTACTTTACTTTCTCAGATCAGATAAGAGAAAGTTCTTTTGAAGCTATTCAAATACTTAAAAAAGCAGGAATTAAAAATTTACTGCTTACAGGCGACAACGAAAAAGTAGCCAAGAAAGTAAGCGATGAATTAAACATGGACGGCTTCTTTGCCAATGTATTGCCACATGATAAATTAGAGAAAGTAAAATCACTTCAAGAGAAAGGTGAAAATGTTGCCATGACGGGTGATGGCGTAAATGATGCACCTGCCCTTGCACAAGCGGATGTTGGTATTGCTGTTGGTTCAGGCACAGACGTGGCAGCCGAAACAGCAGATATTATTTTGGTGAATTCTGACCCTAAAGATATTGCCAATTTGATTTTATTTGGCAAAGCCACCTATAATAAAATGATACAAAACCTTTGGTGGGCAGTTGGCTATAACATTATCGTAATTCCATTGGCAGCAGGTGTTTTGTATCAATGGGACATCATGCTAAGCCCGTCAATGGGGGCTGTGCTTATGAGTGTAAGCACTATTGTGGTTGCCATAAATGCACAACTTTTAAAAAGGAAATTGAAATGATTGAAAAAATAATTTCTTGGTCAACACACAACCGTTTCTTTGTATGGATTGGTATTTTGCTAATCGTAGTTGGTGGTTTGTATTCGGTGATAAACACTCCCGTTGATGCCATTCCCGACCTCTCAGAAAACCAGGTGATTGTTTATACCGAATGGATGGGGCGCAACCCGAAAATTATGGAAGACCAGATTACCTACCCCTTGGTTTCAAATTTGCAGGGCATCCCCAACATCAAAGCCATTCGTGCGGCATCCATGTTTGGCATGAGTTTCATCTTTGTCATATTTAATGATGATGCAGAAATTTATTGGGCAAGAACTCGCGTGTTAGAACGATTGAGCTTCGCTCAAAAAGCATTACCGCAAGGGGTAACTCCTTCACTTGGTCCCGATGGAACAGGTGTCGGGCACGTATTTTGGTATACACTACAAGGTGATGGTTACGATTTGGGAGAACTTCGAGCCGTGCAGGATTGGTATGTAAAATTTGCTTTGCAGAATGTAGAAGGAGTGAGTGAAGTTGCCTCTTTCGGTGGCTTTCAAAAACAATATCAGGTCAGCATCAATCCAAACAAACTGATTTACTACAACATATCGGCAATGGATGTAGCAAACGCCATAAAAGCAAATAATCGCGATGTAGGCGGTAGCATTTACGAAATGAACCGTATGGGTTACATGCTTCGCGGCTTGGGTTATATAAAGAATATTAAAGACATCGAAGAAATTTCTGTTGGCGCATACAAGTCAACGCCCATAAAACTGAAAGATGTGGCTGATGTGCAAATGAGCAGCGACATCCGTTTGGGTATTGTTGAAGAAAACGGAGAAGGCGAAGTGGTAGGTGGTGTGGTGGTTGCCCGATATGGTGAAAATGCCAAAGAAGTGATTGACCGTGTGAAAGAACGGTTAGGAGATGTAGAAAAAGGTTTACCCCCAGGTGTAAAAATTCAAGTTGCTTACGATCGCAGCGATTTGATTGAAGCTGCCATCGCCACGCTCAATGAAGCATTGATTGAAGAAATTATTGTCGTTTCCCTTGTGGTGTTATTGTTTCTCTTTCATTTGCGCAGTGCAGTAGTAGCTATCATCACCATTCCCTTATCGGTGCTTATTGGTTTTATGGTAGTAAAACTTTTTGGCATTTCACTCAACATTATGTCATTGGGTGGTATTGCATTAGCAATTGGTGATTTGGTAGATGCCGGAATTGTAATGACTGAAAACGCTTATAAAAGTTTGGTGAAGGCAGTTCTAAAAACAGACGAATAATGGAAAATCAAAGAATAGGAAATACAAAAGAACTCAACGAAGAAGAGCGCATCAAAATAATTGAACGCTCTTCACGCACCGTAGGAAGAGCCGTTTTCTTTTCCATACTGGTAACACTCATTTCATTCGCGCCTATCCTGTTTCTTGAAGGGCAGGAAAAGAAATTGTTTTCGCCATTGGTATGGACAAAAACCTTTACCATGATTGGTTCTGCCATAGTTGCCCTGTTTATTGTACCGATGTTGCTTCGTTCATTAATGAAAGGCAAACTCATTCCAGAAAGTAGAAATCCTGTTGCCAATTTCTTCATTAAAATTTACAGTCCTGTTTTGCGCTTGTGTCAGCGTTGGAAAAAAACAGTCATTGCCATTTCTGTTTTAATTGTACTAGGCAGCATTCCTTTTGTTCTGCGTTTGGGTTCAGAATTTATGCCTCCTTTAGATGAAGGTTCGCTGTTGTTTATGCCTGTTACATTGCCCGATGTTTCCAACAACGAAGCAAAACGAATTTTGCAGGTGCAGGACAAACTTATCATGTCCGTTCCCGAAGTGCAAAATGTTTTGGGCAAAGCAGGTCGCGCTTACACCGCTACTGACAACGCGCCCATGAGTATGATTGAAAGCATCATTTTGTTAAAACCAAAATCAGAATGGCGCGAAGGCATGACCACCGAAAAACTCATTACTGAATTAAACGAGAAAGTGCAAATTCCCGGTGTTACCAGTGGTTGGACCCAGCCCATCATAAACCGGATTAACATGCTTTCAACAGGGGTTCGCACAGACATCGGCATTAAAATTTACGGTCAGGAATTAGATACCATTTACAACATCGCAAGGCAAATTGAAAAGTCCTTGCAGGGTATTGAAGGGCTTGCAGATTTATATGTAGAGCAACTCACAGGCGGCAAATATCTTGATGTGAAAATTAAACGTGAAGAAATTGCCCGATACAATCTTTCTGTTGAAGAAGTAAACATGCTCATTGAAATGGCTTTGGGCGGAATGCCCGTTACCAACACTGTGGAAGGCAGACAGCGTTTCAGCGTGTCCATGCGTTTGGCGCAAGATTTCAGGAGTGATTTGGAAGAAATAAAACGAACGCCTCTTCAAACATCGGGCTACGGAGTTATCCCGCTTTCAGCGGTGGCTGATTTAGAAATTACTGAAGGTCCGCCAATGATTAGTTCCGAAAACGCCATGTTGAGAGGAACAGTTCTGTTTAATGTGCGCGGTAGAGATATGGGTAGCGTTGTTAGTGATGCTAAAAAGAAAATTGAAGCCGACTTTAAAAATTTACCCAAAGGTTATTTCATCAATTGGAGCGGACAATATGAAAGTAAAGTTCGTGCCGAAAAGCGTTTGAAAATTATCATTCCCATTACACTATTGATTATTGCTTTTGTTCTCTATTTCACTTTTCATTCGATTAAAGAAATGACAATTGTCCTTTCCAGTATTCCCATTGCGCTTATTGGTGGCGTGTATTCCATGTTTTTTTTTGAAGTGAATTTTTCTGTGGCTGTTGCAGTTGGGTTCATTGCATTATTTGGCATTGCAGTAGAAACAGGAGTTTTGATGATTGTTTATATGAATGAAGCTATACGCGATGTCATAGAAAAAAATGGCAGCGCAGAACTTTCACAGGAAGAAGTGCAGGCAGCCGTTTTTTCAGGGGCGGTAATGCGTGTCCGTCCAAAATTGATGACTGTAATGGCAGATATGATTGGACTGATGCCCATTCTCTTTGCGTCAGGCGTGGGCAGCGATGTTATGAAGCCCATCACCATTCCTTTCGTATTTGGGCTGATTACCTCCACTCTTTTTGTGTTAATTGTATTGCCTGTGGTATATCAGCTAGTGAAAGAATATGAATTGAAAAAGCATGGCAAAGTGGACAGTCTTGAAATAGAAGAATAATGAAAACAATAAGCAACTATACAATTCCTATCATGAAACTTATCACCGAATTTGGGAGTGATAAAGAAAAGGGATTGAGTTTAGTTGAAGCAACAAATCGGATTGAAAAATTCGGAAGCAATATAATTCAATCAGATAAAGGAAAACATCCTTTGAAATTAGTTCTGTCGCAGATTAATAACCTCTTGGTATATCTACTGTTGTTTGCAGCAGGAATGTCGTTTTGGTTTCAGGAGTATTTGGATGCTACTGCAATTCTACTTGTTATATTCCTTAATGTGAGCATTGGCTTTTGGATGGAGTTACAGGCAGAACGCTCCATGAATGCGCTGAAAAAAATGGCAAGTGTTCCGGCAAAAGTGTTCAGAGATGGTAAGTTATCTGAAATACCTTCCGAAGAATTAGTTCCGGGCGATATTCTGTTTGTAGAAGCAGGCGATATGATTACCTCAGACGCAAGAATTGTTTCTGCTACACAACTTTCCGTAAATGAATCATCGCTTACAGGCGAAGCTATGCCTGTTGAAAAAATTCCATCCGAGCTTTCTGGCAATGTTCCACTTGCTGACCGAACTAATATGTTGCACAAAGGAACTTTCGTAACTAACGGAAACTCCACTGCCCTTGTGGTAGCAACAGGAATGCAAACTGAATTAGGAAAAATTGCACATCTCGTTCAGAGTGCTGAGCAATCAGCCACACCACTTGAAAAGAAATTGCAGGTTTTCAGCCGCAAACTCATTTACTTAACGGTTGTCTTGGTAGTGCTGATTTTCATTGTTGGCATGTTCACACATGGGAATTATATTGAATTGCTAGAAACGTCCATTGCTCTTGCAGTAGCCGCCATACCCGAAGGGCTTCCTATTGTAGCGACCCTTGCACTGGCACAAGGCATGTTGAAGATGGCAAGGCATAATGTGATAGTTAAAAAACTTTCTGCAGTAGAAACTTTAGGGGGCACTACAGTAATTTGCACCGATAAAACAGGAACGCTTACTCAAAATAAAATTGAGGTTACAGATGTAATCACAGCAGACGATAACGCTGAAAACAATAAGCAGATAATGCAACAAATCGCTGTTTTATGCAACACCGCATACATTCAGATTTTAGAAAACGACATAAAAGAAATTGGCGACCCTTTGGAAACGGGTTTATTGAAATATGCACTTAAGAACGGAAGTAACATAGAACTAATACGGCAGCAGTTTCCGAAAATAAATGAGGTCCCGTTTTCATCGGAAACAAAAATGATGGCAACGCTACATAGTAGGCAAAACGATTTTACTGTTTATGCCAAAGGCGCAGCAGAAGAAATATTCAAACAGTGCAGCCACATTCTTATAGGTTCTGAAATTCAACCATGGAATGATGAAACAAGAAAGCAATGGAAAGAAAAATCGGAGCAATTAGCAGTATCTGGGTTACGGGTAATAGCCGGAGCATTTCGAGAAAATTCTCAAAATGATGCTTTTTTTACAAGCGATTTGACTTTTGCAGGGCTTTATGGTATGATGGATCCGCCTGCGGAAGATGTTTTGGATGCCATCAATGAATGTAAAGAGGCAGGAATTAAAGTAGTGATGATTACAGGCGACCACCCCTCCACTGCCAATTATATAGCCCGTCAGTTAGGTATTACAGAAAACGACAACCCAATTGTCGGAAAAGAAATGAACCCTTTTTCACAACTCAGCGAAAATGAAAAACAGAAGTGGATCAACACTTCTGTTTTCGCTAGAGTTACGCCCACGCAAAAGCTCGATTTGGTTACCGTGTTGCAGGAGAAAGGAAATATCGTAGGTATGACTGGCGATGGCGTAAACGATGCTCCAGCTTTAAAAAAAGCGGACATCGGCATAGCAATGGGAAAGCGTGGAACACAGGTGGCGCAGGAAGTGTCAGACATGGTATTGAAAGACGATAAGTTTTCGTCAATTGTTCATGCAATTAAGCAAGGTCGCGTCATTTTTAATAACATTCAGGAGTTCGTTATTTACTTGCTTTCCTGCAACATGAGCGAGTTGTTTGTAGTGTCTTTGGCCGCTTTATCCAACCTGCACTTTCAATTAGTCCCTTTGCAAATTCTTTTCATCAATCTGGTAACCGATGTATTGCCAGCTCTTGCTTTAGGGGTAAGTAAAGGCAATTCATTTGTGATGAAACACAAACCCCGCAATCCGGCTGAACCGCTTTTGAAAACGAAACAATGGTATGCAGTTTGGCTCTATGCGGCAATAATTTCTATATGCACATTGGGGGCGGTCTTCATAAGTCATTTTGTTCTGCATACCGGAGAACGATTTGACCCGAAACTGTGCAACAACATTTTGTTCTTCACGCTCATTTTTTGCCAGTTGTTCCATGTGTTTAATATGGCATCGGTTAAAACATCCTTTACACATTCCGAAGTGTTCCGCAATAAGTATGTGTGGTATGCACTGCTATTAAGCGTAATAATAGTGATTGCTGTCTTTTTCATTCCTTCGGCTCTTGAAGCATTGGTAGTTCAGCCCCTTAAAGTGGAAGACTGGTTGGTTGTCGTTGCTTCTGCTGCCCTTTCGCTCTTGGTTATTCAATTTTTAAAACGTACAAACCTTATTCACGATGAAGATTAACGCTGAAAATATAAACATTACCAAGGCATCGGGCGAGAAAGTACCTTTCAATATAGGGAAATTGAAGCAATCCCTTTTGCATTCAGGTGCAAGTTCCAACCAGGCAAATGAAATTTCTAATGAAGTAATTGAAATGCTTGTAGAAGGCATGTCCACTCGCAAGATTTACAAAACAGCATTTCGTTTACTAAGAAATGTTTCCCGCCCGATAGCTGCAAAATATAAATTGAAGCATGCAATTATGGAATTGGGACCGTCCGGCTTTCCATTTGAACTATTTATTGCAGAAATTTTAAAACAAAGAGGATACAAAACGCAAGTGGGAGTGGTTGTAAAAGGACACTGTGTAACCCACGAAATTGATGTAATTGCCGAAAGGGACAATCACCATTTTATGATTGAGTGCAAATTTCACAATCGGCAGGGTTACTCGTCCGATGTTAAAATCCCACTCTATATTCAGTCACGCTTTTTAGATGTGGAAAGACAATGGAAACAGTTAGATGGTCATGCCGAAAAATTTCATCAGGGCTGGGTAGTCACTAATTCGCGTTTTTCAGACGATGCCACTCAATACGGCAGATGTATGAATATGAACCTTATTAGTTGGGATTACCCTAAGCACAATGGCTTAAAAGACTGGATTGATGGATCAGGTTTACATCCTGTAACTTGCCTGACTACACTGTCCCAAAAAGAAAAACAACAACTGTTAGACAAAAAAATAGTGTTGTGTAAGACCATGCACAACAATCACAGTGTATTGCAGAGCATAGGTGTAAAACCACCTCGCCTTCAAAAAGTAATGGAAGAATGCTCGGCTTTATGCGAAATATATGTTCAAACTAACCATCAGCACGATAAATAAGATGCACGATATTTTTAACAACTTACTTTCCCCATTCTTACTAAGTCTATTGGTATCAGTTGGTGTAGGTGTAATTATTGAGCTTGAACGCGAGTTTGATACTTTATCTGGCAACGAACATTTTGCAGGTTTAAGAACATTTGTTTTGGTGGGAATTCTTTGTTGCGTTATAACATATTTGACGACCGAGTTTGATTATAATATTTTATTGGTTACTGTTCCTTCCATTTTCTTTCTGATAAGTGCATTTCACTTTTCTAAATTCAAAAGGGAGCATTTAGGTCTTGTAACCGAATTTTCTCTTGTCTTAGTGTTTTTTTTGGGAGTCCTTTCCGGTTCGCATTTATTTAAGGAAACACTCTCTGTTGTTGTTGTTGTTGTTGTTGTTGTTTCCTCATTACTGACTTTTATAGCTAAACGCCGATCAACCGTAAAGCAAATTACACAAGAAGAATTGTGCGCTTTCATTCGGTTTGAAATCATATCATTTCTCTTTCTGACATATTTACCTAATGAAAATTTCGGTCCGTCAGAACTGATAAATCCACAAAGCATAGGTATTGTTATAGTCATTGTGTCTTCACTAAGTTTTGTTGGTTATTTTATCATAAAATTCATTGGCGCAGATAGGGTTATTCTATTTACCGCATTTTTCGGTGGAACATTTTCGAGTACAGCAGTTACCTGGATTTTTAGCACCAAAAGCATGGAGAATACAAGCCAATCGTTGTATTATGCAAAAGGAATACTTGTTGCTTGTGCTGTAATGTTTGTAAAAGTATCACTTTTAGCCGCTTCATTTAATATACAAATGTTTAAGTGGCTTCTAATATCTTGGTTATTGATGACAATAAGTGCAGTAAGTTACACTTACTTTAATATAAAAAAGAAAACATCTAAATCTGACATTGTAAACGAAAGCATTCAATTAGGAAATCCACTCGAACTGATAAACGCTTCATTATTCGGGCTTCAATAAATTGTTGTATCAATATCCGAAATCAAAAACATGAAAAATTTGAAGATTAGCGAAATTAAAACCTCCTCCCCGAAAGAGGTGAAAAAGAAAAAAACAAAAAGTGAGTTTCTGAACTTACAACGGGATATTTATTCCCTACAACATATGTTTTATGCAGCTCATTCCAAAAGTCTGTTAATTATATTTCAAGGTATTGATACGTCAGGAAAAGATGGTGTAATACGCAAGGTTTTTAATTGCGTTAATCCCTTGGGTGTTCATGCTAGCTCATTTATAGCACCATGCGACAAGGAGCGTGAACATGATTATATGTGGCGTATTTACCAAAAACTGCCTGAAAATGGAATGATACATATTTTCAATCGCTCATATTATGAAGATATTATTGTTCCAACCATCCAGAAATCGTTGTCAAAAAGTAAAATAGATAAGCGATACGACTTTATCAATGCTTTTGAAGAGCACCTTATAGAAAACGGCACAGAAATAATCAAATTTTATCTGCACATCAGCCCCGAAGAACAAAAAAGTAGGATAGTAGAACGGCTAAAGGACCCTCTTAAAAAATGGAAATATTCAGAAGAGGATAAAAAGTCATCAGAAAAATGGAATGATTATACGGCAGTATATGAAAGCATCATAAAACGATGCAATCAAGTCCCCTGGGTAATAATACCTTCTGACGACAAATGGTATAGAGACTATTTGGTTGCATCAGTAATAAAGGAAAAGTTGAAATCCATGCACTTAAAGTTTCCAGGACAAATTATTGTATCGTAAATGATAAAGTCAAAGAAATAAAATAATTAAGATAAATTAATCAAATTTTATGAGCATTATCAAAATCCAATTCTTAGGCGCTTCAGGGACGGTAACTGGTTCAAAATTCCTTATTACAGCATTCAGTAAAAAAATACTGATCGACTGCGGTTTGTTTCAGGGTTTAAAAGAGCTCCGGCAACTCAATTGGCAGCCATTGGCTGTTTCAGCAAAGACTATTGATATAGTCTTATTAACACACGCCCACTTAGACCATACAGGTTACCTTCCATTATTAGTGAAACATGGTTTTGAGGGAACAATCAACGGAACCTCCCCAACTATACAGATTGCTGAAATAATTTTAAAAGACAGCGCAAAAATTCAGGAAGAAGATGCCATAAGAGCTAACAAATTCCGCTACTCAAAGCACAAACCCGCTTTGCCGCTTTATGGCTTGCCGGAAGTGGAAAATACTTTACCGCTTTTTCAAAAGCAACTACTCAATGAATGGATAGACATTAACGAGCATATCCGATACCGCTTTCGATATAACGGACATATCATTGGTGCTACATTTATTGAATTGCAAGTTGGTGATAAAACATTGGTCTTTAGCGGTGATATTGGCAGAGAAATAGACCCTCTTTTATATCCCCCCGAAAAACCTGAGAAAGCAGACATTCTATTTATTGAAGCTACGTATGGCAATCGCCTTCATCCTGCAGAACCTGCCAGCAACAGCTTGGAAAAACTCATCAATTGTTGCGTAGCAAGAAGCGGAACTATCATCATACCGAGTTTTGCGGTAGAGAGGACTCAATTGCTCATGTATCTTTTCTGGCAGTTAAAAAAGACCCATAAAATTCCCGACATCCCTGTTTATATGGATAGCCCTATGGGAAGAAATGTGTTAGAGGTATTTCATCATGATACCGAATGGCATAAACTATCCACTGATGAATGTTCAGAAATGTGCAATACCATCAGGCGGATTAAAAGTGTAGATGAAACTTATGATCTTGCAGAAGACAAAACACCTAAGATAATTATAGCAGGTAGCGGAATGGCGGCTGGGGGCAGAGTGCTTACTTATTTTGAAAAATACTTAGGTGATGAAAATGCAACCATCCTGTTGGTAGGTTTTCAGGCGGAAGGAACAAGAGGAAGGGCATTGCTGGAAGGAGCAAAAGAAATCAAAATGAGAGGTAAATTTTATTCTGTTAAAGCACACATTGAAAATATTGAAGGCTTGTCTGGTCATGCAGACCAAAATGGATTGATTGACTGGATGAGCAAACTGAAATCCAAGCCCGATAGAATATTCATTGTCCATAGTGAGGCGGATGGGGCAAAAGGATTACAGGAAAAAGTAAAAGAAATCTTTGGGTGGATTGCTAATATTCCCCAATTGAACGAAACCATACAAATTTAATCGGTTGAAAGTATGCATAATCATAAGGCACTAACGATAAAAAAACTTGGTATAGACACCTACAGGGAAAACATCATCTATATGCGTTCGGACTGCAATGTATGTCTTTCAGAAGGATTTACAGCCCTTACACGAGTTGTAGTGCATTTTGGCAATGAGAGTATCATTGCTACACTTAATGTTGTTTACAATGAACTGTTGAAACATGGAGAAGCCGGACTTTCAATAGTGGCTGCACAGAGATTAGGCGTAAGTGATGGGGATTCTATTATGGTATCTCACTTGCAACCCATCGCATCTATGGGATTGGTAAGGTCAAAAATGTATGGAAACGAATTAAACGAGGCTGAACTGAACCAAATTATTTACGATATTTCAACAGGACAATATTCCAACATAGAACTCGCCGCATTTATTACTGCTACGTCTGGCAATCATCTTTCCTTAAATGAAATAAAAGGTCTTACCAGTGCAATGGTTCGTTCCGGTAAAAATTTAGAATGGAACAATCAACTCATTTTTGATAAGCATTGCATTGGCGGTTTGCCGGGTAACCGGACAACTCCTATTGTAATAAGCATTGTTGCAGCAGCAGGTCTGACTATTCCTAAAACTTCTTCCCGTGCCATTACATCCCCGGCAGGAACGGCAGATACAATGGAAGTGATGACCAACGTAGAACTTTCAATTGATCAAATGAAAGAAGTAGTAAGCAAGGAAAACGGATGTTTGGTTTGGGGTGGTTCGGTTAGTCTAAGTCCTGCTGACGATGTTCTTATTTCTGTTGAAAAAGCACTGGATATTGACAGCGAAGGGCAGATGATTGCTTCAGTTCTTTCAAAGAAAAAAGCGGCTGGTGCTACACATGTGGTTATTGACATTCCGGTGGGTTCAACTGCAAAAGTCAGAACAAAAGAAAATGCCTACAAATTAATATCATACTTTGAAGACGTGGCTGATGTCATAGGTCTTCATGTAAAATGCGTGATTACTAATGGTTCACAACCAGTTGGCAAGGGAATTGGCCCGGCATTAGAGGCTATGGATGTGTTAAGCGTTCTGCGAAATGAAAACAATGCACCAGAAGATTTAAAACAAAGAGCTTTACTACTTGCGGGGGAGCTATTAGAATTATCTGAAAATGTTGAAAAAGGTAAAGGCATTAGCAAAGCAATAAAAATACTGGAAAATGGAAGTGCCTATAAAAAATTGATTTCCATTTGTGAAGCACAAGGGCGTTTTACCGAGCCTGAATTTGCTGCATTCAGTTTGGATGTTTTAGCAGTACAAAGCGGGATTGTCAATGAAATTGATTGCAGAAAATTAGCAAAAATAGCTAAGCTGTCAGGTGCTCCAAAATCGCATAAAGCAGGTATTTTGTTTCATTCTCATTTAGGTAAGCAGATTAATAATGGGGATGTTCTGTTCACCATATATGCAGAAGCTCAGGGAGAATTAAACTATGCCCTGAACTATTATAAAACTCAAAACAATATTATACGGATAAAATGAAAAAACACGAAATAATACTATTTGCGTTGCCGGGGAATGAATCCATGGTTGACACAATGGCAAAGCGATATAATGTCAGTAAAGGCGAAGCAACTATTCGCAATTTCCCGGATGGTGAAACTTATATCCGCATTCATTCAGATGTGAAGGGAAAAAAGGTTGTCATGGTTTGCACTTTAGACCACCCAGATACAAAACTCTTGCCCTTATACTTTCTATCTAATACTGCTATGGAGCTTGGGGCTAAATGCACTTGCCTTATTGCTCCCTATCTGGCATATATGCGACAGGATAAGCAATTTCATTCAGGAGAGGGAATTACTTCAAAATACTTTGCTTCGTTCATTTCAAACTTTGCAGAAACTATCACCACAGTTGACCCGCACTTGCACAGGTATAGCACTTTATCTGAAATATATTCGGTTCCTGCTACTGTAGTTCAGGCAGCAAATCAAATATCAGAATGGATAAAGAACAATATTCAAAATCCGTTATTGATTGGCCCTGACAGTGAAAGCGAGCAGTGGGTTTCTGAGGTAGCCAATAATGCACATGCCGCTTATATCATATTAGAAAAAGTTAGGCATGGTGACAAAAACGTGAAGGTTTCAATTCCTCAAATAGACCAATATATGAATCATAAACCCGTTTTGGTGGATGATATTATTTCCACTGCCCGAACAATGATTGAGACGGTTCGTCATCTGAAAAATGCTGGAATGAACGCACCTGTTTGCATTGGTATTCATGCCATATTTGCAGGCAATGCCTACCGGGACTTATTAAATGCCGGAGCTGAAATGGTGATTACATCCAACACCATTTCACATGAGAGTAACAGAATTGATATAAGTGAATTATTCAAATCAGTGTTCAATGACGAAAAGTGAAATTCGATGAATTCAAAATTAAGTAAATGAAAAAATTAATAATGATTATACCCCTGCTGTGTCTTCATACGGTACATTTAAAGGCGCAGGACACCACCCACATTTCATTGGAAAAACTGTTGCAGCGGGTGGAAACCAATTACCCGTCCATTATTCAGTATCAATACAGCATGCAGTCTATTCAGGCAAGGGCAGACGGCGCAAATTCATGGATGCCGCCCACTTTTTCTACTGGAATCATGCGCTTCCCTTACGACTTTTCCATGCTCAAAGAAAAAAACGACCCAATGAACCAGGCGGGAGTTGCTCTTTCCATTGAACAAATGATCCCCAACAAAAGCAAGCTGAAGGCTAAGAAAAGTTATATCAACTCGCTGACTGAAATCGAAAAATCAAAAAGCGAATGGACAAAAAACGAACTGAGGCGTGAAGCAAAAATCTTGTATTACAACCGCTATATAACCGAGAAAAAACAAATCATTCTGAAAGAAAGCGAAGAAATTCTCCAATTGCTCATTTCAGCAACAGAAGCCAAATTCAGTAGCAACCAGTCCCAACTGCAAACCATTTACAAAGCCAAAGCCCGTTTGGCAGAACTAAATAATATGCTGCTAATGCTTGAAGGAGCAATTGCTGAAAGCAACATCGGTTTAAACATTCTCTTGGTGCGAGATGTGAACACAATCTTTAAGATTGATACGCTCATAGTACCGATTAATTATTCATTCACCTTTGTCGACACAACAAATGTTTTAAACCGTAGCGACATTACTGCACTCAACAATTACATTCATTCAATGAAGTTGGAACAGAAAATTATGAAAATTGGTGTGCGCCCCGACTTTGGTGTTCGTGCCGAACACATGCAGATGTTCGGTATGCCAAATCAATGGTCGGTCATGGGTATGATGACATTTCCCATGGTGCCTTGGGCTTCAAAAATGTATCGCTCCGAGACAAAATCCATCGGCTTTCAAATTCAATCAATGGAACAGGAAAAGCAAACCATGCAACTAATGGCAAAAAAAATGTCGGCCGAAAAAAATACCATGCTCAATTACGAAAGCGCCCAGTATCAGAGTTTCATCAAAAATATCATTCCAGCTTACGAAAACAACCTGCAAGCCAATTTACTTGCCTTCAAGCAAAACACAGGCGATTTTTTTGTGTTGTTGGATGCGTGGGAAATGTTGTTGATGAAAAAATTAGAATCGTATGACAAGTTGTTAAACATCTTAAAATTAGAAGCTGAATATGAATACGAGATGGAAATTAAATAGTGAACTAAACGTCATCCTCTTTTTGCTTCTGGTGTCAGTTTTTTTATCGTGCAAAAAAGAACACAGCGAACAGGGGCATGAAAATCATATTCAGGATGAAGGCGATTACATCTGCTCTATGCGTTGCGAAGGCGAAAAAACCTATCCGCAGCCCGGCAAATGCCCCGTTTGCAAAATGACATTGGAGCTAGTGGCGGAAGAATTAGTGCAAACGGTTTCACCCAACAAACAGGTATTATCCCGTCAGGCAACCGTTAAACTGCAAACTGCAAATGAGTCGCAATTTATAAAAGCACAAGGTTTTATTGATTATGACCGCAACCGAAATCAAGATGTATCAGCACGGTTTGGTGGAAGAATTGAAAAACTTTTTGTGAAATATAACTTGCAGTTCGTGAATCAAGGCGACAAAATTTTGGAACTCTACAGCCCTGAACTAAACACCATTCAGGAGCATCATTTGTTTCTACTGAAAACCGAAATAGGAAAATCGCTTATTGAACAATCGCGTAAAAAATTAGAGCTGTTGGGAATTACCGAACAACAAATTTCTCAGTTGGAAAATAAAGGTACATTTGCACAATCCATTTCTGTTTACAGCCCAACAAGTGGCTACATTCTATTTAATTCCGAATCGCAATCCAATACAGGTACAGAAGCAAAGCAGCAAACATCTATGAATAACATGGGCATGAAGGCAAATACTTCTGTTACACAAACATCGGGTTCGGCAGGTGTGCAAATCAGAGAAGGCATGTATATCAATAAGGGAGAAACACTTTTCAGTATAAACAATTTACAAACCGTTTGGGCAATCATATCAATTCCCTCTGAATTTCATTCATCTGTTCAACCAAACATACTAATCAATGTCGTATCAGAATTATTTTCCAATAAAAATTTCAAGGGAAAAATATTACTAACGGAAAAAACATTTGAAGAAAAACAACAACGCTTCGTCAGGGTAAGAATTGAATTGCCCAATCCGAAAGCTGCTTTGAAAATAAATTCACTCGTTCAGGCCGAATTTCCACTTGAAATAAAAACGGGTTTACAAATCCCAACATCAGCAGTTTATCGCACAGGCTTAAATGCCTTTGTTTGGGTAAAAACAGGAACTACTAAAAAGGGAACAGGAATTTTTGAATTGCGAAAAGTTACCACAGGCGCAGTAAGCAACGCAACTATCACCATAGTAAACGGTCTTACCCCTAATGAAGAAATTGCTTTACACGCAGGAACATTAACCGACAGCGAAACATTTTTAAACAGAAACTGACATGATTCAAAAAATATTTTACCTTTCAATAGCTATTCTTCTCGTATTGGCAGCTTGCAAAAGCAAAAATGGTCAACACGCAGGGCATGATAGTGGAACATACTATACATGCCCCATGCACCCAACCGTAAAAAGCAACAGCACGGGTTCTTGCCCAGTGTGTAATATGTCTTTAATCAAAGTGGAAAAACAACACAGGGAACACACAAAACAAGAAGGCAATTTTATCACTATTGAAAAACGACAACAGCAATTAGCAGGTATAAAAACCGACACGGTAAAATTTCAAACCATTGTTACCGCTTCAACCATTTTAGGAACAGTTGCCATTGACGAAGAACAGGTAACAACCATTAGCAGCCGAGTCAAAGGCAGAATAGACAAACTCTACATCAAAACATCAGGAGAATACATCAGAAAAGGAAATCCCGTTTACGCCATTTACAGCGAACAACTATTTGCAGATGAAAATGAATTTCTCACACTTTCTGAAAAACGAAAGAGCAACACTACTGAAATTAAATTGTTGGAAGATATGCTTTCAGCATCCAAAAACAAATTACAGCTATGGGGGCTTTCAGAAAAACAAATTGATGAATTAGGAAAAAATAAATCCGCTTCACCTCAAATTATCTTTTATGCACAAACCGAAGGTTATGTTACCGAAATTCTTGTAAAAGAAGGGGCGTATGTAGAAGCTGGAACTCTGCTTACCAAATTAACCGAATTAAATCAGGTTTGGATTGATGCCCAGGTTTACTCCAATGAAATACAAAAAATAAACGGTAGTAGTTCCTTTCTGGTTTTTTCCGAAACCTATCACGATGAAGTTTACACAGGTCGGCTTGTGTTCAGCAATCCAAGTGTGGAAGATGGTCGCAAAGTGCAATTGTTGCGCCTTAGAATTGATAACGCAAAAAGCAAACTCATTCCGGGCATGATGGTTTATGTAAGTCCAAAACAAAATTCAAAACCTGTTTTAGCCGTTCCGAAATCAGCCGTATTGTTGGAGAAAATGAAAACCGTTTGGGTATTGTCACACGACAACACATTTGAACAACGCATGGTTAAAACAGGCACAGAAAATAAATTTTGGATTGAAATTGTATCTGGCTTAAAAGAAGGTGAAATAGTGGTTACGGAAGGCGCATACTTAATCAGCAGTGAATTTATCCTTAAAGGTGCAATAGGACAAAGGCATGTGCATTAACTAAAATACTTTTACCTATTTCGCAAAAGATTGGCTGTTTTGGATAAAAACACTAAGGCGATTAAAAAGTAGTCAGATAATATTTGACGAATTTTATACACTCTGGATTTAGTGGTTCACTTTATTTCGGATTATGCACTTAGGCACCTGGCATTACTTTTTTTTAAGAAAATGGAGTAATAGACATTTTTCAGGATAAAAAATAGATGTTGGTCTCTAATAGACAAATTTCAGGCTGTTTATTTTTGGCAATTTAAGGTTCGCATGGTTTTATGCGTTTTCTTTGCAAAACTTATTTAAACGGAAGCGTGCTCTGCTGGAGAGCAACATGCCAGTGATAAAGTAAGTGACCGACAAAAATGTCAAGCAATGGGTTGTGTTTAGTGCGCAGCCCATTGATATTTTTAGAGGTCGTCATACCTTTAAAAACTCATTAATAAACTTACGTTTGCGATTTTCAGAGAGCCCATTGTGATTGCATAGTTTGTTTTTTAACTCAGCAAAATGTCCGTCAATTGAGTTTGTTGTATTAGGTATACCAATTTCAATTTTGTCATACCATGTAAAAAGCCAAGGAAGATTATTTTTCAAGCTTCGTGCTGCGCTGCGCAGTCTTTTATGGGTATAAAATGTTTTGCCTGTAGCGGAGTTTGTGCTGCGCTCATCTAAGAACCATTGCCATTTATCAAACCACATTTGTAATGCACCCATGAATGATTCTTTGTCTGTTTGCTTCATTAAATCTGCCACTTCCATAAGCTCTCGTACAGATTGTAACTTTGGCCTTTTTGTCTAGTATCTGCGTAAGTTAGCTGCTTGATGAAATTGACACATTTGTACTGGTATTTCATGGAAAGATTGTGTCAACCCTTTACGCCCATCACAAACAATCGCTAGTATCGCAAATCCCTTATCTTTAAGTTCATTTATTCCCTGCTGATATACTGCATTGGTTTCATACTTCACATAGTACTTGAGCAAATTTTGTCCACTAATGGAATCCTTAAAGAGCATTACTCCAAAGCCTTTCCCCCAATAGGTCGTATCCATTAAAACTATGACTTCTCTAGCCTTAGGAGCTGTAAATGAAACCACGTATGCATCAAGCTTGCGCTGAATCGTACGTATCGAACATCCATATTTGGCAGCTAACTGGATATAATTCTGTTTTCCCTCAACAAATTCTTACCACAATCGTGAGCTTTCTAAACGAACTCCTCCCAAGAAGTACTTTCGGCAGGTATAACATTTATACTGTTGCTTACCATTTTTAAACCCATTTTTCCTGACAATTGAGCCTGAGCAATAAAAGCACTTTTTTTATTCATAACCTTTCAATTGCTTCAAAGCTAAGCCTAGTATAGACTTTTGGCGTTTCTATCCTGAAATTTGTCTATTAACCCAAGAAATATTATTGGGGTACCGACATCTGGTTCACTAATTATTAATTTTTATTAGCAGATTGCTATTCCAATGGGCATCCTGTAATGTCTCAACACCCTCTATAGTCATACCTTTTTTGCAGAATACTGTTTTCGACAGAAACGGAAGGGATGAAGTAGTTTTGTGGGAGTTTGCCTTAGATTAACTTATTTGTAAAAATAACCTCTGGAATTAGCTAAATAATTCATTAATCATGAAAAAATCACTATCCCAGTTAATCTATCAAAATTTGTAAAGGTTAGAATTTTAACATAAGGTATATTAATTTGATTTTCAAAAAGTATGACTAATAAATAATCAAAAAAAGTTTCAAATTTGTATTTTTTTCAATTTACTTCTCTGTATTCCATTAAATTCAAACTGGACAAGATAACAATTAGTGTAACTCCCACATCAGCTGTGATTGCAATAACCAAATTGCTGTATCCCAAAAATGCCAAAAAGATGAAAATTATTTTTACCGCAATGGCTCCAATAGTATTAAACTTTATTCTTTGCACTGTTTTCTGACTTAACCGAATGAGAAAAGGTATGAGTGAAAGTTTGTCGTTCATCAATGCAATGTTTGCAGTTTCTATGGCGGTGTCGCTTCCTGCAGCACCCATTGCAATTCCTACGGTGCTTTGTGCCAATGCAGGTGCATCGTTTATTCCATCTCCGACCATTGCAACCTTTTTGTATTGCAGCAAAAGATCCTTTATTTTGTCGGCTTTGTTTTCGGGTAACATATTTCCGAATATATTTTTGATGCCTACTTTTTCTGCTACAAAATTTGCTGCGTTTTCGTGGTCGCCAGTGAGCATTATAGGATCAATGTTTAGGGATATTAATTCTTTTAGAGCTGCTTGACTGTCGGGTTTTATTTCATCCATCAAACCAATAACACCTGCAACTCCACTTCCGAAACTTACTACAACACTTGTTTTACCTTGTGCTGATAGTTGTTTAACAATTTCTTCGGTTTCTTCATCTGTATGTAGATATTCCTTAATAAAATCTAATTTACCTACATAAATTGTTTCGTCTTCACACACTAAACATTTGGCGGTTGCTCCTTTTCCCATTATGCTTTTAAACGCTTCGGCTTTGTGTGGTTCAAAACCTTCTTTAATACTTGTATCTACAATGGCTTGTGCCAATGGATGTTCGCTGAATATTTCCGCTCCTGCGGTACAAGCCAAAAGTTCTTCACGGCTTGTTCCGTTCAAAGGAAAAATATCTGAAACAATCGGGTTGCCAAAAGTGATGGTTCTTGTTTTGTCTAATGCAATTGCTTTGATGTTTGCCATTGCTTCCAAATATTTTCCACCTTTTATCAAGGCCCCTTTTGAGGAGGCGTTTCCTATTGCTGCGTAAATGGCAACGGGTGTAGATATGACCAGTGCACATGGACAAGCGATCACTAAAAGTGTAATGGCCTGTTGCAACCAATGGTTAAAATCTAATTGCATGGTGTATACAGGAATGGCAAAAACTAATATCGCCAACCCAATAATGGACGGTGTGTAATACTTTGAAAATAGCTGAATAAATTTTTGTGTTTCACTTTTGTTGGCTTGGGCTTCAAAGGTAAGACGAATTATTTTTGAGAATGTGGTATCAATAGAAAGTTTAGTTGTCACCATTTCTATAAAACCATTTTTGTTCAGGGTTCCAGCAAATAAATTATCACCCGGGTGTTTGTCTTTTGAAATTGGTTCGCCAGTTATGGCGGCTTCATCAACAATGGTTTCACCTGATATAATTTTTCCGTCCAATGGTATCATTTCTCCTGCTTTGACTTGAATAATGGTGCCGACGGGAATTTTGTCAATAGCCACATTTGCATTTTCAGCTTTTACAAAAGCGGTCTTGGGCGCTTTACTCACTAATTCTTCTAATGCAGATTTACTATTTGCAATTCCAATTTCTTCCAAGCGTTCTCCTAAGACAAATAGCACTACTAATACAGCAGCTTCAGGAAATTCCTTGAGATAAAAAGCTCCAATGACTGCAATTAGCATCAGAAGGTTGATGTTGCTGAAATTTAGTTTTGTGGCGGCTTTCAAGCCATTCCATACGACACGGTTACCAATGCCAAGAATAAATGCCGCGAAAACAAAGGGCGCATAAGGCATTGGTATTTCTATGCCGATGATGGATAAAACTTCTAAAACAACTACTATAGTGATGGAGGAAAGTAGAAATATGAATTTGTTGTCACTTAGTGGTAATTTCATTGTATTAGTTGTTGGATTTATTTTTACAACAACCATCAAGGGCATTTACAGCATGTGCCGGTGCTTTTTGTTCATCCGCATCATATCCCGCTTTTAGAATTGAATCTTTGATTATTTCGGGTGTGACCTTATTGGCATCAAAGGTTACCGTAATAGTGTTTTTCCTTGGGTTAATTGCAACCTTTTTAATGCCTTTGTTTACTGTGATATGTTCTCTAATGTTTGCTCCACAACTGCCACATTGTAGACAATGGTTGCAAGAAATTTGTGTTTTGATAACTATAGTTTGCTTGTTTGCTTTTTGAGCATGTGCGAAAATGGATGAAGCTAAAAGCATGATTACAAAGATTGACTTTTTCATTTTAAATGATATTAAATGTGATTTAATTTTTAACTACGAAGATAAAGATTCTAAGAACATTAAGTAACATTCTGATAAGTTGTTTGTTTGTTAAAATTTACAAGAATTTCCATTTGTTGAATAATAGGGCCAATCCTGATAGTATTTAAAAGGAAAAGTACAAAGGGAAATACTTTAATGAGGATACATTTCCCTTTATATATTTTTAAAATTATGCTGTAAATGCTGCATTATAACAGCATTTACAGCTTCAAATTTGATTGTTTAACTGAATGTTAATTTGTTAGTTTTCATTGGAGTATTGAATTCATTTTAATAAAACTTAATGAGCATGTCCCTCACCTTTATTATTCATTTTTGCCAAAATGAAAAAGGCGCCATTTACCACAACCTGACTTCTTCCCGGAATTTCTTTCAACAAAGTAATTTCGCTGTAACCCACATCGGTTGTGCCTTTTCGGATAGTTATTTTTTCAAAGGTTGTGCCTTCTTCGGAGTGTTGAGGTTCTAATTTTTCGGTATGGTCGTGTCCGTATTCATCGTGTCCGTGTTCATCGTGTTTGTGTTCTGTTGTTTCATTTTCCGAATGATGTTCTACTTCCTTGTGCGCATCGGTTACAATAAAAATATAATCCTGCCCTTCGTGGCTTACAATGGCGTTGGTTGGCACGGCGTCCACTGTTGCGTTTTCTAAACTTACCAGTGCCGTAATACTCATTCCGTCTATCAAACCCTGCTTGTTTCCTTTTACCATTGCATGAACGGCAACGGCTTTGGTGTTCGGTTCAAAAGTATTGCTGATAGCATATACGTCTGCATCGTATTCTTTACCCGGATTGTTTGTGAGTGTAAAATGTATGGTTTGCCCAACTTTGAGTTTTTGCAAATCTTTTTCATACACATACAAATCCAAATGCAGTTTGCTGTTGTCCACTATTTCGGCAATGGGGTTATTGGCATCTACATAGCTGCCAATGTTTACCATTACATTGCTTATGGTACCATTTATTGGACTGATGATGTTGGTAATTGGCTGGATGGTTTCGCTTGTAAGTGAAGCTGTTTTAATACCGATTAACTCTAATTGTTTTTGTAAACTTGCTTTTCGTGCTTTTAAGGTTTTAAGCTCTGCATCGGCTATCTGAAAGTTTTTAAGTGCTCCTGCATTTCCTTGTTGCAATTCCTTTTGTCTGGCAAATTCTAATTGCGCCAATTCTGCTTTTGATGAAACACTTAAATACTCTTCTTGCATGGTGATGAAAGAATTGTTTGAAATGGTGGCAATGGTTTGTCCTTTCCTTATGTAATTACCAGTTTGCACTAAAATAGTTTTGATAACTCCACCCAATGAAGCAGTTGCATTTGCCTTGTTTTGATTTGGTACTTTCAAAATTCCGTTGGCTTTGAGTGAAGCGGTTAATTGTTTTTTTTCAATACTGCCCAACTCTATTTTTATAGATTTCATTTGCTCAGCAGTAAGCATTGCCGTGTTGGCGTTTTCATGTTCGTCATGGTGTTCAGTTTCTTCCTGGTGCGTTTCATTTTTATTACTGTTGCAGGATGTAAATATTATTGAAGTTGTAGATGCTAATATGAAGAATAAATTTTTCATTTCTCTGAATTATTATTTGTTAAGTATAAAATTGATGTTGATAATTGATTGATTGATTTGATTGATGGTTTGCAGATAATTTAACTGCACATCGGTAGCGGTTTGCAACGCCTGTAAGTATTCAATGTAACCTATTTCGCCACTTTTGAAACCTACTTTTGCAGTACTGATAATGATGTCGGCATTGGGCAAAGCAGTTAATTTATAATAATTGTATTGCGACAAGTGCTGATTGTATTGATAAAATGCGTTTTGCAATTGGTTTTGTAATTTGATTTTTCCGTTTTCGGCTTCTTTTTGCAAGGCTTGTTGTTTGAAATCAAGTGATTTTAATTTTGCTGAATTGCTTACGAACGTAATCGGAATACTTATACCGACATTGAAACCCTGAAATCGTTTGCTGCTTTCAAAATTTACCTCTGCTCCGTTAATTGTTTGAACTCCAATTAAAGACTGATTGAAATAGCCGACATTGACATCAGGAAGCGTTGAAGCATTTTCTAATTTTTTGTTTTGTGCGGCAATTATGGCTTGCTGATACAATACTTTCAGGGATGCATTATTGCCCATGGACGTTGTGTCAAACGAACTCATTAATGCGAGCGGTTGATAGTTTTTGCCATTGTCAATTATAAATTCTTCACTTGTATTCATGTACGTTTTTAAAGAATTGTAGGCCATTGCAAAGTCGGTTTCATTTTGTTTGAGTAAAAGTGAAATTTGTCCCCGTTTGGTTTCGACTGTTGTTTTCTCTAATAAATTGGTTGCGCCTGTGTTGTATCGCAAAGCTGCAGCGCTTACAAAATCATTATACATACTGTCTAAAGATTGCAATTGCGTTTTTATATTTTGCAAATACTGCAGCTGATCATACCAATATCGCACCTGTGCTTTTATCTCTATTGCTGTGGCTTCCTGCTTCAATTCGCTACTTACCAGTTCTGCTTTATATAAATCTGATTTGGCTGAAAAATAAGTGGGGAAAGGAATATTTTGTGATACTTGAAATGCCTTATCTTGATTTATACTGTTGTATTGTCCAAACTGAAAATTGACATTTGTTTTCGGTAGTTCAAAGACTGATTTTTTCATCGTTGCGGAGGATTGCACATTGAGTTTTTGTGATTGAATTTCTAAATTATTTTTCAATGCTATGCTGATTGCATCTTCAACTGATATGGTTTTTGTTGTTACCGGTTGAGCATAAGAAATATTGGATGAAAGTAAGGCAAAGGCTATAAGAGCTGAGGCTGAAACTTTGCGCATCGGTTTTCTGATTTTCGAAAACATCACATAAAGCAAAGGCAAAACGAACAACGTTAAGAAGGTAGCGGTGATGAGTCCTCCTATTACAACGGTTGCCAATGGTTTTTGAACTTCTGCCCCCGCCCCATGTGACAGGGCCATTGGTAAAAATCCAAATGATGCAACGGTTGCGGTCATCAGCACGGGTCTTAAACGGATTTTAGTTCCTTCTTTTATGCGTTCTAAGATGTCGCGCATACCGTCTTTCTCTAATTGGTTGAAAGTTCCAATCAACACAATTCCGTTTAAAACCGCGACACCAAACAAGGCTATAAAACCAATACCTGCCGAAATGCTGAATGGCATATCACGAATGAGTAACGCGAAAACACCACCAATTGCACTCATTGGAATTGCAGTATATATTAGCGTTGCCTGTTTTACTGAACTAAACGTAAAATAGAGCAACATAAAAATGAGCGCTAATGCAACAGGTAAGGCAATCATCAAACGTTTGGATGCGGCTTGCAGGTTTTCAAAAGTTCCACCGTAAGTGTAGTAATATCCTTCGGGTAATTTTACTTTTTCGTCTAGTTCCTTTTGAATATCTGTAACTACGCTGGCAACATCTCTGCCTTTAATATTGAACCCTACAACAATTCTGCGTTTTCCATCCTCCCGGCTTATTTGTGCAGGACCTAACTCCATTTTTATTTCGGCAACTTGAGACAATGGTATTTGTGCGCCGTTGGCAGTGGGGATATACAGATGACTTACATCGTCAATGTTATTGCGATGGGTGCTGTCAAGGCGAACGACTAATTCAAATTTACGTTCGTTTTCATATACAACCCCTGCGCTTCCACCGGCAAACGAAGTAGAAACAATATGATTGATGTCCTCAATGTTCAAACCATAATTGGCAATTTGCGAACGATTGTATTTGATTACAATTTGAGGAAGGCCTGCAACCCTTTCAACGCTTGGTTCGGTTGCACCGTTTACACTTTGTACAACAGTGTTTACTTTGTTGGCGTAGCTTAACAGTGTGTCCATGTTTTCTCCAAAAATTTTAACGGCTACATCTTGGCGAATGCCTGTCATAAGTTCATTAAACCTCATTTGTATGGGTTGATTTTTTTCAAAGAAGACTCCGGGGATTGTATTCAATTTTTCTTCAATTTCCTCTGCTAACTCATCATAGGAAATATTTCGTTTCCAATCATCGGGTGATTTTAGAATTATCATCATGTCGGTTGCTTCGGGTGGCATTGGGTCTGTAGGGACTTCTGCTGCTCCTGTTTTACCAACCACCATTTTTACCTCGTCAAATTCTTTGATTAGTCGGGATGCTTGCATAGAAGTTTCCAGACTTTGGGAAAGTGATGTGCCCTGTGGCAAAATACAGTGAAAAGCAAAATCACCTTCCTGTAATGTTGGAATAAATTCTCCACCCATTTTTGAAAACAGGAAAACAGAAAATGCAAATGCGGCAACAGTTGCAACCACAATTACTTTTTTGAAACGAATGGCTTTTTCTAAAAGCGGTGCGTAAATCCGTTGAAAGAAATTCATAATTCTATCGCTAAAGTTAAGTTTGTGGGAAATGGTTTTAGGTAAAAACGCTGCACACATCATTGGAATGTAGGTAAGCGATAAAATCAATGCACCGAAAATAGCGAAACCAACGGTTTGAGCCATCGGGCGGAACATTTTACCTTCTATACCAATAAGGGTAAGAATAGGAATGTAAACAATGAGAATAATAATTTCGCCAAACGCTGCACTGCTTCGGATTTTAGATGCAGATTGAAATACTTCTTCGTCCATTTCCTTTTGTGATAGTCTGCTGATTGATTTTCGTAATCCCAAATGGTGCAAGGTGGCTTCTACAATGATTACTGCCCCGTCCACAATCAAACCAAAGTCAATTGCTCCTAAACTCATCAAGTTTGCACTTACCCCGAAAACATTCATTAAACCCAATGCAAACAGCATGGATAGAGGAATGGCAGAAGCTACAATCAAGCCTGCACGAAGGTTTCCTAGAAACATAACCAGTACGAAGATTACAATTAAAGCACCTTCAATGAGGTTTTTTTCAACGGTGCTGATTGCACGGTTGACCAAATCGGTTCTGTCTAAGTAAGGTTCTATCACCACATCTTTAGGTAATGATTTCTGTATGTTTTGCATTTTGGCTTTAATGCGGTCTACCACATCGGCACTGTTGGCACCTTTCAGCATCATTACAACTCCACCAACAGCATCTACTTCGCCGTTGTAAGTCATAGCACCGTAACGCACCGCACTACCCAAATGCACTTCGGCAACGTCTTTAATAAGAATTGGAATGCCATTAGGATTTGATTTTACGACAATGTTTTTGATGTCGTCAAACGAACCAATCAAGCCCACTCCGCGGATGAAATAGGCGTTTGGCTTTTTGTCTATGTATGCACCGCCTGTGTTTTCGTTGTTCTTTTCTAAAGCGGTAAAAATTTCGGGGATGGTGATGCCCATTGCTATTAGTCTGTCTGGGTTTAGGGCAACTTCATATTGCTTGAGTTGTCCGCCAAAGCTATTTACCTCTGCAATTCCAGGTGTGCCGTATAGTTGGCGGGCAACAATCCAGTCATGCATTGTCCGCAAATCCATAGCGGAATATTTGCTCTCACTACCCAACTTCGGATGAATGATGTATTGATACACTTCTCCCAAACCTGTGCTTACAGGTGCTAATTCGGGTGTTCCAATCCCTTTGGGAATTTTGCTTTCGGCTTCTTTTATCCGTTCGTTAATGAGTTGTCGAGCAAAGTAGATGTCCACCTTGTCGTCAAACACAACCGTAATTACCGAAAGCCCGAAACGGGATATGCTTCTCAACTCTTCCAAGTCGGGAAGATTTGCAATACTTTGTTCAATAGGGTAAGTTACCAACTGTTCAACCTCTTCTCCTGCAAGGGTTGGGCAAACCGTAATGATTTGCACTTGATTGTTGGTGATGTCGGGAACTGCATCAATGGGCAGTTGAGTTGCACTCCACGATCCCCAAATGATGAGGAATAGTGTCATCAATGCAACGATAAATTTGTTATTTATGCTGAATGCAATTATTTTGTCTAACATTGGATGGATCAGTTGAATAATTAAATACATAATTACTTTCGATGTAACAACATCGGAAGTAGTTTCAACTTGTTCTACGTTGGTAGAACATTAGTGATTTAACAACTGATTTTTGGTGGTTGCCAGATTGAAAGATACACCGCTGGGATAAAAGAAGGGCGGTAAATAGGGAAGTCCTTTGAGTAATTTATAGTCCTAATATTCAAGCGGTAATTAAAATATTCAACACTAAAGAAATGTCCACAGCATGCACATACACAGAATGGGGTGCAATGCTCGTGGTCGCTGTCCTGGTCTGAATGGTCTGAAATTGGGATATACAAATGCTCTGTGTTCGAGATTGAACAATCATCTTTATCCCTACATGGCAAAGAAGACAAAGCCAGCAGATAGAAACTAAATAAGATTATTAAAATTCTCTTCACGGGTTAAAATTACGAAATAAAGCTGACTTTTATCAGTTAAGTAAACTTGGAAGAACACTTAACGGATAATTTATCAAATTTAGTATGAATTTAAGTATTTGACTGAGATTCTTATATCATAGGTCACTTTGACAAAGACCTAACTAGCCATTCAATTGCATTTTTATTGAAGCTATGAATGCTGAATTGTGCTCGATAAAAATTTAAGATATTTAAATTAGACCATTGGACATGGCCAACAACTTTTGAGCACTTAAGCTCAATTTTCAATATAATCCAAAAGAATAATGAGTTGCGTATGCTCAAAAATCTCCCTGCAGTCTAATTACATTGTATAGTGGAATTTCTTTTTATTTGCAGTCGCAACCACGTTCATTGCCGTCAGAAACTACCCCAAGCAAACACACTGTTTTACCATTAAATTTTCCTTCCCGATATCCTCTTTGTTTACAATATTCCTGGCAGGTAGCATCGCAAGCTGAGCCGGTATTGTTTGGTGAATTTCCTGTACTGCATGAACAACAACAATCTGACAAGGCAATGGCCCATAAAAGTTGAGTTTCAGTGCCTACAATGAAAGTATGTGCTTCAATTGAATTCAGTGAGGTTAATGGTACATTACTGAAATTGTTAAAATTGAATGCCGCAACTTTTGACTTATCGGCTCGCGTAGCATCCAGGCAAGGTGCATAAGGTGCCAGCGCAGTTGATGCTGTATTCAAATGTGCTGAAATTACTGAGGCCACTGGAGCGGGCATAGGTACAGGCATACACTGTTGGGCAGAAGCCCATGCCTGCGCTGCGCCAAGATGAACTCCTGCTACAAATAATGCAATTGGTTGAACACCGTTGTCACACTTAAATGCAGCCCGATTTATTGCGGTCTGTAATTCTTTTATAATCATTTCTATTTCCTTGCTGATCGTTGCAGAAGACATGGTTCTTAATTCACTTTCAAGTTTTCGTAGTTTGAAAAGGTCATAATTTAAACAGTTTTCATAGTCTTTAAAAACATCGAGTGCTGTTCGTAAATGGGCTTGCATAGCAGAGATCCCAATTGGTGTCGGGAAGGCTGGCTCTGTAGCACTTCTTCCCCAGGCAGAACCAAGTAGCTGGCTAGCGTAATAAAAGGTGGAAAGTTCAAATCTGCAATACAGTTTATTCTCTTGAGTTCTATCTGATGGTTTTGAGTTGTTGGGTTTCCTTGTCCAGGTTTGATTTCCCCATGTGATGGTTTGTAGGTCAGAAGAAACGTTTGCATAAGTATTCCAGGCCGTAGCGAATATCTGATTGGAAGAATACCAATATCCGGCAGAACTCCCATTTGAAAATTTGAATTCCAGATTCTTTCCGGTTTGACTAATACTGGCAACATTTGCCTGATCGCCGTTGACATACCATGTGCCACCGATGTCACCATAATTCATTGTAGGATAACGCGTCCAGTTTTGGTTATTCCAGGTGATGGTGTTTCCGTCAGTAGACAAATTTGCATAGGCGTTCCAGTCAGATGCATAAATTTGGCCGGATTGTGTAAAATATCCTTTTGACTGGTTACTTGAATAGCTGAAGTTTAAGTACTGTTGGCTTTGGGTAATTAGGCATGGAGCATCCGCCTGTCCGTTTATATACCACGTGCCTGCCAGCTGTGGATAAGTCTGAGCAATAATGTGCTGGAATGAAATCAACACAACCAATAAAATCAATGATTTAGAAAATAGATTCATGGTATTTTTTTTTTCGAGAAATGACAAAAGTTACCACCACATAAGAATGCGCTTCAATCTACACTTCCACAAAGTACAATTATTTGAGTATTTGAATCAATTTACTTGGAGGACCTGGTCATCAATCATATTGTGAATTGATCAACTATTGAATGTAAAGCAAAGTAAATAGTTAGTTGACCATAAACTTGCCACAAC
The DNA here is from genome assembly GCA_016713905.1 of Candidatus Vicinibacter proximus. NCBI lineage: Bacteria > Pseudomonadati > Bacteroidota > Saprospiria > Saprospirales > Saprospiraceae > Candidatus Vicinibacter > Candidatus Vicinibacter proximus. Next base: position 126,606 of record JADJOE010000003.1, read on the forward strand.
TAATTTCTTCTTTTCCATAAAGCATCACTGAATACAATCCACTTTTTAGATTGGTCCTTTCCAATAATATTTGTTTGGTACCGAAGACTGAATTTATTTTTTCTGAATAGATCATTTTGCCCATTGCATCATAAATTTCCAATTGTGCATAATTTCCACTTGAAGGAATTTCTAAACTGAATTTTCCATTATTCGGGTTGGGGGTGATTACCAGCTTATCTTGGGGTGAATTAAATTCTATCGTACCCGTGGTTTCTATTTCTCCTACTTTCATTCCATTTCCAAAACTGCTGACCCACATTTCATTTAATTTATACGGATTGAAAAACACACGTTCAGGTTGTCTGAAAGGGTAGGAGGTCACCAATCTCCAATTGGGTAAATCATTACTCATGTCGTCATTGACCCACAGCCCTTGTGTTTCTGTAGTCAGATAAGCCTGAGAAAGTTTTTTGGGATTGAAAGTGATGGAAGTCACACGATCAAATAGTGTACCGGTTAGTTTGGTCCAATTTGCGCCTCTGTCTTTTGTTTTGTACAATCCTCCCAAACCGTTCGGCGCTCCGCCCCATCCGCTGAAAACGCAGACATACCAGGTGTTTTGGGTAGGATCATTTGGATCTATGATGATGTCTTTTGTCCAATAATTCATGGAAGCATGGCCCACATCTTTCCAGGTATTTGTCACAGGGTCGTACAAGAATACTCCGGAGCTTGCAGTAAATGCGCCTGATGAATTTCTCCTTCCGGAAAAGGTGCATACCATTTTGCCATCCTTAAGCACTGTAATTGCTGCAGGATGCCCTTCAGTGCGCGGAGGATTGGGAAGTTTGGTCCAGGTGGACGCAGCCAGATTATTCAGATTGTTGGTCATGTAAATGCCACCCTGTTGATTGCCCGGGGTTCCTCCGTAATGGATGACGGAAGCATACATTCTGTTCTTGTTGTTCGGGTCTTTAGCCAACCAAAACACGGGATGGTTGAATACACGAAGATTGTTCCAGCTTACACCACGATCCATGGAATAAATAATTTTTCCATTGGCATCGTTTGCGTCAAGCTGTGCATCTGCAAGCCGGGTACTTTGATACATGTCATGGATGTTGGAGCAGGCACCAAATAAAATGCCGTCTGCTGATTCTTCCAGACGGTAAAGTGAGTTGACTGAAAAACCGCTGTACTGATATCCCCAACTGTTTCCCGCATTGGTACTTCTGATACCACCAATGTCGCTGAAACAAGCGAACATGTTATTTTCATCCTGCCAACTTACCTGCCAACAGGTGGTGTTTTCCAGACCAATGCTGTGGTAAGCTTTATTTTTGGGGGTAGGACTACCTGCGGGATGTTCATCTGCCGCATGCACGTATGCCTGACGCCAATTATTACCGCCATCGCTGCTGAGTTGCACATTGCTGTAATTGGTAAACATCACTTTTCCTGAATTGAAAGGCGCTACAGTAATTCCAAAACAGGTTTCACTCCAACTCCAGTTTTTATCGCCTCCAAATCCTTCCCAGCCAGTGACGATGTTTGCATTGTTGGCGGTGTTGAATTTTTTTGACCAGGTGGATCCTCCATTGATGGATTGAAATACCAATGGAGCACCCAATGCATTGTCATGACCGCCCAAATAAATCGTATCCACATCATTTGATGCCATGGCTGCATACATGAGATAGTCGTTGGAGAAATTAATTCCGGTAGATCTTGCTGTCCAGGTACCACTCGCATTGTCCATGGTGTAAACTCCTTTTCCAAAGCCTGAATAATCCCATGGCATGACCCCATTGTACACATCTCCGGAACTTGCGGTGATGCATACGAACCTGGTTGTTCCTGCTTCCTTGCCTCCTGCAAATGACCAGATCAATTGACCGTTCGGCAAGCCTTTGTTGGGCATGAGGCCAAAGCTGGTTCCGCCATTTGTAGAAAATACAATGCCTTCGTTGGTTCCGATGTAAATATTCAGACCATCAAAAAACACTCCACCCATGATCAGTCCTGCTCCATTGTTTGCTGCATGTCTGACCAGCTTCAGGGTGCTTCCTCCATCGTTGGTGATTAAAATATCACCATAAGCACCTATGAGGACTTGTTGTGGATTTTGGTAATTGGCTTTCATGCTATAGACATTGCCATAAGTGCTTACACTGTAGGCGCTGATCGGTAGCCACGTATTTCCACCATCGGTAGTTTTAACCGGAAACCCGCTGTTGCCATCGTTAAAATTGCTGTAGGCAATTTTAGGGTCTATCGTAAATTCATAAGTGGAGGTATTGAACACCTGCAGTTTGGTAAAATCAATTTGGTCATAGTGTCTCCCAAAATCTGTGCTGTGAAAAAGGGTGCTCAAATCGCAACTCACATAAAACTCGTTGTCATTGGCCGGATTAATGGTGGGAAAGAAGAGGGCTCCACCGCCTCCTATCCCTCGTGGTGCAAAACTTTTTGGTTGTGCATAAATATTTAATCCGAGGAGTGAAATTAGAATCACGGACAAAATCAGTTGTATTGTTTTCATTTAGTTGTTTGATGCATGAAGGGATAATAATAATAAGCCGGATTTAAGCCGAATATACAGACTTTGGGAATTATTTGAACAATAAAGAGAAAATGAGATTAGATCAGTTTATTTAAGATAGACCTGTTTCGAAGAAGAATTGCTGCTTGCAAAGAGTGATAAATTAATTTTCGAAATATCTTATCTTAGAAATTGTTCAAAAAAATTTTTGTCAAAATTTCTTTTGCCACATTTTCAGTTTGTATTCTTCGTATGAGTACTGTAGTTCGTAGCTATCGGGAACTTCATCCAGATAACTGAAATAAGTCACTAGTTTAGTTCCGGCGGGCATTTTGTCCAGTTCTGATTTTACGTAAAGAGAATAATCTTCATACAATTTTTTACTCCAGCTCTGGCTGTCATCCATTCTTCCGGTGTGATCGAGATGCTCATGAAATGAATTAAAAAAATAAAAGGCATCATAATCACTAAATGAAATGGAAGTGATGTTGGAGTGGATGAAATCAATTTTTGTTAAATCATGTTCATTGCATAACCGGATCGCAATGTTATTCAGATGACTCCTTTGTTCTACGCCTACAAAAAAAGCATCAGTGCAGGCAGACCCGATCATACAGAATTTTCCTGCACCCGAACCAATGTCCAGTATTTTAGTTTCCTGGTTGTCCGCAAGATAGGTTGCAGCAAGTTTGGCAATTTTGATTGGGGTGAAATGAAATTCCGAGTCAGCTTGAATTTCCAGAGGAAACATCAAATCAAACTCCCGATCTTCTATTTCTTCATTACGGTTAATTGCTTTAAACAAATTATTAAAGTGTCAAGTAGACCAATCCCAATATTGGGGACTGAGAGCAACATTTGGAAAGCCGTTTTTGTTGTGGATAAGTTCTGAGGCGGCCTTCGTTTTGGCAAATTGTTTTAGTAGCTTCCGGATGGCCTAAAGAAGGGTTTTGCCAAGTCAAGGTAGCGCGTCTAATGTTTGTTTTTTGGAGGCATCTCATCAAAAATTAATCATGCTCACTAAGTTTCGTGTACTTAAGTTATTTGGATGATTTTGGTGCCGGATTGGTTGTCCTTTTTCTTTTTGACCTGGTAGTAAGATTTTTAAAATAATTCAAAAAATTAATTTGAATTTAAAATTATATCTATATATATTTGCTTAAACACATCTCATGTGTTCCCCTGATATTCATTTCAATTCAGCTTTTATAACAGCTACCCATGCAATATTTAACGATAAATTCTGAATGGTAACCCATAGAAGGCCTACCCCCTTACAATTGCTTAAAAATAAAATCAGTGGAGTCCAGATCCCACTTTAAAAAAACGGAGCCACATTAATAATCTGCAAATGATGAAAACAAAACAATTACGCTACACTCATTATTTCTTGTCTTTGATTTTACTAATTTCTACGTTTAGTCAGGACGCTTGGACACAGTCTATTCGGCGGCAGAGTGTCTCAAGTTATGGATCAACAGGTCTTAGTGACCAACAAACCATCCAACAGACAGCTGGTCAATGTTACCATACGACCAATCATTTTGACGAGCATTTTTCTTTATGTCAAGGTTTCCAGCAATCGGCACCGGTTTATATTCAGCATTTTGGGTCGCCGGATTTATCAAGGAATGACAGTTAAAGTTTTTCCTAATCCAGCCAGTTATTCCATCTCCTTAAGTTCAGAAAAGGAAGTTGGACCAACACTTATACAAATTTTGAATCTGACCGGGAATATTTTTTATTCAGAGCTGATAAATGGTTTAAAGTCTCATGTTATTCCGTGTGATCAATGGCCTCAAGGCATTTATTTGATTAAAATACTGGATGCACATCAAAATATTCAAACATTCAAACTAATGATTGCTAAACAATAAAAATTACATCAAATGAAAAATATAATTATACTAATTTGCTTTTTTGGTGTTCAGTTGGTTTCAACAGCTCAATCTTCCATTACCATAGAAGCCGCTCAACTCATTACCAAATTCAAATTTAAGGACAGCGATAAAACAAAACTGAACAAAGAGTATACAGGTATTTTTACCAATTCTTATGGTGTGGGGTATCGATATGATTTAAACAATGGCCTGCTGTTTCGCTTGGGATTAAGCATGAGAAATGGTGGTGCTAATCTGAATTATGATGACAGTGAATATTCCTGGCGCTTAAAATATTTTGAGCCGAAATTAGGGGTTGGCTATTTGTACAAATTAAACAAAATAAGCCCATACCTTATGGTGTTTGGCTATTTTGGATATTTAGTTCAAGGGTCACAAATTCTAAATAATGAACACTTCAATATTATAGAATCTGAGCAACTTAAGCGTTCAGATTTTGGGCTCAATTTTTCACCCGGCGTGGATATAGTACTCCATGATCGCATATCTACCAATATAGAATTTAACTATCTGCTGGGACTTTCAAATCTTGAAAAAGATACCGATCAGAAATCAAGCAATACGGCTCTTGGTCTTACACTTGGGCTTTCATTTTCAATTTCTAAATAACATTCATAAATTATTGTCTTATGAAAAAGATATTTCAATTCATTTATATCAGCACATTTCTCCTTCTGGGATTAGTTGAAAAAAGCATTGCCCAACAAATCGGAGACCTGAACGGAATTTATTATCAAGCCGTAGCCATCGATGAAAACGGAAAAGAAATCGTAGGCATGGATATTGAAGGCAAACCACTCTATAATAAAACAATAGGGGTCCGGTTTTCCATCACCAAAGGATTAAATGGTGCCGTTCAGTGGGAAGAAACCCACATTACCAATACGGACAAATATGGTTTATTCACCTTGATTATTGGCAAAGGAAATCGCAGTGCAAATAGCTTGTATACCAGGTTATTGGACATTCCTTGGATTGATGCGGATCAATTTTTAAAAGTAGAAATTTCCACCAAAAATGACAGTATTTACAAACTGGTAAGTAATCAACAATTTATGTCTGTTCCTTATGCATTTTATACAGACGATATAGCCGATGACGCCATTACGACCAACAAAATATTGGATCTCACGATAAAGAATCAAGACATCGCGAATGGAACAATTGACCTTACAAGTAAAGTGACCAATGTACTTCCTGTCAAAAATGGAGGCACAGGAGATGCTACCTTAACCGATAATAGTCTGCTGCTTGGCAAAGGCACCAATCCGGTTCAATCATTAGGTCAGGCAACAAATGGTCAAATTCCCATTGGTGCAACAGGATCTGGTCCTGTGCTGGCTAATATTAAAGCCGGTAAAGGAATTATAGTGACCAATGGTCCCGGGAGTATAGAAATTGCTACCGGCGGAACTTCTACCGGTTCGTTAAACATTGGAATCATCAGTACAGGTCAAAGCTTTTTATCACCACCGATTACTGTCCCGGGTGTAAGTCTTGGAGATATTATCGTCGCTTCTCTGGATACTGATTTAAAAGGATGTTTTATTTCAGCATATGTCTCCGCACAAAACACCATTAGAATTGCAATTTTTAATCCATCTTTTTCAGCCGTTTCATTTGGTGTGGCTAATGTAAAAATCTGGGTAGTGCAATAAATTTTATATTTCACATAAAAACAGAAAAATCGCGGATCTTATTGAGGATAAGATTTGCGATTTTTTTTTTTGAAGCCATATAAATGGTCAAGTCAAAAATTTGGGACGAAACCGCTTTGGTGGACCCCGGCATTCGCTAAAGTTGTCCTAAATTCCGGTTTATGATCATTGTTCTTTTTTGTCCTAATACAAAAAAGAACCAAAAAAAATCAAGGCTGTTTTCATTTCTTAACGCTACAACTAATCTAACCCATATTTTGCATTAGAATTTCTATTCCAAGTCAAAGAAATTCAGCATTCGCTGTTTCGTTAAATACAAGTATTTCCTCATGCCGCTTTCGCGCCTGCCTGCCGACGCAGTCAGGCCGGGTTCCTTCCCTTGAAGCACTGTCGTGCTTCATTCCGCAGTGCGGAAATCGGTCAGTCATCCAACTATTAAAACGTTTAATTTCTTTTTAATCCCGTTTAAATTTACCTGACTCCTAATGAATATTTATGGAAGGTCTGTTGAAAGATTATGAATGGGTAAGCAGTGCCAGTAAAACATCTCCATTGTTTATTTTCTGAAAACACTTTCAATCTGGTAGTTTATCTATCAGATAAATTAAATAGCAATTAAAACTGATCGTATTAATTTTTAGATTTAATAATTTTTTTCGTCAGTTTTTGATGATTTAAAATTACGGTGACAAAGTATATGCCATTGGCCAGTTCGCTAAGGTCAAGTTGCATGTGCTGTTCTTTAATCGCTAAAGATTTCCATAATTTTCCCAGGGCATCTCTTAATTCAATGCGGCCTCCTGAAATGGGGATGGCAGAAAAGCTGAGTTTTAGTTCATCCTGAATAGGATTAGGAAACAGGCTGATTTGAAGAGGGCTTTCGTGGTTTTCAACAGCAGTTGTGTTGGGTACAACCTCAATTACATGTGGGTCATCAAAGGTAAATTTACCATCATTGTCTATGGACTTTGCGAACACTGCATGAAATCCTAAATCTGTTGGAATCCAATTGACCGAATATGGAAAGGTGCTGTCGACCCCAATCAAAACAGAACCCACAAAAAATTCCACTTTTCTAATACTTCCATCCGGGTCGGTCGCAGTTGCAGAAATGCCCACCGGAATATTTGCAGGTACCCTTGCATTGTTTACAGGAGTAAGCAGTGAAGTCTCCGGCTCATTGCCACACATACCGGATAGCACACAGAGGGCATCGTACTTGGGGGGCTTTGATAAATTTTTGATGTGATCAAGGTCCTCGGTTGCACCCCAGCAGCCGTAGCGGCTTACGCCGGCACTCATGACAAAATAATTCACCAGATCGTTGGTTCCTACCGGTGCTGTTCCATTGGCCCTGGCGGAAAACCAATTGTCGCGGTAATTGTGCAATACAGCTGTTTTCATTTCAGGAAGTCGATTGGCGAGAATCCTGTTTCCTACGTTGACGGTACTTCCACCGCCATTGTCAGGGCCTCCTTCATATTGCAGATGTTTGATTTTCCATTGATCTGCAAACTGTGCCAGGGTCTGAATTGCGGCTAAATTACCGTCGCTGTTGGCATTCATAGCGTTTATGATTTGCTGCGGACTGGCATTGGCAGCTGCAGATCCCTCATTAAAATAGGGTGCAGATGCGATCCCATAAATAAAGTTTTTGGGTGGACCGTAGCTTTGGTTGATCCAGTTCAACACATCATCATACCAGGGAAGCCAACCGCCCACCTGCCAGGCAAATACCGGCCGTATTTTAGTTCTTGAGGCTACGGTTACCCCCATGACGTTTTCAAATATTTTTCCAAATTTGATCACTTGTTTGGCAACCCTTCTGGCTCGCCTGCGGTCATCCCAGGGAGTGCTGGCCCTGATGTCTGCATCTTCGGAGGATTGCAGCACTGCATTGAAATTATATTGATACTGTGTAAAACTGCCATTCCATACTTCATTGCTGTATTCCAGATAAATATTGAGTTCAGGTCGCAAGGTATTCTTCATCAACCTTGCGAGTTCGACCACATACATACTGTCCGCGTCCACCGGAATATTGATCCAGATGTCTTTGGCCGTATAGTTTGCCAGGGCGATGATGACTTCCCAGGGAGCGCCCTGCACATAACGAGGTGCATTGAGGGATTGTCTCTGAGTCCAGGTTTGCATGTTGGGATAGTTGCGGTCGCTGTTGTTGGTTTTTAGAAAGTCCATAAACCTAAGGGTACTGAATGGACTCAAGGCATTCAGATAGGCGGTTCGGAAGATCTGAGGACTGTGGTGCGGATAACCGGGACGCATCAGTCGGATATTTTTTACACCGGCTACTCCTGTGGAATGATTCGTCTGGAGAAAGTTGACCATCAGAAATCCGTAATTTCCCAGTGTATTTACATTAGGTCCGCCACCCGGTGGAAAAACTAGGTCCACATTGGTGGTATTCGTAACGGCATTATAAGTTTTATTCAAAAACTGGATGGGCGCATCACTCCAGGAAGATAAGTTGGATTGCCCTGTAAAGCTAAGTGTATAGGTACCACTTTGGTCCACCACATATTTCTGAGGATCGTCCGGCGCGTTGTTCCAGGCATTGGTAGGGCGGTGATCAAAGAACACAACCCTGAAATCTTCCAGCGGCCAGCCGGCTGCATCGGTCCTCGCATTGTTTCCGGTCGCTACACTCTGCCAGGCAGTGGCGGTCAATGTTACATTGGGAAATTCCAGCGCAATGCCACCTATACCATCCAGTCCCACCCCAATTTTGCCTGCAAAGGGTTGCGCAAAACTCACACAGGAATACATCAAGGTGAGAGCTACAAGTAAGAATTTTATTTTATGCATGGCCATTTTATTTTGGTGAAACTGCCTTCAAATATAGTAGAAAAAATTATTTACTTTTATTCATTAATAATTTACTGGTTGTGGCAATAGTTCTCTCAATTAGTTATAATAGAACCTTCAGGATTTTTACTGCATCTATGATTGCATTGTTATTGATACCTACCTTGGTTCAGGATGGAATGTTTTTAGATGGTATCACTTATAGTACAATTTCCAGAAATATGGCAAACGGTATTGGTAGTTTTTGGCATCCCCATTACACAGAAACATTATATCCCCATTTTAATGAACACCCCCCCCTTATATTTATAATTCAAACTTTTTTCTTTAAATTTTTGGGAGATTCATTTGTTACAGAAAGATTATTTTGTTTGGTGATATCAATTTTAAACGTAATCGGAATATCAAAATGTTGGAGATTAATACACAAGCAAACAGAATATGAAGTCATTGAGTGGTTACCTGTATTTTTAATGTTTACTGTACCGTTGGTTTCTTGGTCTTATAAAAATAATTTACTGGAAAACACCTTGAGTTGTTTCACAATTTTTGCAATTTTCTTTATATTAAAATCAATCCTTGAACAAAGATTGGTTTACTTGATTTTCGCCTCCGCCTTTATTGACTTGGCATTTCTTTCAAAGGGTTTTGTTGGAATATTTCCATTTGCATTTCCAATATTTTATGCACTAATTTTTAAGGAATGGCGGAATTCAATCTACACTTTTCTTTACTTGGTGATATTTACCTTTTTATTTTTAATGTTATTGCTTATTTTATTTCCTGATTTAAAAACAAATTTGACAAATTATTTTAATGAGCAACTCTTACCAGCATTAAAAAATAAAAGAGAAATTACAACTGGAAATCGGTTTTCCATTATAGGAAAACTTTTTACAGAAATTGCTTTTCCAATATTGGCACTAATTTTATTTAGTTTGTTACAGAGAAAAAATAATTTTAAAGTTGACCTAAATATTTATAGAAAATCCTTATTATTTTTGTCTACAGCATTTTCTGCTTCTTGCCCATTGATCATTTCACTAAAGCAAAGGAATTTTTACCTCATTCCATCTATACCATTTTTTGTTTTGGCCATAAGCATAATAATTGTACCTATTCTTAAAATATATTTGGAAAAAATAAATTTCGGGCATTTAAAAATAGTAAGGTTCACCTCATTTGCAATTTGTGCCATTGTTCTGGCATTTTCAATTATAAACTTTGGGAAACCTTCAAGAGATCATGCTAAATTGGAGGATATTTATCGTATTTCAGCATCAATTCCTAAAGGTACAATACTGGCCGCAACAAAAGATTTATGCTATGACTGGAGTCTAATAGCCTATTTGTATCGCATTGGCTATTTAAGTCTTGATTGCACCAATGACCATGATTACATTTTATCGGAGATACACAATCATGACACTTTGGCGCCACAAGGTTATGAATATTTGGATCTTGAATTAATAAAATATCGACTGTTGAAGCGAGTACAATTTTAAAGACGAAGCGTTGTTTTGTTAAAATAAATATAGGAGGAAACTGGATCGCTTCAATTCTAGATTGATTCATGGAAATATTTGACTAGCAGGCCGCATTGCAAATGCTATCATCATATTGCAGCGCAGTTTCAAACTGTGACGAGCAGTTGGGTAAATCTTAGTTAATTAAGACTCAACAACTATTTTTCCTTCTCCTCCGCTTTTTCCTGCTTCTTGAAGTAGCCTCTGAAGAAAATGTTGTGTTTGAGCGCTTCGAGATTTTCATTCAATAGCTTTCCTGCTTTATGAGTTTGTCGCAAAGTAGAATCTAAATTGGTAACCGCGCGGTCGATTTTGTTCACCAATTTAGGGTCATTGGATAAGTAGTTGATACTTCCCTTGCCGTCCTTAAGGTTTAAGATAGTGGCATTCAGATTTTCCAATACCTGGTCCAGTTTGCCGACCGAGTTTTGAACTTGTGATACCGTTCCTTTGATCTGACTTGCCACCAGACTGTCCTGCAGAACGCCCACCACAGAATTCTTTTTTTGAAGGGAATGCAGCAGATTGTTAAAGGTCGTCATGGATTCAGTGGTCATGCGACTGGTGGTCTTAAGATTATTGAGTGTTTCTTTTAAGTCGCTGGTTATTTTGGGATCTTTCAACAAGGTGCCTAACACACCTTCTCCATTCAGGATTTCTTCGGTAATTTTCAACAGGTTGGCTGATAGTTTTGCAGCATTGTCATTGGTCACATTGAAGGTATTTAACAAATCATCAGTACTGGTGCGGCTGAACGTAGTAATGGTGTCTCCCGAAACTACCGGCGGTTCTGAATCTTTGCCGGGGATAATGTTGACGATCATGTTTCCTACCAATCCATCGGATCCGATAGTGGCTACTGCATCTTTAGTAATAAACTTCATGATGTTTTTATCGATGGCCATTTCCACCCGGATGGATTTGTCCTGCATCATCTCAATGGCATTCACAGTACCGGCATCGACACCGGAATAACGGACAGAGTTGCCTAGAATCAGTCCATTGATATTTTTGAAATAAGCACTGATGGTTAAAGTGTTGCCAAACAACCGCTGGCGGTTGCCAATCAGGTAAACAGTAAGTATAAACAGGGCTGTTCCGGCGATGACCAGAATTCCCAAGCGAATATTTTGTCTAATTGTTTTTTCCATTTGAAACTATTTGAAAAAGGCTTTCACCTTAGGATCTTCTGAAACATACAATTCTTCAAAAGTGCCTTCGGCATAATTAATTCCATCCACCAGCAAGATCATCCGGTCAGATATTACTCTGGCACAATCCACATCATGGGTGATGATGATGGAGGAGGTGTTGTATTCCGTTTGAATGGATTTCATCAGCAGGACAATTTCTTTCGACGTGATGGGGTCCAATCCGGTTGTAGGTTCATCGTACAGAATGATCTTAGGTCTGAGTATCAGCGTGCGGGCCAGGGCGATTCTTCTTTTCATACCACCGGAAAGTTCGTTGGGCATGAGTCGCATGGTATGTTCCAAACCTACACTTTTTAAAGCCTCCGTGACCAAGGGGGTGGTGTCTTTTAATTCGCCGAATTTCTTAGTGTGTCTTCTCAGTGGAAACTCCAGATTTTCCCGGACGGTCATAGAATCATACAAGGCACTTCCCTGAAACAAAAATCCCACTTCTGTTCGTAACTCGTTGAATTCTTCCTGATCCAGTTCTTCAATGTTCTGACCCATCACCAGGATGGTGCCGCTGTCGTGTTCCTCAAGTCCAATAAGGCATTTTATCATAACGGATTTTCCGGATCCCGACTTCCCCATGATCACGAGATTCTCCCCTTCGTACAGATCCATGTTAAACCCATTCATCACATGGTTATTGCCATATGATTTTTTGAGGTCTCTGATCTCTACCACTTTTTTCCCGGCCAGCTGAAATTTATTCATACTACTTCAGATCGTCAAAAATACCGGTGACCAAAACCACCACAAAATCAATGATAAACAATAATAAGGAGGTATACACCACCGCTGAATTGGCAGCCACTCCAACTCCTGCCGTTCCGTTCTTGCAATTGTAACCCATGTAACATCCCACCAACCCTATGGCAAAACCAAAGAAGAAAGATTTAATGGTGGCAGGCATCAGATCACTGAATTCCAAACTTTGAAACATGGAATTGAAATACAAAGTAAAGGAAACATTTCCCTTCACGTTTTCAACGATAAATGATCCATAAAGGGCAATGCCGTCACTGAGGATGACCAACAGAGGGAGCATGAAAGTTGTAGCAAGAATTCTGGTAACCACAAGATATTTGAAAGGATTGGTACCTGATACTTCCATTGCGTCAATTTGCTCCGTGACACGCATAGAACCCAACTCCGCACCAATTCCTGAACCAATTCGACCAGCACAAATTAAAGCTGTGATAATAGGCCCAATCTCACGCACGATGGAAACACCCACCATCAAGGGCATCCAGGAGACGGCGCCAAATTCTTGCAAGGTCGGACGCGACTGTAAGGTAAATACCAAACCTATGATAAACCCGGTTACGCTCACCAGTAAAAAAGATTTGTTCCCCATGTTGTAACACTGACGGATAAACTCCTTCCATTCAAACGGCCTGTTAAAACATTCTTTAAAAAAACGTGCTGCGAAATAGGACATCTCTCCGACTTCCTGAAGGATAGGGGTAACTGACTTGAATATGTTGTCGAAAAATGCCATTGGTTTTTAGGAGAACATTTAAGGTATGTTAAGCCAAAATTACGACTTTTAAAGGAGAAAAAAGTGAAATTGAGCATCTTTAAGCATTTATACACATTGTATTTTTAAATTGGTCAACACCATAAGATGTAAATTTTTTAACTTTTTGCTACAAGAAGAGAGTGATATTGAGTCATAAAAATTCTGAACTAAAGGGCCGCATCGCAAATGCTATGATCATATTTCATCGCAGTTTCAAACTGCGACGAGCAAAAAAAAATAAATGTAGATTGTCGCGGTTTGCAACCGCGAAACCATACGATCCAAAGTTTTTAACTTTTTACGTAATATCAAAGAATAAAAATTTTTGTAGGTAAACAACATTTTTATAAGTTTGTAATTGTAACACTATACTTTGAATGGACACAAAATTGTTAATCAAAATGCTTTGCATTTTATTACGCTTACCGTTGTAAGCTGGGCCGATGTTTTCAGCAGACAAGTGTATAGAGATATTGTTCTCGACAGCTTGATTTATTGTCAAAAAGAAAAAGGACTGGTCGTAAATACCTATGTATTGATGTCCAATCATTTGCATTTAATTTGTTATGCCAAAATGCCGAATTTATTATCAAATACCATCAGGGATTTCAAGAAGTTTACTTCAAAAAGAATCATCTATGAAATAGAAACCAATAAATCTGAAAGCAGAAGAGAGTGGTTGTTACGGTTGTTTAAGTTTCATGCTAAATTTAATATTGATAATTTGAATTACCAATTTTGGACACAGTACAATTAACCTATGGAGTTGGAAAGTCCCGGATGGGTCGTGCAAAAAATAAATTACATACATTTTAATCCTGTTAAAAATGGGTTGGTAGATGTTCCGGAAGCATATAGGTACAGCAGTGCAAGACAATATTTAGGTCAATGTGGATTGATCGATATTGAAATATTGGAATTTGGCTCTGATATTGGATACATTGGTTGATTATTATTAAGAAATTGGAAATGTAATTTCTTTTACTAAATATAATGTACAGTTAGCAGGCCGCATTGTAAATGCTATAGTCACACAGCATGGCAGTTTCAAACTGCGACGATCAATGCAAAAAACAAATGTAGATTATCGCGGTTTGCAACCGCGATACCCACGGTAATGTTTGACGCTGGGAAGCATTAAACAACCAATCCCTACACCATCGGTTCCGATGCGGCTTTTTTCTTAAATGCTCTGTACAACAAAGTTCCTATGGTAATCAACCAACCCAATGGATATGGAACAATCAACAAGCCCCACCACCACGAAAGCGATGAGGTACCCCCAAATCCACCCAATGAAGACAGGTAAAACAAAGAAGTAACTCCAAACACTACCAACAAGGCCGAATATAAAAAAATCTTCTCATGACGATCTTTCGTAAGATTGGTCGACAAGGCAAGTAACACACTGCCGACTGCAATCACAACCGAACCTTCAAGGGGATCCAAAGCACCTGCAATCACAGCTATCAAACCCAGTATAAACACAAGCCTTAACCAGTTGATTTTATTGTTCATGATGAATAATTTAGAATGGATGCAGTTATATGTAAAGCACATCCACTATTAAGTTCAACAGAATACACTTAACATAAGTTTCTTTTAGATGGACCATTGGCATTAGGGCAGTTGCTTTGAGCTTCCCAGCTTAAAGCTTACGATACTTTCAAAATCGCTTGCTTTGAGCTTCCCAGCTTAAAGCCCACGATACTTTCAAAATCGGTTGCTTTGAGCTTCCCAGCTTAAAGCTTAGGATACTTTCAAAATCGGTTGCTTTGAGCTTCCCAGCTTAAAGCTTACGATACTTTCAAAATCGGTTGCTTTGAGCTTCCCAGCTTAAAGCTTACGATACTTTCAAAAGGAAAGACTAAAAAATCGGGTTCAACCTCCACGTGTGCTTAATGCCCAGACACAGGAAGCAAGCAATTAATTCACATCTTTTCCCCGTTTAATTTTAAATTCAATTTGAACTCCTGAATTTAATCTTTGAGTGACACCGTTGACTTCATAATCCATTACGCCTGTGAAGGACATTGTCCCTATGACTCTGGCGCCAACATCTCCATATTCTGAGATATTTATAATGGCTCCTTTTGGTATTGTGCAATTAATATATTCCCCATTGGTATAAGAAAGATCAATATCTCCTGCAACAGCAGCACTGCTGTTGGAAAAGAAAATAGCCTGGTAAGTTCCAGGACCCGGACTTCCTTCGAAAGCCCAATTGATGGAACTTGAGGTGGCCAGATTGGTACTGTTGTTTTCAGCAATAGGCTGACAGAAAACTTTTGTTTTGTTTTGGTTTAAAAAAAATTGTAAATCATCACCTGAATTATTGCTTAACAGGGAAATCGTTTGTCCCGCTTTTGGGCCCTGATCAAAGGTGATGTTTATTTCTGTTCCTTCCGGATCTCCTCCCAGATCTTCCAAACAGGAATTAAGGAAAATGGAACATGCCAGGATCAATATAAACGGATAAAATTTTGAATGGAAAGTCATAAATTATTTTTTGATTGGGTGGATTTATATAGTTCAAATTTTCTTACAGAGTTGCTGATATTCTGCATTCATTTGATCAAATATTTTAAAAACTTTTGCAAGTAAATCTTCGTCCACAATTTTTTCTGCGCTTACTGAATCATGTAATTTTTCAGTTTCAAGAAATTTATAGGTTTGTTCGAATGGTCCGATTTCAAACTTCAGAATAATTTTTCCGGCACTTTTGAATACGCTGATGAGTAGGGTAGGATGTGCGATTTGTCCAAGGAGTCTCATAAATTATTTTTTTTGAAGGATTATTTCAGAAAAGAGATGGTACAAATTTTCATATTCAGGAAATTTGTCTGCCAACATTTTTTGTTGCATCTCCATGGTTTTCCGGTCACCGCGGTTGGCAGGTCCTGACTGAGTATTCCCGGGTCCGATGGTGAATACATTCCGGATCATGTTCTGCATCATCGGTTCCATCACCTCCAGTGGAACTCCACAGGAGTTAAGTATTTTTTCAGTGATGCTTAAATTGTAATTGCTGAAATTATTCGCAAATACAGCAGCCACATGCACCCACTTTTTTTTCTCCTCATCAATGCGATAAGTTTTGTTGCTTAATTTTTTACACACCACTTCAATTTCATTCAATAGTGAATCTGTGCCGCTTAAAAATATCGGTACTTCGGACCAGATTATTTTGGATTGAAATGTAAAGCTTTGCATTGGCCACATGCATGCCCTTTCTGTAAAATATTTTGAAATGGCCTCTATTCCTCTTGAGCCGGATGTATGACATATGTTTGCAGTGTGATCCAATTGCTTGCTCATTTCTTCACTAACTTCGGATATCACATCGTCCTTTACACAAATGATGTATAAATCTGCTTCTCTATTGAGTTCATTCCAATTATTTGTATAATCAGTTTTAAATTGATCGGCAAGATTTTGAGCGTGGGTAAGTTCTCTGGAAAAAAATTGTAAAATGTGAATGCCATTTTCCAACAGTACAGGGCTCAATGCCTGGGCTAATTTTCCGGTACCGATCATGACCACATTACGGATCATCAGGCATTGGGTTTTTGTTTTCTTTGCCAGGCTCCAATGGCCAAACCACCAACCATCATCAAACTCCCCAGCCAGACCAGATTTATACCTGGAAATTCGATGGTCTCCATGACAATGTAGTCGGTTCTTGGACCACTTTCAGTGATCTCCAAAGGAAATGCTTCAGCTGCTGGATGGAATGCAATTTCAAAACTCATTAAGCCGGTCTCCGGATTGATTTTGGAAAACTGAACACTCACACCCGGATCCGCTTTTCTATCCGGAATCGGAATAATAGCATTGTCCCTGATGAGATAAATTGGTTTTAATTCTACAGCAGAGTTTTCTTTACTCAATTTAATATTGGCAGCCACTGCAATATCATTTTCCTGCGCCTGATACAAAGGACTCTTAGGCGATTTGTCAAATCCTTCCAGACGAAATACATATCCTTGTCCGATATTTTTACTTTCGCCTTCTTTGAGTTCGAGATGTTGAAATTTCAATTGGCCTAAATCCGGAAAATAAACTTCATAAGCAGAGTCAGGAATCTGAATTCTTACCCCACCGCCATCTGTATTTCCGGGAAATCGATAGACCATATTATCTCTAAAGAGAATCCCTGTCTGAATCACTTTCTTATCCGTGGTATCTGTTCCCCCAACGGTAATCGTTGCGCCAATTTTCAAATCTCCTGCTTTTGTTTCAAACCCTTCCGGAGCATAATTAAAATTCACTTCATTCAAAAGAAAATAGTGGCTTTTGCCAAAAACAGTATCCCCCAATTTCAATTTATGTTGTGTGTATTGCAGACTGTCTTCGGCCTTCCGCGCAGCTTCCGCATCCATTTGTACCGCAGGAATCTGAGCAATCAGGGTGAAGATATCTTTTGACAAATAGCGCTTAATGGAAGGATTGGAGGCAGCTACTTTGGTAAGTTTATTGTCGTATTGTATTTCTGGATAAACTTGAAAGGAATCCAGTCTGGAACCTGCACTATCAGTTTGTACAAATTTTAATTTGTATTCCCGAATGGTACCCATCATGGTATCCTGCTCATAATTGATCCAGTAAGGTTTAGCAAACTTCTCCTGATTTTTGATCAGCAAATAGTGTTTGTTGGCTTCAGAATCCATTCCATTCAACATCATATCCTCCTGAAAAAATTCGTCCGGTGCGATGTTGCGTTTGTTGAGTCCTGTAAATAAAATACCCATCAACAAAAGACCAAAACCCATATGTGAAATCAAAGGCGTATAAGCCTTGGGGTTCATACCGATAATAAATATCAAATATTGTGTTGAACTGATCAGACAAAACCAGGACGCAAAAAGTAGTGCAGCTATCGGATAAGAATGATTGGACAATTGATACAAAACAAGGTATGTAAGCAAAGCACTTAATCCAATTCCAAATAATATCTGTATCCAGAAATTTTTTCGAAGTCCATCACGCTGCAATCCCAGATATTTTAAAAAAATAGAAAAGCCCGACAACAATCCAATCAACAAACCAATCCACAATTGAAATCTGTTGTGGTGCGCGACTACATCTACCGGTGCACTTTTGTGATAGGAATCTAAAGAAAGCCCGGTAACAGAACCAAAAAAGTCGAGTAGTTTATTGTAGACTGGTATAGAAGTGGAGAAACAAATTAGTCCGGCACTGAATAAAAAAGTTAATGCGCCAATAAACATCCAAAATTCACGTGAAGGAAGTTTTTCTTCCTGATCAAAACTGTGTATTTCCTTCTTATTTCTAAAGAAAAAATAAAAAGGCAAAACGATGCTGATAAAAATAAAAAAAACCAGTTGCCAACCCAAACCTAATCCGGTAAATGCATGAACAGAAGTATCTCCCAGTACCCCACTTCGTGTGAGATAAGTGGAATAGATAACCAGACCAAAGGACAGAAAATAAAAGATCAGCGTCGCTTTAATGGAATAGCGTGTATTCAAGGCTATCAAGTGAGTATGAATTCCGCCTACCAATACCAGCCAGGGCACCAGAGACATGTTTTCCACTGGATCCCATGCCCAGTAACCGCCAAAACTCAAAGCCTCATAAGCCCAGGCACCACCCATCAAAATCCCTAAACCCAATACCGCTCCGGAGAGTTGACTCCAGGGCAGACATGGTCTGAGCCATTGCTCATATTTTTTTAAGAATAGAGAGGATAAAGCATAGCAAAATGGAATTACCGTCGAAGCGAAACCAAAAAACAAGGTGGGCGGGTGAATCAGCATCCAGTAGTTTTGAAGCAATGGATTCATACCGTTTCCTTTGATCAGGGAGACATAGTCTGCTTTTTTAAACAAAGGAATATCCATGGTTTCCCGCAACAACAAAAATGGATTGGAACCAATTCTTGCACCAAAAAAATAGACCCCGAGAATCATGCTCATGAGAATGGCCTGAACAGCAAACAAAATTCCAAGATTACTGACTGTAAAAGCGTTCTTTTTTCTCAGGAGCAACCATGCCATGACCGCATTCCAAAACATCCACAATAAAAACGATCCTTCCTGACCCTCCCAAAAGGCAGAAAGGATATATCTCATGGGCAGTTCGTCAGAAACATGTTCCCATACATAATGAAATTCATAAAAATGATTCGACATCATGAAAAGCATCGTTCCAATGATGCCTAGAAGTGCCGTGCTGTGGACAATCAGTCCGATTTTGATCCAACGCATCCAAACAGGTCTGTTGTCCTTTTTTTCATGGTAGTATAGGTACGCCATCAAAACCAGGTAAATGGCTGAGTAAAAACTGGTGAGTATAAATAAATGACCCAGATGTTGCACCCAAAGATGCTCTCCCACATATTGAACCTCCGTCATGGATGATTAACTTTCGCTTTTGATATAGACTTCTTCGTCTTTGTATTTGGATGGACACTTGAGCAATACATCCTTGGCCATAAAAACACCGTCCTCCATTTTCCCTGTAACCACAATCTGCTCAGACAATTCAAAATCCTGAGGTTTGGCAGCATTGAGTATAACTTTCAAGGTTTCCCCTGATTTATCCGTCACATAGAAACTAAAATGGTTGGGATCTTTAACCGGATCGTAGATCATATCCTTTTCTTTTGCCAATTGGCCGACAATTTTTACCAATCTTCCTGTGGTCCTTGCATCTTTAAAGCTGGCATAGCTCGTGATGTCTTTGGAAGCGGAAACCAACACTGCTATGGCTACCCCAATAAGAATCAATCCAATAATAAATGATCTCTTCATGATACAAAATTAAGCTTTTATGATGAATCTGGACAATCGTCACGGACACAGTGGCAAATTACCTTTGAATACAGGGTTTTCATTCTACACCAATAATCAAAACTATTGTCTGCCAAACCAGTGTCCAATAATTCTTAACACCGGAATTCGATAAATTGTTAAATTCTTAGCAATTCACATTTTTATCTCTAATATTGTAACAAAAAAAATATGAGAAGATTCCTAAACATCAGCATTCTTGCAATTGGTTTATTTTATCATTCGGAAGCTCAAATTCCATTTGAACGTTGTGGACACATGAAGCTTATGGATCAGGCAGAAAAACTTCATCCTGGTTACCTACAAGCCGTTGGTTCTGCCTTTAGTTCAAGCAAATCGGCCTTAAATCAAAGGACCGGGGATGTCTTGAGAATCCCGATGGTGTTTCATGTTGTGTGGAATGGTTTGGTTCAGGCACAGAATATCCCGGACTCCGTGATTATAAGACAAGTGGAAATTCTCAATGAATCCTTCCGGGCAAAGAACCCCGATAAGGATCAACTCAGGGCAGTATTTGGTCTTGGGGCTGCGGATGCGGAAATTGAATTTTATCTCGCAGACATAGATCCGGATGGCAACCCAAGTAACGGGATTGTCCGCAAATCCACCACTAAAAAATTCAGTATAAACCCACTCTCAGGTGGCATCAACATCGACATGAAGTCAGCAATTAAGGGCGGTTCAGATCCCTGGCCAACTGAAAAATACATGAATGTGTGGGTGGTGAATATGCCGCTGAGTTTTTTTGGTCAGGAACAAATTGCAGTGCTTGGTTTTGCAACCCCGCCGGCAGATTTGCCCAACTGGCCTTCCAATGCCCTGGATGGTATCGGGGCAGATGGAGTAGTGATGCAATTTCAGTTCATTGGCGACAATAATGAAACCTTAAAGTCATTACCGGTCGAATTTTCGTTTGCAAACAGAGGTCGGGCATTGGTACATGAGACCGGGCATTATTTGGGCTTGAGACATATCTGGGCAGATAAAGGAAACCCTTTATTGGGTACACCTTCCTGCACAAATGCTCAGGGCATCGCAGAAGATGACGGAATGGAAGACACCCCCTATTGTGGTGGGAACTCCCAGACCGACGGTTGTGATCCGGAAAAGAATACCTGTGATGAAAACAATCCTGACCTGCCTGATATGTGGGAAAATTATATGGATTACTCAGAAGAAAGATGTCAGGTGCTCTTTACACCAGATCAGTCTGCCTTCATGAGAAATACCCTTGAGACTAAAAGAAAAACCTTAATCAGTTGGAATTCAGGTCCAACCGGTACAAAAACAATTCCATCTGGCGAAGTAAATATTTTTCCTAATCCTGCAAATGAAGTGTTACAAGTGGTGACCAATCCGAATATATTAATCTCTAGAATCGTAATCACTGATTTGCTAGGTAGACAGATTCCATTTGATCAAACCGATATAAACCCCGCTAATCAAATAAAAATCAACAGTCAGGCAACAGGATTGCACATCATCAGGGTCTTTAACACAGCGGGTAAAATAATTGCAGAGAAGAAAATTCTGCTCGGGATAAAATAAGGAGCACAAAATTGAAAGCACCTACAATAGAGTATAGCGCAAAAATGAATGGAATGAAGAATTGGATTTACACATTGGTAGTTTTTTTATTTTGGCTTAATCAACTTGAAGCCACGCATATTGTTGGTGGAGACATGACCTATCGTTGCCTGGGCAACAACCAATATGAAATTTCATTAACTGTTCGTCGCGATTGTTTGAATGGTAATCCGGGGGCACAATTTGATGACCCTGCAGCAGTTGGAATCTTTGACTCAAGAGGATTTTTAGTCAGTCAGGTTGCCAATTTTGGCGTTCTGGATATGAACCTAAGGCTTGATGATACCTTGAACGACATACTGGATACTCGCTGTGGGTTGAATGGCGGGGATGTATGTGTCCATACCACTACTTACAAGGAAATAGTCACCCTGCCATTCAGAGCTGATGGATATATTTTGGCCTATCAGCGTTGTTGCAGGAATTATACCATTGTGAACATTGTTGATCCGCTTACGGTAGGATCTACTTTTTCACTCAGGATCAGGGAGGAAGCCCTGACTTTATGCAACAGCAGCCCGGTATTAAACGATTACCCACCGGTCTATATCTGCGGAGGGACACCCATAAACTTTAATCTGAAGGCAACTGACCCTGATGGGGACTCTTTAGTGTACAGTTTATGCAATCCCCTTACTGGTGCAGATCAAATGAATCCCAGGCCTTCCACTCCATCTTCACCGCCATACGATCCGGTAATATTCAAAGCCCCTTACAGTCTTGCAGACATGATTGGGGGAAATCCTGTTTTAAAAATGGATGCAAGGACAGGGAGGATGACCGGATTTGCTGTGAATACCATTGCACAATATCTGGTGGCATACTGTGTAAAGGAATATCGGGATGGAGTATTGATCTCTGAGCTTCAAAGAGAATTTCAGATCAATGTACGAAATTGTATGTCTGTACCGGTTGCAGAATTTGATGTTAAATTGGATAATTGTCAGGATCCTGTGCATTTGGAACTCACCGATCGATCCACGGATGCTTTTTCAAACCTCATCAGTTGGAACTGGCAAGTAAAAACTGGAACAAGCACTCAAAATTCGAGCCTACGGAATCCTGTGTTTAATCTCCCCGACAGCGGAACAGGTACCATCCGACTGGTCATCCGATCCAGGGAGGGTTGTCAGGACACTTTAATTAAACCAATTACTTTCAACAGCTTCAAACCCGCATTTTTTGCAGATTCATTTTTGATTTGCAGGGGCGACTCCATACAGTTATTAAAAAATCCAAGACCGGGCGTAAACTATGAATGGACACCTTCGACCGGCTTATCTTGCAACACATGTCCTAATCCCACAGCTTTTCCTTCTGTTACGACTACCTACTATTTGATGAGCATGGATACTACTTGTTCACGCTCCGACAAGGTAACGGTTCAGGTTAAGTCTTGTATACTCGACAGTTGTGCGGTCAGTTTGGTCCGCAAGTGTCTTCCGGGAGGTTCTGTAGAAATTACCGCCTTGAATCATCTGGGAATACCTGTGCAAGCCGGCGCACGTAGTTTTGAGTTGTTTTGGGACATCAAAGCCAATGCCACACAATCAGCCTATTCCATCATCAATCGAAATCCGATTGTCGTTCAGGATGGCAGAATAATGAGTCTCACCTCCAAAATATATTCCTGGCCTAAAGGAGTCCCGAAATCCATCGAATATGCGCTCATTTGTCAACGCAGAATTACGGATACCATTAACTTGAATTGCACCGGTCCGTGCAAGGATTTTAATCTGGTACTCTCCTCGTGCGAAGATGATTATGATAAAAAATACAATTTGAATTTTCCGCCTGCGATTTGTCAGTCCATTTGTAAGAATGAATGCAATTACACCATTGCACTTTTTGAATTAAACGGACAACTGATTGATCCTACCCAATATCAAATCAAATGGTCCAATGGCGCAACCGGATCTTATGTGATGCTCATGGGCCCTTATTACGACAATCTAAGTGTGGAAGTAAGAAAAGGCGATTGCGTGTGGTATGGCAGGTACATCAGAAGTTGTAAAGAATATAAATTTTCATTTTCAGCTGAAAATCTTGTCACCCGTTCTACTCGTAAAAACAATGATTGTTTTTCATCTTTGGATACCGAGCAAAGAACGCAATCCGAAAATCTAATTCATTTTTCCATTCAACCCAATCCATTCAAAGAACAGGCACAGTTGCTTTTAAGATTTGATCAACATTCAGGTGGACAAATTGAAGTCTTTGATCTGACCGGTCTAAAATTGTGGTCCCACCAAATTCCTGAAAGCAATTCCTTATTCTATACCATCGATCTCGGTACATCAGTAATCGTACATGCCGGAATTTACATGGTGTGCTACACAGGCAAGGATGGAAAGAAAAAGATTTTAAAAATGGTTAAAGAGTCAGGCGGGTAGTTGAACCCTGATTATTTCATATTTTAATATTTTTAGAAATTCTTAACCTGCAATTAAAATTGAAAATAAATAAATGAGCTGCTGCTCTCCTGACTCAGGATTAAAAGGATCAGAATCAGTGACCAAATAATTGCCAATAACCACCAGGACATTTTTTCCACGACTTGAATTACGTACACTTTAAATGGTACTGCTTTTAATCTATGTATACCACATCCAGTGAGTATGATCTAGCAGGTAGACGGACGCAATGGATCCATCCGGACGCTGGAACGAATACTTATACGTTTGATAATCTTGGTCAATTAATGACTATGGTGACTCCAAATCTCGCTATTATCAGTGATGAAATACAATATAAATCAGATGCTTTAGGAAGAATTAAATCGGTCACATATCCAGATTATGCAAATTCTACCCCAAATATCAATAATGTCAAATATGAATATTATCCTGCTACAACTGGAGGCATTGATAATAATAGAGGCAGATTGATGTTGGTCCAAGATGCAACAGGATTAAGAAAATATGAATATGGATCTCAAGGAGAAATAGTTAAAGACATCAGAACAATAATAGCTCCGGGTCAGGATAATAAAACCTACGTTCACCGATTCCATTATGATACATGGAATCGTATTGATACGCTCATTTATCCTAATAAAGATACCTTACTTTATAAGTATGATTTAGGTGGTAATTTGAACTTTATGAAAGCTGGAGTACAGGTTTATATAGATAGTATAGGTTACGATGAATTCGAGCAAAAAGTATTTTGTAAATATGGCAATAGCACATCACAAACCTATACTTATTCTACAACATTACGAAGACTATCCAATTTGGTTTCCAAGGATCACTCTGGTAACAATATGTACAACTTGAGTTATACATTTGATAAGATTGGAAATGTAGATTCCATTCACAATTCAGCTGGTATCATCAATGAAATGGGTGGAAGTTATTATCATAAATACACGTATGATAACTTTAACCGTATATCCACTGCACACGGCAGTTGGACCGGTGATACAAACAATACATTAGGTAACAAGGCATCAAACTATACGCTTGCGATGGCCTATGAGAATATGCATAGAATTACAACTAAACAACAGGATCATACCCGTGATGCATCTAATGTAGGCGAAAACACCTACGATAATTTATTTAAATATGAAGATGTAAATCATCCGAATGCAGTAACTTCCATAGAAAACCAAACGAATAGCGAAGTCGAAGAATTTAATTATGATAACAATGGAAATGTATTGCTACATGAATTCGATAATGGAGATACTAAGAATATGTTATGGGATGAAGCAAATATGCTCAAAGCAATAAAAATATCTAACGCCGCAAGCTTCCAACACTACATCTACGATGCTAATGGTGAAAGAACATTAAAAGGCTTAGGTAATTATGCTATAGTGAATCTAAATGGACAAAGCCAGACCAATGCTACTGTAGGAAATTATGCTCAATATGTCAGTGGCTACATGGTTATGGGACCACATTACATGGTCACGAATCATTATTATTCAGGTACTGAAAGAATAGCATGTAAATTAGTTGGTTCAGTAGATAGCAGTGTTGATAATAGTCTAGAGTTATCTGGATCTGAAAAAGCAGGACTCCCTGATAGACAAGCAGAAGATCTGGAATTGGTCAGAACGGAATTTGGATTTGATACCTTAATCATTGAAGATACTGATCCTGAGGAAGACGATTGTGAGGGAAATAATGATTGCCCTAGTGTATTATATTTCTTCCATCCTGACCATATCGGATCAAGCACATATTTAACAGATGAGGCTGGAAATCCTTATCAATTCTTGCTATATTTGCCTTTCGGTGAAAGTATGGCCGAACAGAAAGCTGGAGGCTATTCTACGAAGTATAGATTCACGGGTAAGGAGGTTGATGAGGAAACTGGACTTTATTATTTTGGGGCGAGGTATTATGATCCTAGAATTTCTTTGTGGTATGGGGTTGATCCGCTTGCAGAGGTATATTATGATTATGGGGCATACGTTTATACTGCAAATAACCCAATAAAATATATTGATCCTGACGGAAGAGGATGGTATGAAGATGAATGTGGAACACCTACATTCAATAAGGATTTAAATAGTAAAGAGGATTTTATAAAATCTGGAATTAAAGGCAGTTTTATAGGTAATTCTGCATTAAGCATAGACGATAATGGGAATCAAACCAGCTTTAATAAAGATGGGACAAAAACTACTTCAGTTCAATTAGATGAAGTTTCGGTAACAGCAGAAAAACCTCAGTACGGATATTATGGAGGAATATGGGGCCAGTTAAATGCAGATAAGAGTGCAGGTGCTGCATTTTCAGATGCTGGCTCTGAGGTTATGTCCGAGGTATTATCTAATATGGCAACTTTTGGTGTTGGTGGACTTGGTGTTAAAAGCTCAGAATCATTTACTATACTTGGTTCTAAAAAAAGTTCTTATTCTTTAGTGAAAGGCGCACTTTTAAAAGTATTTGCAAAATTAGGAATTGATGGTCCATTACCAAAGATGAAAAATGGCAAATGGGGAAGTCCACAAAGGGGTGATCAAAATAAAGGATACCGTTTAGATAATCGCGGCACACCAAGTAGTAATAACCCTAACGAACAGGGGGCTCATATCAATTACTGGGACTATACAAAAGGAAAAAGGAAATCAGGTGCAGGCATAAAAGATGCAGTTCGGCTTAAATAGAATAAATTTTGATTAATGAAATACAATAACATAGAAGAATTCGATTGGCACGACTGTCCATTGTATTCAATAAGGTTTGATGATAATTTAGAACTTGACATTGATTATATTTTAAGATGGGAAATTCAAAGTGATTCTACATATAAATATTTCATTGCTCCTGCAAATTTGATATTTTATAATGTCACAAACATAGAAATTTCGATAGTAGCATCATTTTTAAATGGGTTTGAAATTGATAGAATTGTAAAGGAAGAAAATTGTTGGAAAATTGAATTGCAAGAAGGATATATTAAGTTTGACTCTAGTGGATTTAATCAAATACTAATTAAAGATCCAATTTGGAAAGAGAATCAATACTTAAGCGAAGAAGAAAGAATAGTTATTTAATAAAAGCTTTAATCAAAATCAATAATTTTTTACTTGATCCTAGTAATTTGAAGGTTCCCTCTTCTAGTGTATATATAATTTCAATCGAACAGCACTATATGTGCCGTTTTAGATCCTATAAATAAATAATAACAGGCATTTGATCGTAAATAATTCCATTTAGAAAATAAGCACCATTTTTTTTATTTATTTCTCTCCAAGATGCTACAGGATTAAGAAAATATGAATATGGATCTCAAAGCGAAGTGGTTAAAGACATCAGAACAATAATTGCTCCAGGCCAGGATAATAAAACCTACGTTCACCGATTCCATTATGATACATGGAATCGTATTGATACGCTCATTTATCCTAATAAAGATACCTTACTTTACAAGTATGATTTAGGTGGTAACTTGAATTTTATGAAAGCAGGAATTCAGGTTTATATAGATAGTATTGGGTATGATGAATTCGAACAAAAAGTATTTTGTAAATATGGCAATAGTACGTCACAAACCTATACTTATTCTACAACATTGCGAAGACTATCCAATTTGGTTTCCAAGGATCACTCTGGTACCAATATGTATAACTTGAGTTATACATTTGATAAGATTGGAAATGTAGATTCTATTCACAATTCAGCAGGTATCATCAATGAAATGGGTGGAAGTTATTATCACAAATACACGTATGATAACTTTAACCGCATCTCCACAGCACACGGTAGTTGGACCGGTGATACAAGCAATACATTAGGTAACAAGGCATCAAACTATACGCTTGAGATGGCCTATGAGAATATGCATAGAATTACAACTAAACAACAGGATCATACGCGTGATGCATCTAATGTAGGCGAAAACACCTACAATAATTTATTCAAATATGAAGATGTGAATCATCCGAACGCAGTAACTTCCATAGAAAACCAAACAAACTGTATAATCCGGAGTAAAGTGACCCACTAAATCCGGAGTAAAGTGACCCACCAAATCCGGAGCAAAGTGACCCACCCTGATGTCTTATAGGAATTGATGTATTTAATGTGGTATTTGGTTCATTAAAGCCAAATATCATGTCAGCAAAACCAAAGCAAATGCATCAAATTAGAATAATCTTTCAATTAAAGAATGCGGGCTTTAGCATCCGCAAGATCGCCAATCAAACGGGTATGTCTCGAAATACAATCCGGGAATACTTGAGATTAATCGAATCAATAGGAATTGATCATAAAGCTGCATTAGAGTTGTCTGATGAGGATTTTATTGAATTAATCTATAACCCGCAGTCTCAAAACGCACAGCTTCCGGTTGGCCGTATACAATTGGTTTTGAATAAAATGGATTACTATATTGAAGAACTTAGGCGAACAGGAGTGACCAAAACTCTCTTGTGGCATGAGTATCGTGTTGAACATCCTGATGGGTTGAGCCACAGTCAATTTTGCTGGCACCTTCTCCAACATCAGAAAAGAAATATAGCGATATACAAAATTCACCATGCTCCTGGTGAGCAAATGATGGTTGACTTCGCTGGAGATTTGCTTAGTTATGTTGATCCGGAAACCGGAGAAATCAAATACTGTCAGGTTTTAGTTTGTGTGCTTCCTTTTAGTGGAATGACTTATGTAGAGGTCTTGAGATCTCAAAAGCAACCAGAATTTACCCGTGGAATATGTAATGCCTTGACTTATTTTGGTGGTGTTCCATTGAGTATCAAGTGCGATAACTTAAAATCAGCTGTGGTTAAGGCAAATCGTTACGACCCAGAGTTTACACAAGCCATGGAGCTATTAGCGATTCATTATAACACCAATATGGTTGCTAGTAGAGTTCGTAAGCCAAGAGACAAAGCAAGTGTAGAAAATGCTGTTAAGTTGGCTTACCAGAGAATATATGCTCCTTTAAGAGATCAAATATTTAAAAGCATAGAAGAATTGCAGTGCCATGTGCGGGAACAATTAATCAGACACAATACACAGCGTTTTCAAGGCAAAGAATATTCAAGACTTGAAATGTTTGAGTCTCAAGAAAAGGTATTGTTGCAAGAATTACCTGGAGAACCTTATATTTTTCAGCAAATTACTTTTGGTAAAGTACAACGAAATTATCATGTTATACTGGGACAGGACTTCCATCAATATAGTGTTCCCTATACCTTGATCGGCAAGAGATTAAAAATTCTATTCACTACTTCTATAGTGGAAATATATGATGACTTACAACGTGTGGCTATTCATAAGAGAAGTTTTAAACAAAATGGGTATACAACTCTTAAAGACCATATGCCGGCCAACCATCAGTATATGGAACAATCCAAAGGATGGGATTCAGAATATTTTATCAAGCAAGCTAACCAAATAGGTCCTTATACATCCGATATAGTAGAGCATATTTTAAAGAGCAGAACTTTTATTGAACAAAGCTACAGAAGTTGTATTGGTGTGTTAAGACTTGCAAATGCCTATACCCCCGCAAGATTAGAAAATGCGTGCGCTCTTATAAAAAATGCAGCTAAAATAAATTATGGAATATTGGAACGAGTACTAAAAAACAATATGGACAAACAGGATACAATTCAGGAATACACAAATATCACAATAATAACAGACCATGAAAATTTACGAGGTTCGTCCACTTATGCTTAAAAATATTTAAATCATGAATACAGAACAAACATTAAACCAGCTCAAAGCTTTAAAACTATCCGGCATGGCAACGACTTACAAATCTATCACAGATCTTCCAGCCCATCAACAGCCTGAGGCACATCTGATGATGGCACAATTGACAGAATCTGAAGTCTATCATCGCAAGGATGCTAAAATGAAGTTTTTAGTAAGAATCAGTAAACTTCGATATGAGTCAACTCTGGAACAAATCATCTGTTCAACACAAAGGAACCTGACAAAAGAAACCATCTCCAAACTCTCGGATTGTTCCTTTATCAAAAAATCAGAAAACATTCTCATCTCAGGAGCTACCGGAGCAGGAAAGAGCTATCTAGCCTGTGCCATAGGTCACCAGGCTTGCAGTATGGGGTATAAAGTAAGTTACTTTAATATGAATCGATTTTATGAACGCATCAGCATAAGTAAGCTTGACGGAACATTCAACAAACTCCTTAACTACCTTCAAAAAATAGAATTAATCATCTTGGATGATTTTGGCCTAGTGCCTTTTGATAATAATTTGAGGCTGGCATTGCTTCAAATACTGGAAGATCGCTATGGTAAAAGTTCTACAATTATTGCCTCACAACTACCTATCAAAAATTGGTATGATTATTTAAACGACCCTACCATGGCAGATGCAATTTTAGACCGGCTTACTGCCAAACATCACAGAATTGAACTCAAAGGAGATTCATTACGTAAAAAATCTTAATTCCATTTTTTATACCTTTATGACATCATTTCTTTAGACCTTCTGGAGGTGGGTCAACTTGAGCCGGAAAGGTGGGTCAGCTTGACCGGATTTTACACAAACAGTGATGTCGAGGAATTTAATTATGACGCCAATGGAAATGTATTGCTACATGAATTCGATAATGGAGATACCAAGAATATGTTATGGGATGAAGCGAATATGCTCAAAGCAATAAAAATATCTAACGCCGCAAGCTTCCAACACAATATCTATGATGCAAATGGTGAAAGAACTTTAAAAGGCTTAGGTAATTATGCTATAGTGAATCTAAATGGACAAAGCCAGACCAATGCTACTTTAGGTAATTATTCAGAATATGTCAGTGGCTACATGGTTATGGGACCACATTACATGGTCACGAATCATTATTATTCAGGCACAGAAAGAATAGCATGTAAATTAGTTGGTTCAGTAGATAGCAGTGTTGACAACAGTCTAGAGTTATCTGGATCAGAAAAAGCAGGACTTCCTGACAGACAAGCAGAAGATCTGGAATTAGTCAGAACAGAATTTGGATTTGATACATTAATTATTGAAGATACTGATCCTGAGGAAGACGATTGTGAAGATGAGCGACCGATTTCCGACGATTTAGTCGGAATGAAGCACGACAGTGCTTCAAGGGAGTGAACCATGAAAGTGGCATGTAGTAAACAACAATAATGTCTTGTATTTCTTCCATCCTGACCATATCGGATCAAGCACATATTTAACGGATGAGGCTGGAAATCCTTACCAATTTATCCTATATTTGCCTTTCGGTGATGACCGACTGGTGGCGCTACTGCGCCAATCGAGTGATAAAGATCACTCGATAAGAAGGGAACCGATTGCCCCTGCAATCGGCTTGATGAAAACCAAGATTGAAAAATAAAGATTACTTTAGTGTTAAGTCTAAATGTGAAACTTGCTGGCCGAACAGAAAGCTGGAGGCTATTCTACTAAGTACAGGTTCACGAGTAAGGAGGTTGATGAGGAGACTGGGCTGTATTATTTTGGGGCGAGGTATTATGATCCAAGGATATCGTTGTGGTATGGGGTAGATCCGATGGCAGAAAAATATCCTGACATTTCTCCATATGCCTATACCTATAATAATCCCATTAAGTATACTGACCCAACAGGAATGTATATAGTTGATCCTTCTGTTAGTAAAGCATCCTCTGCACTCGCAAAGTATTTAAAAAATAATATTGCTGAATTACTGAAAAGTGATCGACTAGTTAAAGGAATGATGAAATATGGCCAATTTCAATCTAAGCAAGATTTATTAAAAGCATTAACTAATGATAAAGGTCCTCTTATTAAAGTTGATCAAGTAGCAAATAGTGGTGATGGCTATTATTCTGGTGGAAAAGATGGATCAATTACAATTGATATTGACTTAATTGAGAGATTTAATAATGCAAGTCCTGAAGATAAACAAGCTGCATTTTTAGATATAATAAGTACTGTACTTCATGAAACAGTTCATTATGGCGATTGGCAAGATCAAAATTCTGAAGATAATATGGATGTTATGTTTGATGATGTGATGATTGATGGGAAAATGGTTAAAAGCAGAAAGCTATTACTTGATAAAGGACATGCAATGGAAAATGAAGTATACTTTAAAGGAAAAGGAGATGATACAGTGGATTCTATCCAAAATGCTTAAAAAGTTATAGATACAAATGATGATAAAGACTTAATTCCAACAGTTCCGCCTGAAAAGTAATTCATGAAAAAAATTTTAATATTAATTGCCTTTTCAAATTGCCTTTTTGGGCAAAATGGATTCATAGAAAATCCTAGTAATAATATATTGTATCAAGGAATACAAAATGATTTAATTTTTGATTTTCCAGGAATAGCTTGTGATTCTATAACATTTTTTTCAACAAATGCAATAATCAGAAGTAATTCCTGTAGACTTGAAGTAATTCCATTTAAAGGCCCAACATTAGAGTTATTAATATTTAAGAAAAATACTGAAGATTCAACTTTAATTTGTATTCGAATCTATCGAATAAAACCTATCCCCAAAGCTGAAGCCAGTATTGGTGGATTAAATGGTGGCTCAATAAGGAAGAATTACTTATTAGCTCAAGCTGGTTTATTAATTTCAAATCCTTTAAACATTAATATTCATTACAAGAAATTTTCGTATGAAATATTATTAATTAGGAATAAGAAGATAAAAGAAAAACTATCATCTAATAATTTTAGATTTACCACAAACGAATTAAGTTTATTGCAAAAATGTAAAAAAGGTGATATATTGCTAATCTATAATATAAATATAGCTGATCAAAATAATAATGGTTTAGAAGTAGATCCAATTCAATTTCATGTTATTGAATAGCTGTGATGAAAACGTTCATCTTGAATGATGCCAGAGTGAATAGGGTATGGTGTAGAACCGTTAGCAGAGAAATACACGAGTCTTTCCTCATATACTTATGTTGCTAACAATCCAATATTATATTTAGATAAGGATGGAAGAGAAATCTGGCTTTCTATTGTTATTTCTGACGATAATGGCACATCAGGTATTCAGTTACTACAATTTAAAAATAATAAGTTGTATGATGCATCAGGTAAGATTTATCAAGGAAATAATGATTTTGCAGTTAAAGTTCAAAATGATCTTAATACCTTATCGCAAGATGACAAAGTACTTGGTGGCATGATTAATGATCTAGTTCAGAGTGATCAAATACATGTTATTGAAATGACTGATAAGCCTTCAGATGGTAATTCTAATTCTCCACTTTCAGGTCAGGATGACAAAAATGGTAAACCAACTGGTACTTTGACGAAATATAATCCTGATAAACATGAGACTATTTCAAAAGATAAAAGAAGTCCACGAGTAGGTCTGACTCATGAATTATTAGGTCATGGTCGTGATTCTGATAAAGGGAAAACAGATTTTAATAAAACTTCAAATGGAATTCCAATGTATGAAGTTAATGTAGTAAATGTTGAAAACAGGGCAAGAGCTACTACTGGAGATTCAAAGCGAACAGAATATGGAGGAAAGCCTATTCCACCAGATTTATTAAATGACAATCCTAAATAAAAATTATCAAATGAGGTTTATTATTTTTTTAATTTTATATTCATGCAATATGTCTGAATTTATCGACAAAGTTTTAAATGATTTTAACAGAAACAGTTGCTTTGTTGTTATTAAAATTGTGTCAAAGGATTATAATGGATTGACAGCAATAGAAAATGATGAGTTATTTTATTTTCTAAGTAAGACAAAAAATTATAAGAAGGAGGAGTATCAGTCCAAAATTAAGAAGGTGTTGCTTTCTAAATCAACAATAGATTTAGAGAACGAAAGCTTAGAAAAATGGAACTTTATAAAGATTATTCCATGTGAAAGTATAAATTTAATTGCAGATAAAGGGATTAAGATATTCCTTGATCATTTCTTTGAGCATGGAGTATTGAAAGGTGGAATAAATGAAAACGAAAAGGCAGCAATAATAGAAAAGTTGTTTAATTGGAAAATTCCAGTTATAACAGACGATGAAAGTGGTATGTTAGTTATTTTAAAGTGAAGCTAATTGAGAATTAAAAGGAGAAAGTAATATAATAATTGAAGCCTTTTTTGAAAATTAATTAATTCTAAATATCCCTTGCTGGCCCTGATGGAAAATTTGAAACCGAGGATGAAGCTAAAGCATTTGCCAAAGATAATGGTATAAAGTATCCGTCCTACTAACTGCCACTTGCCAATGGTCACCATTGATAATAGCTTTGTGCAAAAATAAATATGACAAAAGAAGGATTTGAGAAATTGGAAGAAGGCTATAGGAATAGCAATGTGAGTTTGAAAAGATATTTAACAGGGAAGAATATGTCTGTGCCTCAATATTATTACTGGAAGAGGAAGTACTTCCAGACGCCAAAGGAATTGTCGGGTCAATTTGTGAACATCACCTCTAAGATAAATCAGAATCAACAATCAGCAGAAGTTGTCCTGGAATTTCCGAACGGAAAGAGAATTATCTTCGGAAGTTATCCAGGGAGCAAGATTTTATTAGAGTTAGTCCAGTCTTGAAATGATCCCATTTACAAGTGGGCATCAATATTTTATGTACACTGGACTTACGGTTATGCGTAAAGGGTACAACGGATTATATGGTATTGTAAAGTGTAAAGGGGTAAGCGGCAAAGTATATGATTATATATTGGACAGCATTGCCTTAATCAATGTATACTCTAAGTTTAACTCACCACCTGATTTTGAGTATGAACAGCATAACTTATTTTACGTTCAATTTTTTATTTGAAAATTTATTTCAAAGAGGTTTAAAATTGAAAATAAATAAATGAACTGCTGCTCTCCTGACTCAGGATTAAAAGGATCAGAATCAGTGACCAAATAATTGCCAATAACCACCAGGACATTTTTTCCACGACTTGAAGCACCAGCGTATTGCGCATCATCCAATGGAAACTAATCAGCCCTATTGTGATGATGCAAATTTTGACCATGCTCATGGTAAGGAGCAGCGTCTTTGCGTCCGGAGCCTGATAAAACATAGAGGTCAGTAGTCGCCAGGCGGTGCTGAAATCCTGCGCCCTAAAAAAAACCCAGGTAACGTTTATAAAGAAAAAGGTGACCATTGCAAGCATAAAATTTCGAAACGTTTTCTGCATGACCTTTTCTCCGGAACCGGACTGCTCAGAAATGACTACCTCAGCATCTGCTTTAGAAGCTTTTTTATTTCTAAAATACAGGATGGTCTTCTCAGCCCATAAATACAATCCATGCAAAGCACCCCATACCACAAAAGTCCAGTTTGCTCCGTGCCACAAACCGCCCAGCAACATGGTGATCATAATGTTCAGGTAGGATCTGAATAAGCCACTCCGATTTCCACCCAGCGGAATGTAAAGATAATCTCTCAACCAGGCAGATAAAGTAATGTGCCATCGCCGCCAAAAATCAGAGAAACCAATCGCCGCGTATGGATATAGAAAATTATGGGGAAGTATGAATCCAAGGCAGGCTGCCACGCCAATGGCGCAGGTAGAATATCCTGCAAAATCAAAAAAGATCTGACCACTAAAGGCCAAGACACCCATCCATGCATCCAAAGTACTTAAGACATCTTTCGAATCAAAAACTTTGTTGGCAGATTCTGCCAGCATACTGTCTGCAAGAACGACCTTCATAAACAATCCCAAACTCAGCAAGAGAAGCCCTTGCATAAGTTGTTGCATGGTTGCTTGTTTTGGATGTTCAAATTGTGGAACCAGTTGGGGTGGTCGAACAATAGGTCCTGCAACCAGATGTGGAAAAAAAGTAACAAATAATGAAAAGTCCAGCATCGATTTTACCGGTTCACTTTTTTTGTAGTACATGTCTATGGTGTAACACAGGGTGGTAAAAGTATAGAATGAAATTCCGGCAGGGAGTATGATGTTCGGTTTGACCGGATGAAAATCGAAACCAATCAGGTTCACCAGCAAGGTGAAATTTTCTAAAATGAAAGTGCCGTATTTAAAAAAGCACAACATGCCAAGATTTCCAATGAGACTGATGACCAGCAATAATTTTTTCTTGTATTTATTTTCCTGCGTAAACAAGGCCTTGCCTACATAAAAATCTACCACGGTGGACAACCACAGCAATAAAATGAAAGGTGGATTCCATGCTGCATAAAAGAGGTAGCTGGCGATCAGTAAATTTATTTTTTTGACTTTCCAGCTAAAGGGAAGATTATGCAATAACAACATAACCAGAAAGAAAACAATAAAAGTATATGAATTAAAAACCATGTTGTCTGAGTTGTTGGTGAGAACTTAATTAATTGTTGAGGAATCGTTTTTAAATTTCCAGCCCTTTTCATTTTTTAAAATCTGCACTAAGTTTTTGGTGTAAACCAATGCATCCTCCGGAGTGAGGTGTGACCATTCCGGACAAATGAAATGTGCAATGGGAGGATAATCAGCAAAATGGATTCCTTGACATTTGGTGGTACTCAATAATTTTTCCCAATATTCTTGTCTTGGATAATTTTTATACTCATTTTCCAACATGATTCCGCTAGACGGTGTACGAATAAATATTACCTGTCCACCTCTGGACATTATTTGCGACACATTTTCCCTGACCTGATTTAAGATAGAGTCAAGTTTGGGTCCTTTAACAGGTGGGTCTTTGCTGATCTTTTTTACAAAGGTCCACACATCTCTCACTTGCTGATGCAGGTGGGTGTCCTGTACAAAACCTGGGGTCATGTAATTTTGTCGATCGAAAGTTACCCGTTCAAATCCAAAAGGAAATTCCGGAAAAACAAAAACACCCGGTCTGTTGGGTAACTTGATTTTATCTATTAATGCATTAAGTGAAAAGTTGTCTTTATCGAGAAAAACAAATTGGGATTCCAATAGGTGGTTGACATGAAAACTAAATGCCTGTGCCGGAGTTCTATCCTTTCGCCACTTTAAATTTTCAGAGGGCTTATCATGATTTCTTGGGGACATGGAAAAAAATAAAGGTTCCGTTACATCGATTACGACCTTGCCGGAAAATTGCTTGTCGTTGGCTAAATCCTGAAGGATGAGCAATGGCGAACTTCCTACACAGGATAATTGAATCAAATTTTCTCCGGTAAGTGATTTCCAGGCATTGATGTCAACATCATACTTATTTCGGGACGAACCAACAAACACCGTGGCATCCTGCTGCATGCTTATAGCACGATCCCTCTTATCAGCCCAAAGACTTTCTTCATCGTCGTATGATAGGTCTATCCCTTGCTGCCGCAAATACAATTCCCAACCAATAATGGTACAGGAAACTAGGGCCATGGTCAAGAGAAAAGCTTTTAAAAGTGGGTTTGGAAACATGAAGGCTTAATTAACTTGAAATGTAAATTTGAAATAACGCTTCAAATGTATATATTTCTTTCAGTTAATTTTCAACCACGATTTATAAATGTTGGATACATTGTAAAATCGAGTAACTGTATTTAGGGCATTGGCCGTCGAATAAAATAGTCAGGTAAATTTTATGGGGGTTAAGTAGATATTAAATATCTAAAATAGTCAGATTATACAGATTCTGATACCTCATCAAATAGTTATCGTATGAGAAATTTAGTTCGGCCTTTTTCATTTTAGCTAAAACTGAATTAAAAGGCGTTAAGAACAAAATACTGTTTGAGCTCGCTTGCAGATGAGCAAATACATTTATGACATTAAGGCCTAGAGCTATTATAGCTGCTTATGGCGAGTTTATTTTGTTTAGCTTTTTAAATCAGTTTTAGCGTTAAGAAATGAAAACAGCCTTGATTTTTTTTGGTTCTTTTTTGTATCAAGTTTATAACAGCGGCTCCGCTCTCAATCCTTTAAAGTAACTTGCGAGATGTAAAGCAGTGTTTACAAAAACCGTTTTTTGTTATGGTGCTCGCAGCCCCTTATCAAGTTTGGTAGTGTTCTTTGAATGACAATCCATTTTGGTGGTTCGCCTTTGGCGAAACCCCGTTTAAGAGCTTATACGATAATTACTCAGAACCTTAACACTGCTTTCGTTTTATTCACTTTAAAATTTTAAGAAAATGAAAGAAAAAAAACAAAAGCATTTCCGATTATTTATCCTAACGCGGCAGGTATAGATATATCAAGCAAAGAACATTATGTAGCAGTTAATCCTGAATCCACTGAAAAACCAATAAGAGCCTTTGGCGCCTTTACTGAAGACTTACACGCCCTAGTTGTGTTTTTAAAAGAATGCAAAGTAGATACAGTTGCTATGGAGGCTACCGGTATTTACTGGGTAAGTTTATTTTTAGTATTAGAAGATGCGGGTTTTGATGTTGTATTAGTTACAGCTAAACATGTAAAAAATGTAAGAGGAAAGAAAACAGATGTTAGCGATGCTGATTGGATACGTCAATTACACAGTTGCGGATTATTATCTGCAAGTTTTCAACCCGATAAGTTTACTCGTAAATTAAGAGCATATATGCGTCATCGAAAAAATTTAATTGAAATGTCAGCTACACATATTCGCATGATGCATAAAGCTTTAGAACAAATGAATATTAAAATACAACATGTTATTGCGGATATTACAGGTAAATCTGGACAAGAGATCATAAAATCCATCATAGCTGGTGAACGAAACGCAGAGATATTAGCATCTTGTTGCGATAGTAGAATTAGAGCTCATAAAAAAGAGGGTATTATAAAATCCTTAACGGGGGTTTGGAAAGAAGAACACGTTTTTGAACTAGAGCAAAGTTATTCAATATATCAATTCTATCATGCTAAGCTAAAGGAATGCGATGCTAAAATAGAAGAGCATCTTCGTGAAAAATCCGGAGTAGATACATTTGTGGAGCCCCAAAAAAAGAAAAGAGTAATAAAAATAATTTGAATTTTAACGGAAAGGAAATGTTGTACGAACTAACGGGGACGGATTTAGCAGAAATTTTTGGGATTACGGAAACAAATGCTATAGAAATTATAAGCGAAGTCGGATTAGATATGAGTAAATGGCCAACGGTAAAACACTTTACATCATGGTTAAACTTAGCCCCGAATAATAAAATATCAGGAGGGAAGGTATTAAGTAGCCGGATTCCAAAAAGAAAAACCACGCAGGTCAAATATTTAGAATGGCGGCGTTTGCCATACAGCGTAGCAAAAATTGGTTAGCGATGTTTTATAATCGTATAAAAGCAAAAAATGGGGCGCCAAAAGCAATTGTTGCGACTGCAAGAAAAATTGCGGCTATTTTTTATAAAATGATAAAAGAAAGGGTTAAATTTAACCCAATACCAATCGAAAAATATATGGATGGGTTTAAAGAAAATCAAATTAAGAAGTTAAAACGACAAGCTAAAAACCTTGGTTTACAGATAGTTGAAATGTAGTTACTTAAGAGACAAAAAAGAACAAGGATAATCAGATGGAATTTAGTACAACTTTAGTGAATAACTAGGTCCTCAAAACAGCTTTTTCTCCAAATTATTGGCTTGGCCAGAATAAAATTTGTACTAGATTACCATCCGCAACTACGATATTTCAACCAGGTTACTTTTTAGACATCTAAATATAAACCAATAGAACTTTAATGAAATAGAGCAATTTTGATATTATTTCAAGTGATGCTGTTGGTTGGCAATTTGCTACTATAGATCTCGTTTATTGATTAGATAATACATGCCCCAAATAAAAACAAAAATATACCCAATGCTCAAGGGTATTGAAATATGATCCGGCACAAGGGCCATGGCTCCACCGGCAGTCTTAAACTGTTCCGGCATCATTCTGTAAAAGGGCAGGGGGGTGAGATCTTCAAAAACATTCATGGGAAAATAAATATGCGCAGACTTATGTATGTATTTTTGTACCAGAACCCATCTAATGAATGGTTCCAACATCATGATGTAAATCATGTAGGTGAAAAGTGCCAGGCCTGAACGTCGCAGTAAAAATCCCAACAGCAAACCAAAAACTCCGTATGAAATATTCATCAGGAAAAATTTCAGGATGATCAGTGGCTGATCAAATGCGAAATCCAGTTTGGTGTGTGGTTCATGGATGTAGCCGCAGGCAAGTACACATAGGACATAATACAGTGTAGCACCTACACACATCATGAGTATGAAGAGCAATTTTGCTGACACAAACTGATTCCGTTGGAGACCGTTGATGATGGATTGCCGCAGTGTTTTGAAACTGTACTCAGCAGTCACCGTATACACTGCAAAAAATCCAAACATAAAGAAAGCAAGCCAGGATCCTGCATAGGCAAAGAAATCCCAGTTGGTTGGAAACTCAAAGAAGATAAAATTTCCCGGCAATACAGGCGGCATAGGGTTTACACTTTTGCCGATCATCATAGTGCCTGGCAACATTACAAGATAACTGATACAAATCAGGATGAAAACAGTATTCTTACGATTTTTTAACCATTCCAGTTTTAACAGATATTCCATTTTTAATTTGCTTTATGATGTTTTGGATAAAACTGAAATTTTAGCTGTTGTGCTCTTTTACAATTTCCAGAAATTCATCTTCCAGCCTGGTCTTTTTAATGTTCAGGCTGCTGAGTAAAATTCCCTGTTCAAAGGCGTATTTATTAATCATGGAAGTTTTGATGTCCTGTTCGCAACTCAGTATTAAATGCTGACCGGCTATTTCCGCAGATTTTATTCCGGGCATGTGCAGCAGGATGGATTGCGCTTTTTCAAGTTCGTCACAGGAAATTTCAATGATCAAATTGGTATCCATCACAGAGCCAACAGTTCCCTGAGCCAGTAATTTTCCTTTGTTGAGTATAATGACATCGGAACAAATTTTTTCTACCTCATCCAAAATATGACTGGCCATAAAAATGGTTTTACCGGTCATGCTTATTTTAATGAGGATTTCACGGATCTCAGCGATGCCCTGTGGGTCAAGACCATTGGTGGGTTCATCAAAAATAACTACTTCAGGATCTCCCAGTAGTGCAGCCGCAATGGCAAGTCGTTGTCTCATTCCAAAGGAGTAAGTCTTGAAAGGAGAATTTCTTCGTTCGTAAAGATTCACGAGTTTCAAGGCAGAAGTATAATCAGGACTTTCAATTTGTTTGATGTGTGCAACTATTTCAAGATTGTCCATAGCATCCAGGTAGGGAAAAAAATTGGGCGTTTCCAGAGTGGCACCGATGTGTTTTCGGTATTCCTGTCCATATTTGTTTTTAAACCAATTGAATTGTCCCTGATCGGATTCTATGATGTCCAGTACAATTCCCAGGGTGGTAGATTTTCCACTACCATTGGGTCCCAGTAATCCATAAACCTTTCCTGGTCTAATTTCAATATCCAATCCTTTTAAGGCTTTAATTTTTCCGTAGGATTTGGTGAGGTTCTCAATATGTAGTAAACTATCCTCCATTTATTTTATTTTAAAATTTGTCTCTTCTGTTATACCTGCTTTGCTCACTTTAATTTTGTAAGTAGCTTTTGGTAAGTAATTTTTCTTGTCATCTGTCTCCGGGAAATGATATTCCTTGTATTCTTTTTTATATTCTTTTAGAAACGATGCAGCGGATGCTGCATCAATGTTCCCTTCAATTCCTAATGAATTTATTCCAATGTTGAGCTTGACTTTATTTTTATGAAGGAGTGTATTTTGATAGAACAATTGTAATTCTGCTTCCCCTGTTGATTTTGAATATACAGAGAGTGGTATCAGGAGACTATCGATTGGGCTGTACACATTTTGCTTTTTTCCCCATTCATTATTATATTTTATATCCTTTGTTTCAAACACTAAAATTTCTTTCTGTAAATTACTATCCACCAATTGTTGGACATTGCTAATGTCTGCAATAAATATCGAGCGTCCGTGTGTCCCAATGATCAACTCCTTTGCTTTTGGATGGACTTTAAGATCATGGATAGGAACAAATGGAATCTGATCACTCAATAAGGAAAAATTAATTCCATTGTCCAATGAATAATAAACACCATGATCGCTACCCACAAAAAGCAAATTTGGATTCTCAGGATCTTCACATATAACATTTAGTGGCTCAGATGGAAGATTAAGTCCTATGCGTTTCCAATCCACACCAAAATTCTCAGATACATAAAGTAAGGATGAAAAATCATCGTTGCGGTAATTGTTTAGACACAGATAAACTCTTTGTTTGACGTGTACGGAGGCAAGAATTTTGGACACGTATTTATCTTGTGGAATTCCATCATTTATTTTATTCCAATTATCCCCTCCATCTTTACTCACATAAACTTCACCATCGTCACTGCCGGTATACAATAAACCAAATTTTAATTTGGATTCCGAGATGGTGGTGAGTGTACCAAAAGGGACATCGCCTGTTGTAATTCCTTTGGTGAGGTCAGGGGAGACGATTTCAAATTTTCTACCTTGATTCATAGAGCGGTGAAGAAAATTTGATCCCATATAAAAAATATCACTGTTATGGGAGGACAAAAGAATTGGTGTCTGCCAGTTCCACCGATAGGGCTTTTCACCAAGTTTGTGTTTAGGTGTAATTCGGGTATTTGTGCCCAAATTTTTGTCTATTCTGAAATAATTACCAAATTGAAAACCCGTGTAAATTATTTTACTATCAGTAGGATCTACTTCTGTTTGCATACCGTCACCACCGAGGATTACTTCATGTGGATACTTTCCATAAAGTTGCCAACTGTTGGACATTTGATATTGCGATGGACTTTTCCAAACCCCATTATCCTGTGCGCCACCATAAACATGATAATCTTCTTCCAGGTCAAAATTTATCGAATAGAATTGTCCTACTGGAGGGTGGGTGCATCGCAACCAATTTTTTCCACCATCATAAGTAATGTTTATTCCACCATCATTTCCATTGATCATGTGAAAAGGATTGGCGGGATTTATCCAGAGTGCATGGTGGTCCACATGCTGATTATCATTCTCAATCGATTGAAAAGTTTTTCCACCATCCGCAGAACTGATCAAAGGATAACCTAGTAAAATAACTTGTTGGGGATTTTTTGGATTTAATCTTACCTGACCAAAATAATATCCATAAGTAAAATAAATTCCATCCAGGAATCCTTCATGGGTCTTGTGCCAGGTTTTCCCTCCATCCACAGACGAATATAATTCACCACCTTTTATTGGTGTTTCAAACAATCGCGAATTACCATCTTCCAGATATTCAGCAAGATGAGCAGGAAGTATTTTGTCCTGACGGATCATTTTTTTTACTGAGCCTGCAGTGTATTCTGCATCAAAATTTTTATCCCTCAGAAAAATTTCCAATGAATCATCTTTGATCTTTAGAAATTCATCTTTGGACATTTTTTTAAAATCATCCTTATGTAAACCGGTTCTTTTTTTAGCCTCCACAGGTCTTCGTTCATGATTGTCCAATAAAGCATACATCAGCTCCAGTGAACCCGCATGATAAATACTTAAACCTATTCTTCCCACAAATTCTCCCTTAGGAAATCCGGATAAAGAGTCCGTAAGTAATTTCCAATGTTGTCCATAATCTATGGTTTTATAAATGCCGGAACCCGACCCGGATTCGTTCAGGTTCCAGGCTCTTCTGGTGCGTGTCCAACTCGCTGCATATAACACAGAAGCATTCATAGGGTCCATAACCATGTCGACGATGCCTGTGCTGTCGTTAATGTAAAGATTTTTCTGCCAAGTCTTTCCACCATCCGAACTGCAATACACCCCGCGCTCGCGATTTTCCGAATAGAGATGACCAAGTGCAGCCACATACACTCTGTTGGTATCTCCGGGGTCTAAAATAATTTTGCCAATATGTTGCGT
Organism: Candidatus Vicinibacter proximus; assembly: GCA_016713905.1. NCBI lineage: Bacteria > Pseudomonadati > Bacteroidota > Saprospiria > Saprospirales > Saprospiraceae > Candidatus Vicinibacter > Candidatus Vicinibacter proximus. The sequence continues at coordinate 170,391 of JADJOE010000003.1, forward strand.
TTCCTCCAGGCCCAGATGCGTCCAGCTTTTACCCAAATCCCATGATTTGTAGACTCCGCATCCAGAATAAGATGAACGACTGGAATTGTTTTCACCAGTGCCCAGATAAATTATTTTTCTGGCCCAATCAATAGCCAGGTCCCCAATTGTCATTACTGCTTCGTGGTCAAAGAGGGGATTGAAGCTTGCGCCATTGTTGTCAGTATGCCATAGTCCACCTGATGCAAAAGCCACATAGAACTCTTCCGGACGATTTGGATTTCCTTCAATATCGACCACTCTGCCACCAAAAACGGTAGGTCCAATGTTGCGAATGGGTATTGCGTGGGCAAGGGAAGATTTGGAGATTTTTTGACGATGCTCAAGAGCCTTTAGTCTGGGATGAAGATCAGGGACTTGTGCGTTTACAATGTGAAAGCACAAAATCAGACTCAGAAAATTGAGCCACTTTTTAACAAAGCGATGGACTATACTTAACATGCAGCAACGAATTTAAAGTCGGGGAAGAATTATAAAATATTTTTTCGACAAGGTATCAAAAAGCCTCTATTAAAGTGTGCTTTTACCTGAATGATCTAAATCTATCTGCACCATATTCCAGCTGATTGCTGTAATCCAGACTACCCAGTCTGAAGCTTAACTTGACATTGGTGCGGGTAAAAAATTGATGTTCCAGCCTACAGAAGAAAGGCATGGTGTTTTTCTGTAGCACACAACTCGCAGGTGTAAGAGCTAAAAAAAAGTGGTCCGAAGAAAAGGAGGAAGAATTTAAAAAAGGTTTTTTATTTGATGGAAACTTCAGAGAACTTTGGAATTGGGCATTTGCATGATCTGCTTGGCATAAAAGCAATAAAATTACCAGGATTCCAAGTGGCGTTTTCATTGTCCGGTATTATTGCACATCCAATTGACCAAACTTCCGCCAAGAAAAAGCCACGCAAGTCCTTTCAGAAGAAAAAACAGGAAACCTGCTAGTCCGAATTTTTTTAACATCGACTTGTATTTCTCATTCATCGATAAACAATTGTCGATAACTAATGAATATCATAGGTTTTTGTTCATGACAAACTTAAAATTAAATCCAATCAGGTCTGGATCACGCCTACGTTATATTTCTCCACCGGAGCATGGTCGGCAGCCTCAATGCCCATAGCAATCCATTCACGGGTTTTTCTGGGATCGATGATGGCATCCACCCATAAACGGGCAGCAGCATAATAAGCAGTAGTTTGTTTTTCGTATCGTTTACTGGTGGTTTCAAAAAGTTTTTTCTCTTCTTCCGCATCAGGAGGATGGCCTTTACTCTTTAAAGCAGACACCTGAATTTGCGTAAGTACCTTGGCTGCTTGTCCGCCACCCATAACTGCGATTTTGGCACTAGGCCAGGCAACAATGAGTCTTGGGTCGTAGGCTTTTCCACACATGGCATAATTGCCGGCTCCATAAGAATTTCCTATGATTACTGTAAATTTTGGTACTGTACTGTTGGAAACGGCATTCACCATTTTAGCGCCATCCTTTATGATGCCGCCATGCTCTGATCGGGTGCCTACCATGAACCCGGTAACATCCTGAACGAATACCAACGGAATTCTTTTTTGGTTGCAATTCATGACAAATCTGGCTGCTTTGTCCGCAGAGTCAGAATAAATCACACCTCCCATTTGCATCTCTCCTTTTCCGGATTTGAATACTTGTCGGTCGTTAGCTACGATACCTACCGCCCAACCATTTATCCTTGCATACGCACAAATGATCGTCTTGCCGTAATGTTCTTTGTATTCTGTCAGTTCAGAACCGTCTACGATGCATTCTAGCACCTTACGCATGTCATATGGCTTTAGACCACCTACAGGATAGTATCCTAAGATTTCCGTTGGGTCCTTTACAGGGGCAATCGCCTCTTTGCGGTCAAATCCGGTTCTGGGAAAATGCCCCATCTTGTCCACCAATTTTTTGATGGTGTCGAGACATTCGGTATCGTCCTTCATTTTATAATCTGTCACGCCGGATATTTCGTTGTGCGTTTTAGCACCACCGAGGGTTTCATTATCTGTTTCCTCCCCTATAGCCGCCTTTACCAAATATGGCCCGGCCAAAAATATTGACCCGGTATTTTCCACGATCAGGCATTCATCAGACATGATGGGTAAGTAAGCTCCGCCAGCGACACAACTGCCCATTACTGCAGCAATCTGTGGTATGCCTCTACTGGAGATTATAGCATTGTTCCTAAAGATCCGACCGAAATGCTCCTTATCCGGGAAGATTTCGTCCTGCATGGGAAGATAGACCCCCGCGCTGTCCACCAGATATATCAGCGGTAGACGGTTTTCCATGGCTATCTCCTGAGCCCGAAGGTTTTTTTTGCCAGTTATGGGAAACCATGCCCCGGCTTTCACCGAAGCATCGTTGGCGATAATCACACACAATCTCTTTTGCACATATCCTAGGACTACAATTACCCCGCCTGCGGGACAACCACCATGCTCTTCATACATCTCATATCCGGTAAAGGCACCGATCTCAAGGACTTCAGTTTCTTTATCCACTAAGTAAGCGATTCGCTCTCGTGCCGTCATCTTACCCTGAGCACGCTGTGCCTCCAGTTTTTTCACTCCGCCGCCGAGGTATATTTTCTCCAGATCTTTGTTCATCCTGGAGATGCTCATCTTCATTTCGTCTTCGTTGATATAGAAATTTGGATCCATGTTTTTTGATATTTAAAGCAAATGCCCGTAGGATTTCTTTCAGGGACAAAGGTATTAAATAAGGGTGTATATTTTTTGAGATCAAATTCTTCATTTAGTAAGATAAACCATTGCGCAATTTTTTAAAAACAACGCAGCTTTTCTATTTAGTATATGCGCAGCAAGAGAGTGGCTTGATCAATTTTTATATTTTATAAATTGAAAAAGCAATAGCATGCATTTCTAAGAAAAATAGAAATTCGTTTGCAAGATTATCAAAGAAATGTTGGATTAATTTTTTTTATCAAACAGCATAAAACGACCGCCGAATCCGATTTGAAGGAGGTCGATCCAGGTGGACGCAGAGCGATTACCAAGACTGTAGTAGCCAATATCTAAACCAAATTTATTCCGTTTGCCTACCAAAAAACCGGTATTGAATCCAAGATAATTAATACCATACCCCGAGCCTACATAGGAACTGAATTGGTAAATGTATCTTGGGCTCAAATACAAGGCAATTTTTTCTGATGGGTGATAGGAAAAATATGCAGGTAACTGAAGATTCCACAACGCAAGAAATCCTATGGAACCTACTTCTCCACCTAATGAAAAAGCAATCGGCGAATCTTTGCCTCCATACAATTGATATTTTACACCGGCACTAATATTGGCAGAAGTATTAAACCTAAAATTAATGTCAAGATCCTCCAAAACACCATATCTCCCGCCTACTTCAACGTTAGGCCAAAAAATATTTTCAAGATCATCCCAATCCCCATCGTCTGTGTTTGCAAGTTTTGGACTTCTGGAAAAATTGAGCGAACTGCTGAGCTCTATCTTTTCTTTTCCAAGGGTTCTTCCATCCTGAAAACCAGTTACAGAGGCACAACTAGTCCACAGAATCAGGATACTGATGAATCCAAGCAGGTGTAATTGAATTTTTGTCATGTCTTAAAGTATTGTGTTATCGAATTTATTGATCTTAGAGGATAAAGTTTGGCTTAGGTTAAAAGTGTCTCCCATGTTTTAAATAATTTATAACACATTCAGGAGATGGACAAAAGTATAAACTTTTAAAAAATAACGACCGTGAGCTAGTCTATTTGGTAGTGACTTTTCACTTAAATTCATTCAGACTTTTTTCGAAACGGAGGAGAAGTAAATTTTGTTTTGATGGTGTTTATTCTTTATAAAAACTATACGGATAGCGACCTTTATAATTTTGATAAAAACCATCGAAACTTACTTTAGAAGAAGAACCGTTGATCAAATCTACAAGATCATCTACAGATTGAATTTTCTTTCCATTCACCGAAGTGATGATATAACTTGGAGCCATGTTGGTTCCATAAATAATGCCATCTCTGTAAATGTTGAGCACCTTGACGCCATCTGTTTTAAGTTCGGTGATTTCTGCCTCACTCAGATCGCGTACTTCAAAACCCAGTTTTACCAATACAGGATCTCTACGGGTGGCTATGAGTTCTGTGGAATTGATTTGATTTTTAAGGATGGCTTTGGCCGTAAACATTGATTTATTTCGCCAGAAGGATAGAGATACTTCTGTACCCGGTCTGAATCTTCCTATGATTTCCTGGAGTTCGGAGACCGTGGCTACTTTATAACCATTGACTTCCAAAATGATGTCCTCCGCTCTGAGTCCGGCCTCTTCTGCCGCACCTGATTTAGTAGTATTGGAGATAAAAATACCTGCCACGCGGTCCAATCCATATTGTTTGGCTTTTGCATTATCCACATTCTCAATGGTCACACCAAGGAGTCCTCTTTGCACCACACCAAATTCCTGAAGATCTCCGATGACTTTTCTGACGAGATTGGATGGAATCGAAAATGAATAACCCTCATATCTTCCTGTATAGGTCATGATGGCTGTGTTGATGCCGATGAGTTCACCGGCAGTATTGACTAGAGCACCGCCCGAATTACCAGGATTTACGGCAGCATCAGTCTGAATAAACGACTCAATACGATATTGCTGATTGTTGAGGATGTTGATATTTCTGGCTTTAGCCGAAACAATACCGGCGGTAACGGTAGATTGCAATTTAAACGGATTTCCCACTGCCAAAACCCATTCGCCTATTGCTGTGGAATCTGAGTTGCCAAACAAGAGGTAGGGCAAACCTGCATCTTCAATCTTTATCAGGGCAATGTCAGTGGTAGGATCTGTTCCGATTACTGTAGCTTCATATTCTCGGTTGTCGTTCAGCAATACCTGAATTTTTTCAGCATGTTCGACCACGTGATTATTAGTTACGATGTAACCATCCGGAGAAATGATCACACCCGAACCGGTAGCAAGTCCTTTGTTGGTAATGCTCATGCGATCCCCATCTTCCTGAATGCTTTCGATAAAAACAACAGCAGGAGTACTGACTTTAGCCGCAGTAATGAAATCTGTCGGAACACTGGACAACAGATTGGTATGCAGTCTATCCGACTTGATCAGTTTTTCCAATTGACTTTGGTTAACCTTTTGAGATTTCCATTCCTTGAGCAGGGCATCATCTTGTCTGTGGTACATCAAGTGATGAACACCTAAAGTAAGGAAGGCAGTAACTGCCGCAGTACAAAGAATGAGAATTATTACTTGTCTGATCATAAATATGTTACATATATTATAAAATCAAGATATGATAAAGCAATAATCATGCCCGATTCACTTAACATACCTGGTTTTAAGACATATAACGCAAAAAATATAAATTTGGTTACCGGATAAGATTTAAGGTTGACTTAAGACTTACCTCCCTCATGGATCCGCAAAGGTCTAACCTTCCGGAAAAAACCACGATATAGGTCTCCACAGGAGCCTGATCCCCTTTGTAGGTACCGTCCCAGCTTTCCTTTGGGTCAGCAGATTCAAAAATGATATGCCCCCAACGGTTAAATATTTTCAAGGAATATCCATCCATTTCAAACTCCGTCTTTGGATCAAAAACAGGGCGGTAAGTATCATTTTCATTATCGCCATTTGGGGTAAATACGTTGGGAAGTTGAACCTTCTTTTCTGCCAGACTTTCATCCTGTTTTACATCGTAACGGATTAAAATGGAATCACAACCATTTTTATTGACGATCAGGACAGAATAAATGTCTGGAGCATCAATGGTAATTGTTGGGAGATCATTTATTTTAACATTTCCTCGCCGCCACTGATAGGATGCCTGATCCGGTGGAAATTTATTGGCAATCAAAGTATCCCTGATGTCTATCGTCGTGTCTTTGCAGATTAAAAATTCCTCCATTCCATTATTCAGAAAAGTTGGTAATCCTTGAAGTTCGGGAACACCTACCACAGTGTCGAGGAAGCAATTGTACCGGTCATAAATTCTTATCATATAAGGTGCCGGTGGAAGCGGACTGAAAAAGGATGTGGTATCCCTTGCACTGCCTTCTATACTGAAGGTAACCGGTTTATCCCCTTGTTTAATAAAAACCCTTATACTGCCTGTAGGGTCTGAAGGACAGGAAGCTTTAACTTCGATTTTATCTACGACAATGGTGGTGTAGGGTTTTACGATAACCTTGCCACTGGTAAAGCAACCATTCTTTTGATAAGTCAGATAGCGGTACTCTCCTTCAAAAAGAAAACTCACTGAACGTCCAAGATCCGATGAAGGAACCCTTCTGTTAAATACATCCGCCCAAACGATAGAATCAAATGGACTAAAGTCAGTCACTGAAAAATTGAATACCCTGTTGTTGCAACTGAAGTATGCTGTGTCCGGTGCATTTATGTTATAGCGCATGGTATCGATAGTAACCACCATGGTGTCTGCAGTATTGCATTCCGGATTAGGCGTTGTAATAAATCCATTGTATACACCCGGAGTTCTGATGATCTGTCTTACATTACGTTCATTGCTTGCATTGATGTTTGGACCTGTCCAAACAAAAGAATAGGCGGTCTTCATGTTAAGCAGTTGTGCAGTGATGTCCAAAGTATCTTTTCTGCAATTCAATATTCTGTCCGGGCCAAGAATCGGGACAGGTTTTACAAACAATTTATTTACCAAAACAGAATCTTCTGCAACACAACCTGTACGCAGATCTTTTACTTTAAGGATATAAACGCCATCGATGGATACCGTCGGTTTTTTATTATTTTCATTCGATGCATTGATACCCGGACCACGCCAGGTGAAACTGGAAACAGAGTCCGCCAATGCATAGCTTCCGTCCAGCGTAACGGTTGTAAAATCACAAGTGATGTTTTTGTTTAAGCCTGCATTTACCAAAGGTCTGCCGCCATTGTTGAATACTTCAATCGAGTCAAAAGCTTCACAATTGTACACCGTATCCCGGATCAAAACATAATACTTTCCTTCCAGATCCGTCGTGATGGATTTTTTATTTCTATTGTCATTATTAACACCAGGACCAGACCAGAAATATTTTAGGTTTTTCCCCGTGGATTTACCGGCATCAATGAGGACCGTATCGTGGTCACAATCTAAATCCGACGATTTGATTAAACTCAATTTTGGCAAACTGTCCGGAAGGCTAATGATGACTTCATCGGTATCCTGACAATGTGAAACATTATTGGTGACAATGATTTGATATTTACCTGGCAACTTGACAAAAGGAGATCTTGAATTCTTATTCAGAGAATCGATTCCGGGTCCAGTCCAAACCAAATCAATTACGGTACCGACTGAGGTTGTTCTTCCACCTAAAGTGAGACCTAAAGAATCACAGGGAATCACTCTGTCAAGCCCGGCATCTGCTACCGGATATAAGATATTTTGAGTAACCACAACAGTGTCCAGGGAGAAGCAATCGTTGAGAATGTTTGTTATTTTTATTACATAGCTACCCGGTAAATCCACCACCGGATTGATCTGAAATTTTTTTAACGGTGTGATGCTTGGTCCGGACCATTCAAAATTAAATCCTACCCCGGTCTGAGAGGAATCGCCATTCAATTGGACAGAGGTATTGAGGCAATCCAGAATTTTATCATTTCCTGCCTTTGCAATTGGCGCCATCCGATCATCCAATACTTCCATGGTATCTCTTCCAAGACAACCACTCAGTGAATCAAAAACAGTAAAAACATAGGTGCCCGGAAAAGAAATTACCGGATTTAAAATGGTTTTGTTCAGAAAAGTAATACCTGGACCTTCCCAATAAAAACTGCGCTTGTCCGCGGTGTCTGGTCGGGCGGGATCCAATGTGATGCTGTTCATACTGCAGGTCAACTTTTGGTCTAATCCCAATCTGGGGTCAGGAGCATTGAAGACTTGAATGGTTATAGATGTATCGGTTCTACAGCCCTCTGGTGATATGATGGTTGCGGAATATTTTTTGGTTACATTGGGACAAACAACCAGATCTCTTGTGGTGTCTTGCTGATTCCATACCACTACATAAACAGAATCAACGGTCAGACTCAACTCAGTACATTCTCCTCTGCAAAGAATATTTCTTGCAGCCGTGATGTTGAGGACAGGTGCCGGAATTTCTCTTAGGTTCAGAGTGTCTGAAGCAAAACAATTAAAAGAATCACTTACGGTTAAGATAGCCTGTCCTGCACGTTGATAACTGGTCGCATGATCCGTAATACCGTTGTTCCACTGGTAGGTTTTAAATCCCAGACCGCCGTCCAAATCTGTAATGTCGCCCTGACAGAAATAGTCTTTTCCCTGAATTTTAACTTTAACAGGTGGCGCAAATACCATTTTAATTTCAGGACAGGTATAAGTTGGGGCAAGTGGCAGGATGATGTCCCCCGAATAAGTTGTGGTGCCATTGCAGGAACAATTGTCTTCACTGATTTCCCGATAAACATAAACATCTATGGTGTCATAAGTCCATTCCTCCCTCCATTGGAAGTTTATTCTTTCACGGGTCTGCAAATCAATCGGATCGCCATTGCCATTCACACTCAATAACTCAAATGAAATTTTTTCAGTGCCATAATATTTTGAGTCCGGAGTGATGTTCAGATAAAATTCTTTTTGATTTAAGGTGATCAAATTTGAATTCCCTAATCGGATAAACGTATTGCCATTTTTGTAATACCAGTTTCCACCGGTGTGCACCGGAATTAAAGTTCTTACCGTATCTATGGTGAAAGTGTCTTTACAGAAACTATTGTCTACAAAACATTTTTCCAGTTTGCATTTTTGATTCATGTCGTCCACAAGAGCTTGGGTAATCAAACTTAGAAAAGCATTAAATCTGTTGCTGGTCACCTTGCCATTGGCATCCAGTGTTAGAAATGCTTGTTGGTTGGTAGACCAGTTTAGTTTGGAAGTGTCCCTGGTTATTTTGACATCCTGATTTATATTTTGTACAGTACAATTACTTGAGTCCACTCCGCTCAGAGTTTGTCTGACTTCAAATAATTCACATCTGCCGGTCATGTTGATTTTCCAGATTGGCGATGGTGCAATTAACCCATTTAATATACGAATGTTACCACATGAATCATCCGGACTGGGGTGGCAGGCCATGTTTGGATATTGAAGACTAATGTTGTATTCTACTTCCTGTAATTTGAAAGATCGGTTTTCAAACTTCAGGTCTACAGTATCCGTGGATATACACGGGGGAAAATCTACATGATACACGAATTGATATGCTCCGCAACCGGTTACTGTTACCCTGGAAGTGCCTGGAAAAATGCTGTCCATTTTGACAAGCTGACCAGCTTGATTACATAATGCAGTCCAATAACCTCCGGCTGGCGCCCCAAAAAGGTCATAGGTATATCCACAAACAACACTATCCCTGCCTGCGTCGGCACAAATCTGGGCCTGTGCAGAAAATTGGAGCAAACCAAGTAGAAGAAAAATGGAAATTACTGACTTCATAAGAGTTTTAAGACTTTGAGATGCAAATTGTACCATGAATATTATGCCAAATCGTTTCTGGATTCTGAACTTTAACAATTGAATTTTGCTGACCCTCTCAATATCAATATATTATAAAAAATGTTTATGCTAATCAACAAAGACCAAATATAGTAAAATCGTGAATATGAATTACAGATTTCGAAATAACATGGAAGGACTTTAACTAATTGTCTCTTAAAAAATCAATATTTATTTCTTTGAGACTTTTGCTGCCGACCAGACTCATCGTGATTTCAAATTCTGCCAGAATGTTCTGACAATATTCCAGGACACCTGCTTTCCCATGTAGTGCCAGTGCATACACATAAGGCCGGCCTAGAAGAACGGCTTTTGCGCCCAGTGCCATAGCTATAAAAATATCTGTTCCGGTACGAATCCCACTGTCCAGTAATAAAGGATATTCCATTGGGACAGTTTTCTTAATTTCTTTCAATGCGTCCAATGAAGAAATAACCTGATCTATTTGTCTGCCGCCATGGTTGGAAATAATCAGGCCATCTATTCCTGAGTCTATTGCCATTCTTGCGTCTTCCGGATGAAGAATACCTTTGAGTAGGATGGGTAATTTAGTAATAGAGCGCAACCAACGGATGTCCTCCCAATTGAGATTGGGTCTGGAGTAAATATCGATAAAAGTTCTTACCGCTTTTATGGGGTCTTTGGTTTTCCAATTTCTAAAATAGGGTTCCGGATAATGGGTCATCAGCCGGTGGGCCAGAATTATTTTGGTCAGATTAAAGGGCGTCCCTGTATTTGCGGTTACATCTGCCTTCTGCATGAGTTTTTTAAACACCGGATCTGAGGTGTATTGCGCAATGCCCAATCCACGAATGAATGGAAGATAGGCTTGATTCAAGTCCCTTTGTCGCCATCCTAAAGTGGTGGTATCTAAAGTCAATACAAGTGCTTTACATCCGCAATTCTCTGCGCGGGATACGAAGCTTTCTACCAGTTCATTGGATTTGCTGAAATAAAGCTGGAACCAATAATTATTGCCTGCGAGTAGGGAAGCACAGGATTCCATAGAATAAGATGCCTGGTTAGAAAAAATCATTGGAATTCCACTGGCTGAAGCTGCGGCGGCCAATTCAAGATCTCCCTTTGGATGAGCCAAGCCCAACACACCAATTGGCGCAAAAAGTAAAGGAGATTCAAGCTTTCTTCCAAATAGTTCGGAGCTCAGATCAGGCAGGATTCCACCATGCGCCATTCGGGGAATGATGGTGTATTTTGAAAAAGCCTCTGCATTATTTTTTATCCCTTTTTCCGATCCTGCTCCTGTTGCGATGTAACCAAAAGCTTTTGGGTTTAGTTTTTTTTCAGCAAGTTGTTCCAGGGTTCTGAAGTCCACAGGAATTAAAGGTTTTATACCTTCAGTACCTTTAACATAAATGTCTTTTTGTCTCGATGCACCGGATAAGAAATTCATTCTAGATGCAGTCAATGATGAATTTATTTTTTTTACCGTTTTCGATCATCAGGAATTTATCCTTCAGCAATTGATGTTTCTGGACCATCGTTTCCGGATCTGTAATTTTTTCTTTATTTAAATTCAAAGCATTGTTTTGGATAGCTCTTCTTGCTTCACTCTTAGAGGAGAAAACGGGGCATGATTCAGTAAGCAGATTAACAATGTTTATGCCTCCATTCAAAGATTCCCGATTCAATTCAAATTTTGGAATTTCCCGACTTACATCATTCAATTCTTCTGTCGTCATGGATTGTAAAAATTCAGCATTACTTTCTCTTCCAAACAATAATTCGGATACACGGAGTACACGTTGAAAACTGTCATTTCCATGGATTCGGATGGTGATTTCTTCCGCAAGACTTTGTTTTAATATTCTCGGATCCTGGCTATTCTTGGATTCAAGATTTTCGATTTCTTCTTTGGTTTTAAAACTAAAATACCTAAGTAGTTTTGAAATGTCCGCATCATCAGAATTAAGCCAGAATTGATAAAACTTATAAGGGCTGGTCATGTTGGCATCGAGCCAAATATTGCCTTCTTCCGATTTGCCAAATTTTTTACCATCGGATTTGGTCAGTAAAGGAGTGGTTACCGCATAAGCCTTAGCGTCTTTGATGGTTTTGTGTATGTAATCTGTTCCAGCGGTGATGTTACCCCATTGATCGGAGCCACCCATTTGGAGCCGGCAATTATAGTCTTTATACAAGCAATGGTAGTCATACGCCTGGAGCAACTGGTAGGTAAATTCAGTATAGGAAATACCGGTTTCCAGGCGTCGTTTTACGGATTCCTTTGCGAGCATATAGTTTATGGTGGAATTCTTGCCTACTTTTCTCAGAAATTCCAAAACATTCATGTTTTTATAAAAATCATAATTGTTGACCATAATGGCTTTGTTTGGACCATCAGTAAAATTCAACATTTTCATAAACTGCTCTTTCTGAGTGGCAATGTTGCGATCCAGCTCATCCTCTGTCTTGAGTTCACGTTCTTTATCTTTGCCCGATGGGTCACCAATCCGGCCAGTGGCGCCACCCATGACAACAATAGGTTGATGCCCAGCTTGTTGGAAAAGACTTAACAACATAATCTGGACATAATTCCCAAGTCCGAGAGACGCAGCTGTTGGATCAAACCCAATATAAGCCGTAGCCATTCCTGAAGAGAGGTATTCTTCCAATCCCGGCGTGTGGTCCTGCAACATATTTCTCCATCGTAATTCCTCTAAAAAATCTTTCCTTTGCATATAATCTCTGCTAAACTTGTGTTAAGCAGCAAAGATACAACCTTGTTTTGATCGAAATCAGACTTATAGCCGACCGCCACATTCTGGCAATTGATGTAACTTTAATCCGGTTGCCTAGATGAATCTGAGCAGATTTTTAGCCACCAGGACCTACTCAGCTTTCAATCAATCTCTGATTCGAAACATCATCCGAATTGCCATGATCTCTACAGCATTAAGTCTGTCGGTGGTCATTGTATCATCATCTGTTTTTGAAGGTTTTCAAAAATTAATTGCACAAAAGGTATTTGGGTTCTGGGGGCACATCCACATCACGGATATGCAGGTTAACCGCAGCATTGAGCCGTATGCAATTAAACACAGCGACAGCATTAAGGCGCTTATAAAAAATGCTGATTTTAGTTCAGCTGATCTTTCTTCTGATGTCATCAGAAAACTTGAATCTTTTGTGGTACTGCCTGCTATAGTAGGTATAGATGCACAATATGACGGGTTATTTTTAAAGGGGATAGAAGCGGATTTTGATTGGGCATTTTTAGGTCAGTTTCTTAAATCCGGCAGGCTACCTGAATTATCAGATAGTTTGTTTTCCAGAGATATTCTGATATCTGAGCAAACAGCGCTCAAGTTGTCCCTAAAACCGGATCAAAGCATCCTCGCAAATTTTGTCATAGACGGAAAGCAAATCAAAAGAAAGCTGAAAGTCTGTGGAACCTATCGCACCGGATTAGAGGAATATGATCGAAAATTTGCATTGGTAGACATTCGGATGCTGCAACAGGTATTGCAATGGTCACCGGATGAAGTTACTGCCATTGAGGTTTTTGCGCAAGACATTCAAGAAGTTTCAGCATTGAATATGTTTCTTTATGAAGAAATTTTACCTTCAAATCTGTATTCAGAAACTATTCGGGAAAAATTTCCAAATATTTTTGAGTGGCTTTCTTTGCAAGATATCAACAAGCGTTTCATCATTGGCCTGATTTTACTGGTCTGCATCATCAACATGTCCACTACTTTATTGATTTTAATTTTGGAGCGAACCCACATGATTGGATTGCTAAGTGCATTAGGGATGAGAAGCTGGGACCAACGCAAAGTTTTTGTGCGTTATGGCATTAAGATTCTCACGAAGGGAATGCTTTTTGGTAATATTATAGGTATTGGACTTTGTCTGATCCAATGGAAATGGAAGTTGATCAAGCTCAGTGAAGCAGATTACTATCTCGATCATGCTCCGGTTAGCCTGAATCCATGGACTTGGCTGGTTGTAAATCTAATATTCTTTGTAGTCATTAGTGCAAGCTTACTGATTCCATCGTATTTGGTAGCCAAAATAAAACCTGTCAATGCACTAAAATTCAGGTAAAAGAGAAATGTATTTTTTTTACTATTTCTGAGCAAAATTAAAGCTCAAGGATCTCAAAATGTAGAAATAGAAACTATCTAGATTTGGGTTTATAAGTGCAACCTGATTCAAAAAATTTCTAAGTTGTAAAAATTCATTTTGGAATATAAATGAATATGACATTATTGGTTATGGAATTTATCTAATGAGCTGTGTTAATATTAAATGGGTCAAGTAAAAAGTTTGGGGAGAAACCAGTTTTGCGGAACCGTTATTCACTAAAGTTGTCTTAAATTCCATCCTATTATCATTGTTCTTTATTGTCTTGAAAAACCCATTCTATGCATTAGAATTTCTATTCCAAGTCAAAGAATTTCAGTTTCCGTGGTTTCGTTAAATACAAGTATTTCCTCATGCCGCTTTCGCGGTTCCTTCCCTTGAAGCACTGTCGTGCTTCATTCCGCACTGTGGAAATCGGTCAGTCACCTTAAGCAGAAATAATAGCGCTAGGCCTTACTGTCACAAATATATTAGCTGAACTTCAAGCGAGCTCAAACAGTATTTTGTGCTTAACGCTTTTTAAATCAGTTTTAGCTAAAATGAAAAAGGCCGATCTGAATTTCTCAATCGATAAATATAGGATGAGGTACCGGAATCTATTTAATCCAACTTTTAAGATGCTTAATTTCTACTTAATCCCAACTCTTATAATTTACCTAACACTATTAATTTAAGTGCGTAGAGGGGAGAGCGATAAATAAATGCTTTTACAATTATGAGAAGTATTATTTAAATTGAAGATAAGCACCTGCAATTTAAAATCCATGACGGAAAATAATATGCAGATGCTTGGAATATTTATTCTATTTTTTTCTTAAGCTGGTAATCATTCTTACTGCTTCATTTTCGGCAACTTCATCATTGTCCGCAAAAGTGATAACAGCAAAAAAGTTTGTTGCAGATTCCGGATCAATAAAACCCAGAGTAACTATTCTTTGTCCATCTTTATAACCCTCAACATAGGATCCCTTAAGTCCATTCATTTCAATGACATCCACATCGTCCAATTGCTCCATATTCAAAGATTTTGCAATGGCAAGGGTATAAGAAATCATATCCGTTTGTTCTACTGAATTATCGTTAAATGGAAAAATGCCAAAATCCATTCCATCTCCCTTGGCGGTAAATTCATCTGCTGTGTTGGTTACCACTTTGAAATCTTCTGCAAGGGTGAAAATAATATTATGATGTGTCCACTCAAAATCCCAATCCTGCTGGGCATTCAAGGAAGAGAGGGTCAGACTACTGACCAATACAAGGATTAAATTCAAGATTTTTTTCATTTTAATAAGTTGATAAGTTGACTAAAATTAAATTTATTTACAATGCTTTAAAAAGCTAATTCAGTCCGAAGGTAATACTATTTTTACATAAATTTGGGACCATAAGTCGGGAATTCTAATTTGGCATTTCAAAATTGTAAAGCCTCCATTTTTACGCTAAAACATTGAATTAAAGACCTTAAGATCCATTAAGTACAAAGTACAAATTTTGTGATAGTCCATTCACATGGATACCGTAACGTTTTAATTCGGTTGAGTAAAATTCAACAGGTGATTTGTGATAAATTTAATCATTTCTAAAGCTAAAATTTGCTTCACGACATAAATCAGAATTTGTACCAATGAATACTTTAAAATCACCTGGTTCGGCAACATATTCAAGCTTGGCATTAAAAAACTTCAGGTCTTGTTCTGTTAAAGTAAAACTTACTTCCTTGGATTCTCCTTTCTTAAGCAATATTTTTTCAAAACCCTTTAGTTCCTTAATAGGTCTGGTCACTGAGGCTTCAAGATCTCTCAGGTAGAGCTGAACTATTTCTTCGCCATCGAAATCTCCGGAATTGGTAATTTTGCAGGATACTATTAAGCTATTTGATTTGGTCATAATTTTTTGATTTAAAATAAGTTCACCATATTCGAACTTTGTATAACTGAGACCAAACCCAAAAGGAAAAAGTGGAAAATTGGATGCATCCAAATAGTGCGATCTAAATTTTTCAAATTCGATTTTAGTCGCTGGTCTGCCCGTATTTTTGTGATTGTAATAAACGGGAATCTGCCCAACACTGCGGGGAAAGCTCACGGTTAATTTTCCAGAAGGATTATACGCACCAAACAAAACATCCGAAATGGCATTTCCAGCCTCAGTTCCTGGGTGCCAACTCAATAGGATTGCATCTGCTAAATCATGCTCTTCATTCAGTATCAGAGGTCGGCCACTCATCAGAACAAGAATTAAAGGTTTTCCGGTTTTTTTTAATGCACGAATCAATTTTTTTTGACTTTCCGGGAGCTCGAGATTTGTTCTGCTCGAAGATTCCCCACTCATTTCCGATGCTTCACCAATTATGGCCACAATCTTTTCAGAGAAAGCAGCAACTTTAAGTGCTTCTTCAATCATTTGATCAGAACTTTTCTGATCTATATCTATGCGGGTTCCAAAAACGTTTACATTTTTTGCCAATATGGTATCATCCGATATATTAGCCCCTTTGGCATAAACAATATTATCTGCAGAGCTTGCATTTTGTTTCATTCCTTCATAAACTGTTATGGATTGTTGAGGATCTCCTGAGACAGCCCATGTTCCTAACATATTATTCTTATTGTCGGCTAATGGTCCAATCAACGCAATTTTATCTTTTTTATCCAAGGGCAATAAATGGTTTAGATTCTTCAAAAGCACACAGGATCTTGCAGCGAGGTCTCTTGCAAATTTTCGGTTTTCGACAGTCATAATTTCCATAGCGGCACGATGTTCATCAATGTAACGAAATGGATCATCAAAGAGTCCTAAAGCATATTTTGCTTCTAAAATTCTTTTGCATGCCAGATCAATTTGCTGTTTGCTTATTTTTTTTTCATGGAGTAAACTTTTGAGATGCTTCAAAAATCCTTCTCCAACCATATCCATATCCAGTCCTGCGTTGATGGCTTGTTCCGTTACTTTTTTTAAGTCTCCCAAACCATGATCCGACATTTCATTAAGGGCAGTATAGTCACTTACAACAAAACCATCAAACTTCCATTGATTGCGCAAAAGTTCAGTGAGTAACCATTTATTTCCTGTGGCCGGAATACCATCCACATCATTAAATGAGGTCATCACACTGGATGCGCCTGCATCAATCGCAGCTTTGTATGGTGGGAGATAATCAGAGTACATTCTGATTTTACTCATGTCTGTAGTATTGTAATCTCTGCCGGCCTCAGATGCACCGTACAATGCAAAATGTTTGACACAAGAAAGTATGGTGTTGTTTTTAGCGAGGTCATTACCCTGATAGCCTTTCACCATAGCCTTGGCTACCTGACTGCCATAAAAGGCATCTTCGCCTGCACCCTCTGCAATTCTTCCCCATCTTGGGTCCCTGCAAATGTCCACCATGGGTGAAAAAGTCCAATTGATTCCATTTGCGGAGGCCTCTTGTGCGGCAATTCTTGCACTTTTCTCAATCCATTTCATATCCCAGCAAGAGGCAATGCCAAGAGGAATAGGAAAGGTGGTCTGGTATCCATGTATCACATCTGATCCAAAAATTAATGGAATCCCCAATCTGGATTTTTTTACTGCAAGGTCCTGAGCCTTGCGAATTTTATCTGGACCGTGTATGCCAAAAAGAGCGCCAACGTTACCTTGAATAATTTTTTGTTCGACGTCTTTACTCACCACCGAACCGGTAGGAATTCCTGAGCCAGCTGTTAGTAGATTCAATTGTCCAATCTTTTCATCCAGTGTCATTTTTTTCATTAAGTTACTAATGAACTTTTCCTTTTTATGGGCATTTGATTGCGCATTTATGGTTAAAAGACCAATTAAGAAAAAGCAGATTAGGATTGGACGCTTTTCCAAATTAATCCATTTAAAAAGGGATAATAATTGTTGGAACATAAATTTGAATTGAAAGTATAATTACACAGTTTTATTTTGTCAGAAACTTAAATCAATGTAAAGTTCGTATGTGGAAAGATGTTGTGACCATTATTCAAAAGATTCCATGATTTATTCAGATTTAACCACTTCATGTTGCGGAGAAACACCAGCTTCATTTAACGCTTCAATACTGAAATAATATGTTTTTAGTGCATCGAGTGTTTTTAGCCAATATTCATTTTGGTCATGGACGAGGATGGAAGTATATTTTTTGTCCGGAGCAGTACCATAATGGATTTGATACGCATAAGAATTGTCTACCGGATTCCATTTAAGCCATGCTGAACGTTTATCCTTTTCTGTTCTCAAGACCATAAAATTTTTTACAGGTTCAGGTTTAGCAATTGCGGCATGTCCAAAAATTCGAAATCCGCTAAGGGCAAATTTGCCTGTAGGCATCTTTCGGTTTTCGAGTTTTACATAACGGTATTTTTTTGGATTGGATAATTGCAAGTAATCATGTGGTGTGTCTTTGCGATGATTTCTTTTATCCACCATGATCTCCCATTTATTCCCATCTACAGAACCGTAAAGGATGTATTGATGAAAAACACCGGATGATTTACCAAGAAAATCTACATCCTGATCGGCATAATTAATCTGTAAAGCAAATATCTCTGAAACAGATCCTAGGTCTGAAATGATCCATTCTCCGGGTTGATCGGTCATTGCACTCCAGTATGTTTTGATGTTTTCATCTACTGCGAAGTTAGGGTAGTGAGCCCCATAGGTACTAGATACCCGCACTGGTTTGTTGTAGTTGAGCAACATCCAGCCTGTGAATAAATCTGCTTGATTTTTATTTTCTTTTGTCGGTATATAATGCGGATAGTCACCGAATGCGGTATTGCAAAACATCACATCATCTTTGTCAAATCCTGCAGGCCACAATCCAATGCGTCGTTCAAAATTATTTTTGACAGAAATGGCTATGGTGGATGTATGCCAGTAATTGTCAAAGTTATCCTTAAATGTAGCGCCATGACCAGCACCGCGTGCAAAACCACCGGACTTCATACTCAATGGATCGGATTGGTTGCCGAACCAGCCTAATGGTTCATTTCCTACTGCCACGCCATCTGAGTAGCCGCTAAATTCAGTACCAGGAGCACCATATTGCAGATAATATTTTCCATGGTGTTTGGTCATGAAAGCACCTTCAATAAATGGGTCCAGAAAAGTATTGTCCTGATGCTCTCCAAATCTTTGCCAGCCATATCTCCACGACTCCAGGAAGTATAATTCTTTTCTTGTGCCAATGGGTTTAAAGGTTTTGCGATCCAGTTCGATGCCATACAATGGCCAACGATTGCTGCTACCATTGTACATATAGAATTTGCCGTCGTCATCTGTAAAAAATGCAGGATCCCATCCGCCAATTTCAAAACTGTCTACCAGAGGTTTCCATTCATTTTTTTTTGGATCAGTACTCATCCAAAGGGTAAAATTACTGGTATATGTTGATCCAAAAACAATCATTGTGTCCCCAATGATGCCCACACCTGGTGCACATAATTCATCGTAGGATGTATTCCATGGACGAAGAAATTTTCGGGCTATAAAATTCCATTCCGTCAGGTCATCGCTCCACCAATATCCCCATTGATTTGTGCTGAATAAAAAATAGCTGCCCTGATAATTTAATATCACAGGATCTGCAGTTGCGCGATGTTTTCCCCAATTGGTAAAATTTGGAATTGGCGTATACCCATAATCCAGATTTATTGGATTACAGTATGTTTTAACTTGAGCGTGATGATAGCTTACAAAAAAGAAGTAACACACTAGGAAAAAAATATATTTGATCATGCCAGGTGTTGATTATAGATAAGGGGCTTTAAATCCAAGTTTTTTCATTCCGGATTTTACCTCAGGACAAGAGGTAAATAAATTCCACAAAAGACCGGATCGGTAATTTTCTATCATGACAATAATAGGACCCTGATCAATGGCCAGAAAGGAATTTGCAAACCAGTATTCATCCAGGCTGAAAGCATCAATGAATCCATATTCTTTCCAGGTTTTATTGCCTATCTGATGATAAAAAAACCTCATGGCCTTTAAGCTTTCATCCGGAGTAAATGGCAATGAGGATATTGCTGCAGTAGGACTTATGACCCCTCTGTCGTTATTGGGTTCATGGGCGGTATAACCACCATAAGTATCGCTGGCGGTCAATCCCCAACAGTCTGCAGAATAACCAAAATATTTCTTTGGATTTGCAACACAGTAGGCATAATTAATAAGACTGTGGTTCTTTGTTTGAATTTCATAATCTGCGAATTCATCCTTCAAACCATTAGGATTCATGCCCAGAAAAGAATAATGTTCAAAAAACAATGGACCTCCCAACGTTGGCCCTAGTGGTAGAGTGTAACCATAATAGGAATTTCCGTTTTTTATGCCTCCGTTTTTTGCCCATCCGTTGACATAGGTACTTCTTGGTATGGCATGCAATTCAGAGGAAGCGGCAAGGACATAAGTAATCAGGGCTTCATTCCATCCTTGAATTTTAAAATTCATTTTCCAACCATATTTTTCACTCCAGTGCCAATATAAAACCTCTTCATTTTTTTGAAAATAACTCCATTCTACCCGATTAAATAAAAAATCAATTTTGTCGCGCAAAGATTTTTCCAAGATATCATCCTCCTTAAAAAATTGTCTTGCGCACAATAATCCCATCATAAGATAGGAAGTTTCCACAAGATCTGCACCATCGTCGAATGGACTGAATGGAACAGTTGCGCCTGTGGAACCATTGAACCAATGAGGGAATGCACCATGATAAGTGGTGGTTTTGTCAGACAAAAAATTTGTCATCAAAATTAATCTGTTCAAACCATCTTCGCGGCTGATAAATTTTCTGTGCATGCCAACAAGAATACTCATGATTCCAAAACCTGATCCACCGGAAGTGCAGATGTCGCCGGAGGTATTTCGTTCTCGGGAAAGACCGCTTACGGGATGCCCAAAATCCCAGAAATATTTAAAAGTTTTTTGTTGAACTTCGGTCAGCAAGGAATCATCACTCATTATTATAGGTTTTGGATTTGGGTTCAATGAGGTTATTAATTTTATGTTTACCGAACTTTCAAGTGATTTACCAGAGATTGATTTCAGACTTGAAGTAATGTAAAGATCATACGAAGTAAAATATGCCAAACTGTCTAGAGGGCTGACCCATAAAGTGCTGTCGCCGTCAGCAGTGGTTAAATTTAATTGCAGGTCCAATCCGGATTCTCCACGAATAAAAATACTCTTGCGCGCAGAACCAGTATCTATTGGTTCGGAAAAATTGAATTTAATTTTGGGTAGGGGACCAACATTGGTAAATTTTTTATCACTGCTTTGCCCATCCAATGTAATTTCCAGGTATTTAAATACAGCATCGTCAGCATTTAATTCTTTTTTAGTGCAGCAGAAGCTGAATAAAATGATCAATGGAAAAAAAGAAAAGGATTTAATGAACATTAAAAGTCTGATTAAGATGAATGCAAATTTGCTTTACGGACATTCATCGTGGCTAAATTTTTTAACTGGATTAATGATTTCAAAAGTAATGCATTTGATGAAATTGATTGATCCATTTGGATAAAAAAAAAGAGGGGTTGTAAAGTACAACTCCCTCTTTTATACTTTTTAGCTTAAAGATTATCTTCCAGCTTTTTCAAGTTGGTATAAAGCATCAATTTCCTGAGCAGATAAAGCTTTCTTCCAAATTCTTACTTCATCCAGTTTTCCGGTCATTGGGACTTGCCAAGGTTCGGTGGTTCCGTTTCCTGGGACATTAGTTCCAAAAGCACCGAGCACGACGCGGCTAACTCCGGAATTGAAAACCAAATCACCTACAGGGCTTCCTGCATGTAATCTGTTCTCCCATTCAGGATTTGAAACTTTCTTTCCATTTCCGAATACTAAGAAATTGGAAGTAGCGGCATCCCAGGTGATCACGAGGTGAGACCATGTGTTTGCACCTTTGAATGCCTGATCTCCGCCTTTAGCCGGATCGCAACGACTATCTTGCCATGAATCGGTAGCCGGATTTCCTTCTCTGGAAATTAACAGACCTTTGGCAACTAAAGTATCCACTGTGGATTTAAACCATCCGGTTTCAGCCATCAGGTTGAAGTTACCTGCCCACTCTGTAGGTCTGGTTAAAGTAACAAAACAAGTTGCACTGCTACCATTATTGGCAACATTAACCCAAGCACTGATAGAATAACTAGCGGTATTGGCAGTAAGCGCAGCAATTGGATTGTATGCAAGATATCCAGCATTCAATTGAGCACATTGGCCTTTAGCGCCTGCTGTAAAAGTAGTTCCTACAGTAGAAGCCGGAGCAGCTCCGGAGATTCTCTCGTTGCCATTACCATCTAACGGGAAGTGCGCTAAGAGGTCAGCTTTTCCAACTTCATTAGCATTGTTAAATCCACCGATCGGCGGAAGTGCCACATCATCCTCCTTACAGGAATTGATTAAAACAATGGAAAATCCTAAGAGAAATAACAGTTTTAATTTTTTCATAATTTACTTTTTTGTTAATAATAATTATTCTTTTTTGTTTTGATTGGTATCCTAAAATTACAAAATACATTCCAAATTTATCAATACATAGGATTTTGAACAATCTTTCCGCCACTTAGATCAATTTGTCTTTGTGGAATAGGAAATAGGTCATGTTTACCATCTATGTAAGCCTTACCCTGCGCTCTTAAAACTGCCCCCGCTCTGCCAGTTCGCCTCAAATCAAAAATGCGATCGTGCTCAAAGGCCATCTCTACAAGTCTTTCGTGATAAATCTTTTCTGTAAGCTCATTTTGAGAACCTGCAAAAACCGGAGACAAGCCTGCTCTAGCCCGCAACTCATTTAACGCACTTAATGCAGTTGTGGTATCCGACATAAGATTATATACTTCAGCCTTCATGAGTAATATTTCTCCATATCTGAATATCCTGAGATTTTTATTGGAATTGATACGTTCAAAATAGGTTTCATGCGTCTTGCTTACATAAGCTTTATAATTGTAATAGGGATTAGGCAGACTTGAGCTGGATGGATATCCATCCCATAAAGTAGTACCGGAAACGAGTATGGTGCCATCCTTTCTTTTATCTCCAGGTTCATAAGCATCAATCAAACTTTGAGATGGGACATTAAATCCCCATCCAAAATCTCCATCTCCGGAGCCTCTCATGCCCTGAACTTCCGTGTAGCCGGTGATGCCTTTGGGTGGGTTGGTCGCGATACAATTTATTTCCCAAATGGATTCCTTGGAGAATTCGCCTTCTTCACGCCAGATTTTTGAATAATCAGGAAGCAATTCATAAAGTCCTGAATTAACTACCTGATCAATCATGGTTTTGGAAAGGGCATATTTATTTTGATACAAATAGACTTTAGCCAGGAAAGTCATAGCAGAATATTTCGTAGGTCTCCCTTGTTCTGATTTTGAAATTTGACCCGGCAGGGAATTTAATGCTTGTTGAAGGTCATCTTCCATAAGCATGTAAATTTCTTCCGCACTGACTCTTTTACTGGCTTCTTCAATATCTGATTGGCTGGCAAGAATTTTGTTGATCTTTGGAACACCGCCAAAACATCTCACTAAATTCCAGTAAAAATATGCTCTTAAAAAATGGGCTTCTCCGATATATCTTCTTTTTTCACTTTCATCCAGTTGCATTTGAGAAATAAATTCAATGGCATAACATGCCCTTCCGATGCCTTCAAAATTACCTTCCCAAATTTCATTGAAGGATAGATTTGTAGGTGAGAGTAGCCAATTGTCCATTTCAATTTTATCTGCGCCACCATCTCCTGGGGTGCTACCCTTATCGGCTTCATCAGAAGTAATGCTTGAAACACCTATCCATGAAAATGAATGAATGTTCCAATCATAAAACTTATTGTACACCGCACCGAGAATCCTTTGTGCGCCATTTGCAGGATTATTGATTAAATCATTTATGGTTACCGTGCGGGAAGGTTCATCCAGAAAGCTTTTACTGCAAGAAACAAAAATAAGAATTGCAGTAGCTAAGAGAATTATAAATGTGCAGAATGAATTTTTCATGATCTATTTGAATGTAACGTTTAAGCCAAATAAGAATACAGCTGAAACAGGGTATATGTTTAATTCAATGCCTGCCTCATTTTGGTTTCCCGGAAGTTCTGGCGTGAAACCTGTGTATTTAGTCAGTAACAATGGGTTTTGTGCGCCGATAAAAAATCTCAGGGTTTCAATGGATCTCCAGAATTTGTTTGCATCCAGTTTATAGCCAATGGTCACATTATTGATTCTGAAAAAAGAACCTGATTCAACAAAGTAGTCAGAAGGAAAAGGTGTAGTGTTGCTTGCTCTTGGATTCTTATTTTCATTGGATCCGGGTACCCAACGATTTTTGGCGACATCCAGTTCGACATTGTAATTACTGCCGAAGCGAATTCCTTTTTTGGCATTATACACTTTATTGCCAAGCAGGCTGAACAAATCTATGGAGGCATCCCAATTTTTCCAGGTGACTGCGTAGTTCATTCCGATCATAAATTTTGGTTGATATGAACCTATATGTTCTCTGTCGAGGTTGTCGATAATACCATCGTTGTTTAGATCCTTTAATCTGAGATCACCGGGTTTGGTGTTGATGATGTGTGGGTAAGCTTTTATTTCTTCTTCATTCTGAAATATACCATCCGTGCGGTAGACCCAAAAGGATCCTATTTCGTAACCTTCCAGGGTTTGTGTTGCGGTTGATCCATTCCCGAGACTACCAAAATTCAAAGCCCTGCCAAGACCAACATTGTCCACGACATTTTTATTGTAGGTAAAAGTGGAAGAGACTACTTGTGTAAATTCATTCTTTGCCGGTAGTCTGTATTTTATTCCTAATTCAACACCGTAATTCAATACATCCGCAGCATTGGTCAATAGAGAATTGCCAAATCCCAAGGAAGCATAAGGTATGGTATATAAAGCATCCTGGGCTTTCTTGTGGTAAAAATCTAGTTCACCTACAAACCTTTGTTTGAGTAAAGAAAATTCAATACCAAAATCATATTCTGTAACTACTTCCCACTTCAGATTGGGGTCTACGATACCTGTAACAGTCGCACCATCTATTCTGTCCGTTCCGAAATAAGTGAACAGTCTTTCTGTGGGGCGAAGATCAAATTGTCCGGGACGAATTACATCATTTCCGACCAAGCCAAAACTTACTCTGATTTTAAGTTCATCCACAATGTTTACGGACTGCATAAAATTTTCCTGACTCAATATCCAGCCAAGACCGATGCTGGGAAAACTTGCCCATCTGTTGTTTGCCGGAAAATTACTGTTGGCATCTCGCCGGATGGTAGCATTAAGCAAATATCTTTCGAGCAGTTTGTAATTTAATCGGGCAAAATAAGACTCCCTTCTAAAGTAATTTTCGATTGGGTCACGTAAATTCTGCTGTCCTCTGCTGGTATCTGTAAAATTTAATTTCCAGTAAGATTCATCATTGGGAATATCGTAATTGGTTATGGTTGCTTTGCTCATCCAGCCGTCCCTGCGTTCTGCTGTATGACCCAACATAAATTTAAATTCATGTTCAGATCCAAAAGTTTTGGTAAAGCTCAGAGTGTTGTCCCAAACCCATTGATAAATGGTATCTCTGTTAAATCTGAGATCAGCTTTTTCATTTTGCTGACCACCTTGTATGCCATTTGCCTGATAGGTATAATATTGCTCCAGATATTCCCAGCCATTGTTATTTTCTATATCTAATCCAACCTGTGATTTAAAGTCAAGGTGTTTTAGAAAATGATAGGTGCCAAACAAAGTCCCCTGATAACGGTTGCCATAACTTCTGTCATTAACTGTTTTTATGGTTGCATAAGGATTGCCTACATTGTTGATCACGTTAGAAGTATTGCCAAAAGTTCCATCCGGATTAACAGCATTAAAAATTGGTGCTGCAATGTATGCCTGAGTAAAAACAGAATAGGGTTTATTGTTTGCAATAAATCGCGAATAAGACAAGGTATTTCCCAGTTTGATATTTTTATTCAATTTATATTCATGGTTATAGCGCAAAGTGTAGCGATTGTAATTGTTGTCCAGAAGAATTCCATTAACCTGCAAAAGTCCACTGGAAAAATAGTAGGTGTAATTATTTATTTTGCCGGACATGGATAGATTATGATTGTGGAAGAATGCCGGTCTGGTAATTTGATCATACCAATCTGTAGTTCCTGTTACATCACCTTGCGTTATTGCAGGAAATTCTGCGGCATCATTGGCATATTGTGCATAATATCCCGGTGGGGACATTTTTACACTATTGATGAGTAAACGCATACCCAACTGATTGTCATAATTTACCTTGAATTTTTTCTTGCTGTCGGAAGCTGTGGTGATCAGGATTACCCCATTGGCAGCTCTTGCGCCATAAATGGCCGTAGAGGATGCATCTTTGAGTACATCAATCGTCACGATATCATTTGAGTTGAGATTTCGAATGTCTGTGGTAATAACACCATCCACAACATATAATGGATCTGCACCACCCAAAATGGATCCAACACCCCGAATACGGACTTTTGGACTGGTGCCTGGTGCACCTGAATTGATGATGCTTACCCCGGCTACTTTTCCCTGAATGGCCTCGGTAACTGTCAAGCTGGGGATGTTTCGAATGTCGCTCGCTTTGATGGTCGAGGAAGAACCGGTCAGGTCAGATTTTTTTGTTGTGCCATAACCAATGACTACTACCTGATCCAGTAACTTAGAGTCTTCAGCCAAATTGAAATCATAGTTCCCTGCTACCCGAATTTCTTTCTCCTGTGTAATGTAGCCGGTCATACTAATTTTCAGGATACAGGGAATGGGAATTTCCAAGATATAATTTCCTGACTCATCTGTCAAGGTTCCCTGTGTTGTCCCTTTAACCGCAATGGTTGCGAAGGCTAATTTCTCATTTGAAGCACCTGTGACAGACCCTTTTAGAATAACATTTGTGGATTGAGAAAAAGCCTGCATGGTAAGCACCAAACTCAAAATGAACAGGCCTGGGAATTGAATTTTTTTTGTTCGCATTCAAGTTAATTTAACTTTTAAGAATGGCTAAGTTAATGCAATTAGTGCAAATAAAATTAATCCAGTTATGTTGGCCTGGATTTAGCTACCAATTGTAAGCTCACAAAAATAACAAACTTTGCTTTTGTTCGTATGCCATGAAAGCAACTGTTTAAATTTGAATTTATGCTCTCTTACCAATTTGACAACTTCGTACGCATTCTGGAATTTTGTTTTGAATGGATACTTACCACAGAATATGCCGAATTGTTACATTGTATCTTACGGTAGTTACATTATTTTTGGTTATTGCGAATGAAATTTGATTTTATCCTTAAAATTGCTTATATTCACATCGATACTTTATTTATTCATGCAAAAAAAGAAAAGATGAGCAATTTACTTTATTTAGTGGCCGTGATTCTTGTGATTGGCTGGGCCTTGGGATTTTTTGTTTTTCATACCGGAGGAATCATTCACGTTTTATTGATTATTGCACTGATTGCAATAATTCTCCGATTGATAAGAGGCGGGAGTCTATAGTCTATAAGAGCATATTTTGGTTTCAAGGGCATGACACCTGTTCTGGTGTATGTGCTCTTTTTTATTTAAAATATACCGTTGTGGCTTCGAAACTAAATTTTCTTCACCTGAGTTTAGGCTATTTTATTTCTGGAAAATATTCTGAGATATTTAATCACTTCCAAAATTCCAAGCATGATCAGTGCAGCAATTAAGGAAGTTTTAAAATGTGCGTAACCCGGATGTTCAAAACCAAAAAGTTCCCTAAAGGAAGGAACAGTTATGGTGAGCATCAACAAGGAAATTGCAAGAAAAAGAATAAAGAGTGCAGCTTTGTTGGTATAGATAAAAACAGAAAGGAAGCTTCTGGTTTTTGACAGATTGTTCAGAATGAGAAAAATATTACCAATTATCAGAGCAGAGAAGGTAATTGCCCTCACTTCACCCTGGGAATGTCCCTCTGCTATGGAAATAAAATAAATGGTGAGTACCATCGACAGTAAAATCAGTCCCTGCAGGATGCTAAACATCATTTTTCTGGTTCCAAAGAAATTTTTATTGGTTTCTCTGGGTGGTCTTCTCATGATGTTTTTTTCTTCTGTTTCGGATTCAAATGCAACGGAACAAACCGGATCAATAATCAATTCCATAAATACAATATGTAAAGGCATCAGAATGGTAGGAATGGAGGGAATGAATGCAGGTATAAGACTTAAACCTATGATGGGAATGTGTATGGCAATGATATAAGACATTGCTTTTTGTAAATTGTCAAATATTCTTCTGCCGGAACGAATGGCAGCGACAATTGATGCAAAGTTGTCATCCAGCAATACAAGAGAGGAGGCTTCCCTGGCTACATCCGTACCCTTGTTACCCATTGCGATACCAATATTCGCAGCTTTCAAAGCGGGCGCATCATTCACGCCATCCCCGGTCATGGCGACAATTTCATTGTTTTGCTGAAGTGCTCTAACGATGCGCAATTTTTGTTCCGGTATCACTCTTGCAAATATGCTCACCCCTTCAATTTTTTCTTTTAACTCTGCATCAGATAATTTTGCAAGTTCTTCCCCGGTCATTATTTTACCATCTTTTGGTAAGCCAATTTGTTTGCCAATGCTTTTTGCAGTAACCGAATAGTCGCCTGTGATCATGATCACCCTTACACCTGCATTGAGACTTTCTTTAATTGCATGGCGAACCTCCGGTCTTACCGGATCTTCCAAACCAAGAAATCCAAGAAACTGATAATGAAATCCAAACTGCGTCTCCGGTAAATCATTGGGGACATTTATTGCATGCGCCACAGCAAGAACGCGATAACCTTGTTCGGCAAGCTGGTGTAAGGCGTTTAAATGTTTTCTTTTCTCCTGACCGGATAGTTTGCATAAGTCAAGAACGGTCTCTGGCGCCCCCTTTAAAGAAATGCTGATCTTATCTGCAACATCCTTCAGCACCCTGGTTGTTGCCATTAGGTTTTTACTAAAGGCATACTCCCTGATTAATTGGAGTTCGTGTGTATGATCCCGAATGACTTCTTTATAAATCTTGATGATCGCAGATTCAGTGGGGTCAATGGAATCAGGAACAGAGGCTTTATACCCTGAATAAAGTAATTCTCTTAATTGAAGATGATTGTCGTGAAAAATATTTTTATGCAGGATCCTGTTGCCATCATAAATGGCAGTCACCTCCATTTTATTCTGTGTGATTGTCCCGGTTTTATCGCTACATAACACTGTTGCGGAACCCAGAGACTCAATGGCGGATGCATTTCTGGTCAATACTTTTTTTTGAGAGAGTCTCCAGGCACCCAGAGCTAAAAATATAGTCAGCACTACCGGGAATTCTTCGGGTAGTATAGCCATGGCAGAAGCAAGTCCCGTAAGCAATGCATAGATTAAATCTCCTTTGGTAAAATAATATGCCGTGACTACGGCTATACTTAAGATTCCCCCAATGATAAACAGATTGCGAATCAGAATTTTCATTTCTTTCTGAAGCCGTGTCTGTTCCTGGGTGATATCGGAAAGAGCAGTGCCGATTTTACCAAATGCAGTTTGAGGTCCGGTGGTTAAAACTTCTGCAACTGCAGAGCCTCGCACTACTAAACTGCCACTAAATACTTGCCCCTCGCTCTTTTGTTTTTCTACCTGTACAGATTTACGAACAGGTACAGATTCACCAGTAAGAAGAGATTCATCTGCATGAAGATTGTTTTCTTCCAAAAGCTGTGCATCCGCAGAGATCCTGTCCCCTTCATTCAGTATTAAAATGTCCCCCGGGACGACCTCTCTTCCCGGGATCCGGATTCTTTGACCGTCTCGAATGACAATTGCCCGCGGAGATGCTAAGCTTTTTAATGCATCCAAAGCCTTCTCTGTCTTTTGGTATTGGTAGAAGGTTATAAATATGATGATCAAAATGGAGGAAAGCAGTACGATCCCTTCTCGGTAATCACCCAAAAGCATGTACAATACACCACAACCGATTAATAAAGCAAACATCGGCTCCTTCATCACCTCAAGCGCTATATGCCACAAACTCTTTGGCTTTGCAGAAGGCAATTCATTAAATCCGAATTGTGTAAGATTTGCTTTGGCGGTAGATGTACTTAACCCTTGATGATTCATTCTTTTACTAAATCCCCAAGTTACGTCTTTTAATTCCTAATCCATTGATCTTAATCACCAAAATGTTTGATTTTGGTTTTATTACTGCTATGTACAACAATACATCGACACGTTGAATTCAAAGTATTCAAATCTAAATCTGAATTTTTATTTTTTTTTACGTTATTCAAGGAGGATCTGTAATTTGTGTAATGTGGATTCATGGAGGAAATCTTTTGTTAACCAAAATATTAATTTATCCATAGAGTGCATTTATTATTAAATTTTTAATGGGATAATTCATTGGAAAATAGTGTAGGCGTGATCTGAAAAAAGTATATCTCCAACATTATAATCAAATCATTATTTTGTGCCGACTAATGGTTCAACCACTGCTTAGGTCAAGGTATATGATGGTAATAAAAAAAGTACAATCGTTTTTTAATCCGGAGCGATTTCAGGGTTGGGGAAAGGATAAAAAGTATTTTGAAGGTTGGTATTTTAAAGTGGTAGATGCTTCGGAAAAATTTGCTTTTGCCATCATTCCAGGTATTGCCATAGATGAGAATGGGCAGCGTCAGGCATTCATCCAGATACTGGATGGTAAAAATCATAAATCTGATTATCACCGTTTTGATTTTGGCGAGTTTGTACCTTCCTCCAAAAAATTTATGGTTTCCATAGGTGATAATAATTTTTCTGATCACACACTCATTTTGAAACTACCTCAGGTAAATGGAGAATTGCGGTTCCGAAACACAGTATCCTGGCCTAAACCCATTTATTCTCCCGGAATCATGGGACCGTATGCATTCGTTCCGTTTATGGAATGTTATCATGGGATTGTCAGTATGGATCACTCTATCGAAGGCTTTCTAAATGTAAATGGAGAACACATTGATTTTTCTGGTGGCAGAGGCTATATTGAAAAGGATTGGGGCAGGTCCTTTCCAAGAGCCTATGTTTGGATGCAATCCAATCATTTTACTGCATCCGGAATTTCTGTAAAAGCCTCCGTAGCAAAGATTCCGTGGATTCGGAATTCGTTTGTAGGATTTATTGCCGGTGTTTGGCTTGAGAACAGGCTTATCCGATTTACTACCTATAACGGATCCAAATTAGTTAAACTGGCCATTGAAGAAAAAAAACTGGACCTGGTCCTAGAGAGCAGAAAATATCAATTTGAATTGGAGGCAACAAGAGGGGAGTCCACCATACTCGCTTCCCCGATTCAGGGAATGATGGATGGAAGAATCGAAGAAAGCATGACCTCCACCATGGAAGTAAAAATTACCGAGAAGAAAAGTAATTCTATCTTGCTGCAGGATTCTGGCAGAAATGCAGGACTTGAAGTCGCCGGAGATATCCGTCAAATTATAACAGGAAAATCATTAAATAATTAATTATTGGAATTGCTTCGTAAAGCTTAAACGAAGAGGAGATTTATTGGAATGGTACAAAGATTCTTACGAATCAAAATAGAGATTACCAAGTCATATCATCTTCTTTCTTCTCCGTGTTTCCTTCGTTGTACTCCTCATCTCTTTTGGCAAAGGAATCATAATCAAAATCAGGAAGGTACTTGGTTTTAATTTCGTTTACAGTGTCCTGCAGGGATTGGACAAATCTGTTAAAATCTTCCTTGTAAATAAATATTTTATGACGCTCAAATCCATCTCCATTAAACTTTTTGGTGCTTTCGGTGATGGATACGTAAAAGTCTTCTCCTTTTGTTTTGCGGATGTCAAAAAAATAAGTCCTCCTCTTTCCAGCACGCATTTTGTTTGAGTAGACAATGTCTTGTTGTCGATCTTTTTCCACAGTTCTTTATTTAATTGGTCATAAATTTAAACACAAAATCCTAAAATCCTAATCTGTTTTTTGTCAGGACTTCAATTAACTACCAAATTGGTTATGGACAACAATTACCGTTCTTTTAATATTATTAATATATTTAATGTATATATTGCTTTAATGCAATGGATTAAAATAAGTAATCTGCCTATCTGACCGCAATCAGGTAATCTTCATTCCTACCTGCAATTTCTGTCTGATACATTTTCCAAAACAAGCCTTTCGCTTCAATCAGCTCCTCAAAATTACCCCGCTCCACAATTCTGTGGTGATCTATAACTAGAATTTCGTCCATTTCTTTGGTTTGGCTTAAACGATGGGAGATGAGGATCAAACTTTTATTCTGAAGTTCCTGATTCAGTTCTCGGAGAATATGCTCCTCCGTATTTGCATCCACAGCAGACAAACAATCATCCAGAATAAAAATGGAAGCAGGTTTCATCAGCGCCCTGGCTAAGCTAATTCTTTGTTTTTGACCACCGGAAAGCGTTACTCCTCTTTCCCCCATGATGGTTTGGTATTGGTTAGAGAAAGATTCAATTTCTTTGTCGATGGCAGCAGCTTCACTGGCTCGCTGGATTTTTTCCATGGTGTTCACCACATGATTGTCTTCACCAAAAAGGATGTTCGCTGCAATGGTGTCAGAGAACAGGAAGACATCCTGTGGTACATAGGAAATTGCTTTTCTTAATTGGATCAGGTCAAGATTTCTAATGTCATTACCTCCAATGCTTATCGCACCGGAATTCGGATCATACATCCTGACCAATAATTCTGCGATGGTGGATTTTCCTGATGCGGTCTTGCCTACGATGGCAATGTGTTTTCCATGAGGTAAAGAGAAGGATATTTCTTTCAATGCTTCAATTTCATTCTCAGGATAATGAAAGGAAACATGGTCAAAGTTTATGTCTAATGGTTCAGGGAATTTATCCGCTTGAATTTTTGTTTTGACCTGTGGGGATAAATTCAGAAATTCATTAATCCTTTTCTGGGAAGCTTCTGCCTGCTGGATAATAGAGGCACACCAACCAATGGCTGAAACAGGCCAGGTAAGCATGTTGATGTAAATTACAAATTCTGCAATGTTTCCGGGGGTTACGGTTCCTTTGAACACATCAAGACCACCCACATAAATGGTAATTAATGTACTTAGTCCAATGAGAAGAAACATAGATGGAAAAAACAGGGCTTCCACGCGGTTCAATTCCAAAGAAAGATCTTTATAACGGTTGCTTTCGAGATCAAATTTTTGTTTCCAGTTTTCTTCCCGGTTGAAGGACTTGATAATTCTGATCCCGCTAAAAGCTTCCTGAGCCATACTGGTGAGCCTGGCCAATTGTCGCTGAATTTTTTCCGATCTTTTATTGATCAGATTACTCACTTTATAAATGATAAAGCTCAGAAGGGGCAATGGCAGTAAGGTGTACACAGAAAGCCAGAAGTTGACTTTGAACATGGTTACAATGACAATGATAAAGAGTGTGATCAGATTAAATCCATAGAGAAAAGCTGGTCCCAGATACATCCTTACCTTGTTTACATCTTCACTGATTCTGGACATCACATCACCTATCTTGAACTTTTTGTAGAAGCCGGCATCCAGAGAAAGATAATGATCAAAAATTTCTTTTCGCTGGTCGTATTCTATGAGTCGGGACATGACAATAATGGTCTGTCGCATGAAATACATAAAGATGCCCATCATAAGCGCACATCCCAGCACAATTAAACCAAAATACATGAGGTTGCTGATCAACTCTTCTCCATTCCTTTGTTCAGGATTCAGTTTTACAAAGGCAACTATTTCATCCAGGGCTTCCCTAATGGCCTGGGGTTGAAAAATTCTAAAAATATTGGAAAGTGAAATGAACAAGATACCAGCAATCAACTTGCTTTTGTATTTGAGAATAAGCGGGTTGAGCGTAAAGAGATGTTTCAATACTGAGTAGATTGTGGCGTAAAGGTAAGGAAGTCCAGGGTGTGTGCAGGAAAAATAAGAAGACAATAATGGAAGAGTTTAATTTCTGTATGCATAGCGAACCTGCTTCATTAATCCTCTCAAATCAAATTTAACCGTTACCATTTATCACCTTTAGATAAAATTTTGTTTTTCATCGATCACGATTATTTCCATAACGGTATAACCCATTTGCCTTTTTGCAGGTTTCTTGACGAATTTCCTCCGGGTCTTGGTAAAAAAAATGGGCAGCAGGACTTGGAGGCTTCTGTTATCTTTGCATCAAATTTGGAATCAAGGTGAAAAACATCAACATGTTCAGAAGGAATACATTGGATGAATTTATCGTTCAGAGTCAACAAAATTTTTCTGATTCAAGCGGAGAGTTTTCCGGATTGTTGCGTCACCTTGGCATTGCCGCCAAAATTGTAAACAGGGTGGTCAATAAAGCCGGTTTGATGGATATTCTGGGCGTGGAAGGAAACATCAACACATCAGGAGATGCGGTGCAAAAATTGGACATCTTTGCCAATGACCTGATGATTGAATATCTTCGCAATTCCGGTATTTGTGCCGGTGTGGCCTCAGAGGAACTGGAAGATTTTATTTCTTTTAACAATGCCAGACCGGGCTCTTCAAATTATGTAGTCGTTATTGATCCTTTAGATGGTTCTTCCAATATTGATGTAAATATTTCAGTAGGAACGATCTTTGGTATTTACCGTAGGGTTACTAATGAACGAGGGCCATTGATTTTGGGTGATTTTTGCCAAAAAGGCACTGAACTGGTAGCATCAGGTTATGTTCTGTATGGCACTTCTACAATGATGGTGTACACTTATGGGGATGGTGTAAATGGGTTTACCTATGATCGGGGTGTTGGTGAATTTTGTCTTAGCCATCCCCAAATGAAAATTCCGGAATACGGAACTCAATATTCCATTAACCAGGGATACTATAAGCAGTTTAGTCCGGGAATCAAGGCTTATCTTGATGAGTGTGCGGAAAAAAATTATATGTTGCGTTACATAGGATCCATGGTAGCAGATGTACATCGCACCATTTGTCTTGGTGGCGTGTTTCTGTATCCGCTAACCAAGAAAAATCCTCAAGGCAAACTAAGAATCTTATATGAATGCAATCCTTTGAGTTATGTCATAGAACAGGCAGGAGGTATAAGTGTAAATGAAGAAAAGCAAAGAATTATGGAAATTCCGGTGCATGAATTGCACCAACGCAGTTCTATCATCATCGGATCTAAGAAAAATGTCGAAGAAGTTTTAGAGAAATTGTAATTCGTTGAAATACTATATGCCTAATTCTTCATGAATTACATTTCCTGACTAATCAAATGCCAAATAGGGTTCAATTTTAGCAAGTTCTTCCTTTTTGAAGAAGCCTGTCGATTTCAATTCATCCAAATTTTTTATTGTCCGATGTTGTCTTCGATAGTTTATGATAAATTCCGATTGTTTGCGATTTAAATATGGATGCATTTCAAGTTCGTCCATGTCCGCGGAATTCACTTTTATTTTGCTGAGCTGCGGTGTACACTGGAGGTAATTGGAAATGACCAGGCATAGGCTGTCACTGATACCATAGACTTCACAAACCTGACTTTTATCCAGAAACCCACCCAGAGCAGTTTTATATTTAATTATTCGGGCAGATAATTTTTCCCCGATACCGGGAAGAGATTTCCATTCTTCTTCGGTGGCACTGTTAATTTCAAAAGGTTCAATTATTTTTGCGGGAGCACTAAGACTTGTGTCAGAGAGTTCTTTAAGTTCTGTAAGTTTAGTTTCTTCTGAAGACTTGACATAAGGTCTTAATTTATTCAATAGTTCGGCATCAATTCCATAAATCTTTTGAAGATCCTCTGCTTTTTTTATCTTTCCTCCGGCCTTCAGATATTTTTGTAAATTCGAATAAGCTCGTGGTGGAATGCCCAACTGGATGGACTCTTTTGTATTCAAATGATTTGGATCAAAGTAAAATAGCTGGAACATTTGTGTGGTGATTTTATTTTTTGTTTTTGGATCAGGGAAAATTTGTTTCTCTGTAGAAGATTCTTTTAATTTTTTTTCGATGCTTTGTGGATGGCTTTTTACATCAGTCTCCTTAGGCAAATCACTCAACGATATTGGCGTCAGTTTAGATCGCCACAGATAGGGCACCAAAATAAAAATGAAAAGTGTGAGGATCAGTAGTCCAAGACCCAATCTTTCTTTTTGAGATAGATATAAATTTTCGGTTTGTAAATTTCCCATGTTTAATATTTTATCATTTGAGTGCCTGTGCGTAGGTCTACATAAGTCAGTTTTGCTGCATGAAGAAACTCGGTCATTTGCCTTATTAAGTAAGGTGGATTTTGTCGGCACAGTACAACAAGGTCCGGTCTGTAATCCAGCAGCATACAAGTGTCTATATTTTTTGCGTTTCTGATCAGCAATACATTTTTACCATCTACGGGTTGATCATTTTTCATTTTGTTCCAATTTATATTCCAGGATAAGGAATCTGAATCGAGGCTAAATTTGTAAGCAAAATTTTGATCCAGTCTGATGATTTCTCTTTCTTTAATCTGATGATACAAATGATAATAATTTAATCCAGGCACTTGCTGATTTTTTTCGATAAAGGAGAATACCTTTAATCCTGTTCTGATGTCTAAAATACTTTCTTTGTTTTTCGAATGGAATACCCACTCAGTTTCCTTACAGAATTTAAGGATTCTTATTGGATAGCTTGCGGTAAGGCTAATGAGAAATAGCACTGCAGCAAAAAGCATTGCCTTAAAATGAAATTTCATCCAGAAAAACAGAGATAAGAAGGATAAATATATAAGCAGTAGTTGCTCAGGATAAATAATGAGTCGATCCAGTTTGTACAGCGGCCATTTTTCTACAAGATCAAAAAAGAATAATCCGGCCTGAATGCTCCATGCGCAACAACTTCCGGTTACCATACCGATGGGTAAATAAACAGTACTCAGAAGGAGAATGATTATTCCCAAAATCATTAAGATAAAGGAAAGTGGCACCCAAACAATATTGGTCAATAAAAAGTAAGTAGGAAAACTCCCGAAGTAAAAACTGCTGATCGGTGTAATGAGAAATTGCACCGCAAGACTCACTCCTGCTATCTCCGCTATATAATTCCAGATTTTATTGCTGCTTCTCAACA
The DNA here is from genome assembly GCA_016713905.1 of Candidatus Vicinibacter proximus. Classification (NCBI taxonomy): domain Bacteria; kingdom Pseudomonadati; phylum Bacteroidota; class Saprospiria; order Saprospirales; family Saprospiraceae; genus Candidatus Vicinibacter; species Candidatus Vicinibacter proximus. Next base: position 207,228 of record JADJOE010000003.1, read on the forward strand.
GTTTCATAATGGGTGCCTGAAACATCAATATGCTGAGCACTGCCATAAATGACAGTTGGAATCCAATGTCTTTCAGTATGCATGGATTGTGATACATCATCAGGAATACTGAGCCAAACAATATATTTATTCCATGGGTTTTGCGTCTAAGGAACACCCCTACTTCAAGAAGGCTGAACATCACTGCAGCTCTTAAAATCGCAGGGCTAAGTCCTGTTATAAAAGCAAAAAACCAAATGAGGATGAGTATGATGGAAGTTTGTGATTTCTTTACTGCAGGAAAGTTTTTCGAAAAGCTATTCATCAAAAAAGTTAGCATGGCATAAAGCATTCCCAGATGCATGCCGGATACAGCAAGAATATGAGCAGTTCCGGTAGCAATAAATTGATTTTTAATCCGCTCACTTACCAATCCTTTATCCCCAACCAGTATGGCAACCAACAAACCACCATATTCCTTATTCTGGATACTTTCCAATAATATATGGCAGATATAAATTTTTGCCTGATAGGCTAGTTTCCTGATGTTTAAAGGAGAGGGGTTGTGCGGATGATAAATTCTGATTTCATCCCGGTTGATGTACTGAATGTGTTTGTATTCTAAATATTCAGCATAGTCAAAAGGATCGAATTGGAAAGAAGGTGCAGGTCGTATCAGTTTTCCGGTGATCATAATATGATCTCCCGGAAAAAAGGAAGCAGAATCTTTTTGTTGGGCAACTTTGATTCTGGCAGAATAACTTTTCTCAGGCAGATCGATGTTAACAGTCAATTGGATGAGTGAGTCAACAGATTCGATTTCTTTAATCGAAACCATTTGACGGTCCATGTTAAGCATTTTTGGTACATCTTCCGGGTGATTCTCTTGTTGGTGTGCATACCATCTGAATGCAAAGAGCTGACTGAACAGAACAAGATACAATAGTCCATTAAATTCAGATTTGTATTTTACTTTAAAGTAAAAGTATATCGAAGGAAAGATCAATAATACCGATGCAAGAAATATGTAGACATACTCTTTTGGAATCTGCAGACAAATGGCAAACCATACTGTCACATACAGGAAGGGCTGTGCTAACAGGGCTCTGATCATAGTGTAATCAGATTATTCTCTTAATGTTAGGACAAAAATAATTTAAGTTCGGATATCAAGTATAGTTATGGAATAAAAACTCGTTTATTTTTTTTTAAAGAAATTTGTACCCAAATATTCCCTTTAGTTTATTCTTCCTCTTCTGTACTTTTTTGATCGTACCTGAAGAAGCTGAAAATGGTCTGGCCATAATTTCTTTGTTGCCAAAAATTTGGATGTTTGGTGAAATCATGTTCCGGGTTGTGTTCTAAAACGAAAAGGCCATCCGCCTTAAGAATGTTCGCCTGGAATATTTGATCAGGAATTTGGTTTAATTTTTCAAGGCCATACGGAGGACCGGCAAAAATATAATCGTACTGAAGTTTGCAGGTTTTGATGTATAATAAATAATCGCTGTGAACGATTTTGATCAGGCCATCAATTTTAAACTCATTAATTTTCTGTTGGACAAATTTTGTAGCAGGAATAAACTTATCTACGTAAGTGACCTCCGTGCATCCACGCGATACCATTTCATAGGAATGGGCACCTGTTCCTCCAAAGAGGTCCAGCATATGGACTTCTTCAAAGTCCAATAAATTATTCAGTATGTTAAATAAGGCAGTTCTAGAAATGTCTGTGGTAGGTCTGGTAGGCCAGTTGTTGGCCGGTGGATAAAAGGTTCTACCTCTTAAGCTGCCTCCGGAAATTCTCATTCTGGATTAATTGGTAGAAAACCGTGCAAAGAAATTGGATTCATCCACACTTAGATTTCTAAAATAAATTTTGAATTGGTTGTAAAGTTGTGAACCTTCCCGGATCTCACCCATCAGCACAATTCGGGCATCTTCTCTGTCGAGATCCAGATTTTCAAAAACCATGGTGATGTAATACAACAATTCTAAAGAGTCATCAAAATCATAGATATTGAAAAACAAAAAGTCTTCCAGACGTTTGACAATGACCACCGCAGTGTTTGCCAGAATAGCAATAAATGTGCAGGTCCTTTCGGTACATTGAACATCCGTTGAAAACTCCTTCAAATAAGCTGAAATGTGACGGATATCCAGGAATGCCGGCTTTACTTTGTTCTGGATAACGAAATCTGTTACATAAGGTAAGGGTTTGTCTTCCTGGGTCGCTAATTGTTCAGAAGGATAGACAGGAAACGGGAGAGAAACTGATACTTCGGTTAAACCTGCAGGTCTGAGCATAAATTTTCGGCTGATGGAAATGGCAGATACCCATTTTTGAGATTCTATGAGTTCTTCTCTTTCAACGGGTTTTAGTTGGATGGACCCAAGTTTAGAAACTAAATATATATTATCCTGATTGACAAGTCCTAACATGCGATAACGATATGCTCTATAAATGCTGTGTCTTATTGACTAATTTTGCGCAAGTTAGATCAAATTTTGGAAAAGAAAGCGGTCATTTTACTAGGGATCGAGAGTTCCTGTGACGATACTTCCATGGCAGTATTAGTGGACGGAAAGGTGGCATCCAATGTTACTTACAACCAAGCTATTCATGCAAAATACGGAGGCGTAATTCCTGAATGGGCCTCCAGAAAGCATATGGAAGCAATAGTCCCCGTGATGGAAGAAGCCTTGTTGAATGCTCATTGTAGCCTTCAGGATTTAGATGGAATTGCGGTAACCCGAGGTCCGGGTTTAATGGGGTCTTTGGTAGTAGGTCTGTGTTTTGCCAAGGGATTGTCTTACAGCCTGGATATTCCCATGATGGTCGTCAATCATTTGGAAGCTCATGTGCTATCACTCCTGATAGAGGAACCCAAACCTGAATTTCCTTTTTTATGTTTGACGGTATCCGGTGGACATACACAGTTGGTGATCGTACGTGATTACGACCAATTGGAAGTAATTGGCCATACCCTGGACGATGCAGCGGGGGAGGCTTTTGACAAGACTGGTAAGTTGTTGGGTTTAACTTATCCTGCTGGTCCGGAGATGGATAAGTTGGCAGATTTAGGCCGGCCGATATTTAAATTTCCAATTTCCAAAATGAAAGAACTAGATTACAGTTTTTCAGGACTAAAAACTTCTGTACTTTACTTTTTACAGGATAGATTAAAAGAAGATCCATCATTTATTCATAATCATTTGAACGATCTGTGCGCTTCCATTCAGCACACCATTGTGGAAATTCTTTGTCATCAGTTGGTAAAGGCATCCGAACAAAATGGTCTAAAAAGAATCGGAATCGCAGGAGGAGTTTCTGCCAACAGTGGTCTGCGTGAAAAGCTTCATGCACTTGCTCAAAAACACAGTTGGGAGGTGTTTATGCCAAAGTTGGAATATTGTACCGACAATGCCGCCATGATTGCCATGGGTGGATTTCAAAAGTGGAAGAAAGGTATATTTGCGGAGGACGATATTGAACCGCTGGCAAGGATGCCGATAGGAACTTGATGGAAATCATTTTATAGAAAAATATATAAACAACTTTTGTAAAAAGTGCTTATAATTTAGGACTAATTTTGCAGTTCGATTTTACAAAAACTGATTCATGACAAACCCCAAAAAACCGGAGTTGCTTTCACCTGCAGGGTCTTTTGAGTCTTTGCATGCCGCTATCCGGGGAGGAGCAGATGCAATTTATTTTGGTGTAGAACAACTCAACATGCGCACCAAATCTATACCTCCTTTTACCATTGCCGATATCAAAGAGGTAGCCGCTGTTTGCAAAGCTGGTCATGTCAAGGCCAATCTTACTTTAAATACAGTGATCTATGATTATGACATGCAATTGGCCAGAAAGATTGTAAAAACTTGCGTTCAGGAAGGGATCGATGCGGTCATTGCTTCAGATTTTGCAGTGTTCGAAATTTGCAGGGAAGAGGGAATGCCACTTCACATCAGTACCCAGGCAAATGTCAGCAACATTGATTCTGTGGCTTTTTTTTCACAAATGGCGGATGTAATAGTTTTGGCAAGAGAATTGACCCTGAAGCAAATTGAAGGCATCACAAAAGAAATTAAACGGAGAGGAATTAGAGGGAAATCCGGAGAATTGATGAAAATAGAAACGTTCATTCATGGTGCGCTGTGCATGGCAGTTTCAGGTAAATGTTATTTAAGCCTGCACGAAATGAATGCCTCGGCAAACAGAGGAGCTTGCGTACAGAATTGCAGACGACCCTATTTAGTTACAGATCTGGAGACCGGTAATGAATTGTTGATAGACAACGAATACATAATGTCTCCAAAGGATTTGTGCACCATTGATTTTATGGACGAACTCATTGGTGCAGGAATTGATGTATTTAAAATCGAGGGTAGAACAAAATCTGCAGATTATGTATACACCACTACAAAATGTTACCGGGAAGCGATTGATTCGGTTTTGCAAGGAACATACAATGAGGAGCGCATAGAATGTTGGCGAAAGGAATTAGACAAAGTGTACAATCGGGGATTTTGGGAAGGGTACTATCTGGGAAGAAAACTTGGAGCCTGGACTAGGAATCCCGGATCTTCTGCCACTGAAAAAAAAGTTTATGTTGCCAAAGCCACCAGGTACTATCCAAAAATCCATGTTGCCGAATTTTTACTGGAATCAGGAAGTATTGAAGAGGGAGAAACAGTAATGATCATTGGCCGGGATACTGGTGCAGATAAGGTGGTCTTAGACCCATTGATGGTAAATGGAGTGCGCAACAATAAGGCAAATCGGGGCGATAAGATTACCTTCCATTTTGAAAGAAAAATCAGGGCAAAAGACAAATTATATAAAGTGGTAACAGAAAATGCCTAAGATTATTCATTACAGAGACAAATGTATAGGCTGCAATATTTGCTTTGAAATGCAACCCGAATATTGGCGACTTTCCAGAAAAGATGGAAAAGCAACTTTGGTAAACGGCATATTAAAGAATCAAACCCATGTTTTGGAAATAACGGAATCAGAAGTTGTTTTGTGTGAAGAAACGGCCAGTCATTGTCCGGTAAAAGTGATTAAGGTATTGTAGGGTTGATCCTACCTGGCTTAATGAATTTTTTGGAGCTAATGTATTCAATTTAAATTCCGCCCAGTTGCAGATAAATCAAGGTTCCTGCTGCGAGGGTCATAATGAATAGCGCTGTAAATCCCAGAATGTTTGTAGTGCGTCCGTTTACATAAATGCCCATGATCTTTTTATTGTTGGAAATGTGTAGGATGATGGCAATTAAAACCGGGGCAGTAAGGCCATACAAAATTGCAGTATAGATGAGTGCTTTTATGGGTGAGATGCCAATGTAATTAAGAGAGAGTCCCAAAATTAGGGATATGGCGATGATCAGATAAAATGCTTTAGCTTCATGAAATTTTTTATCCAATCCTTGTTCCCAACCAAAAGTCTCGGCAAAAATGTAGGAAAGCGAACCGCTTAACACAGGAATTGCAATCAGTCCTGTACCTATAACACCAATGGCAAAAAGCAAATAGGCCATATTGCCTGCGAGTGGCTTAAGTGCCATGGCTGCTTGTTCGACGGTGTCGATTTGATGTATGCCACCCTGAAACAAAACAGTGCCCGTGGTCAAAATGATGAAGTACATTACCAGACCGGAAAATGTCATCCCAAAATCAACATCTTGTGTCATGTCATGAATAATTTTCTTATTCACCACCAGATGTTTCTTTTTGGTTTTCATTTCCTCCACTTCCACGGAGGCCTGCCAAAAAAAGAGGTAAGGCGAAATGGTGGTTCCCAAAATTCCTACAAGTATGGCAATAAACTCTTTATCGAATTTTATGGTTGGGATGAAGGTGGATTTAAATATGTGAACGATATCCTGTTTATATAAAAAGGGAACGATAAAATACACCAGCATGGCAATGCATAAATATTTAAGTGTGGCTGCTATTTTTCCATAAGGTAGATAAATAATCAAACCAAGCAGGAGGAGCGTAAAGACCACACTGAAGTAGGTCTCATTTATTTGAGGGAACAACATATTGCCTACAGCGCCCATTCCCGCTATGTCAGCTCCGATATTCATCACGATAGCCGGAAAACTAAACAAAACCATAAGGTACAATATTGGTTTCGGGTAATGTTTTTTTAAGGTGCCGGTCAATCCCTGACTTGTGACCAGCCCTATGCGTGCGCACATTTGTTGGATGGCAGCCATCAAAGGAAATGCCAGAATGGAAGTCCATAAGGTCGAAAGCCCATAAGCAGCTCCTGCCTGAGAATAGGTGGCTATGCCTGAAGGGTCATCATCGCTTGCTCCGGTGACAAGTCCCGGGCCAAGTAATTTCCAAAATTTCAACAATCTTGGGGATTTATTTCTTGGGGTGTTCATACCTTGGATATTGGTCTATTTGAATATTCAGTTTATGTTGGGATGTATTCAGAAAATATAAAAAAAATCAAGACAAAAAAGTTTCGGAAAGTTAGACATAAATTGTCTATGTTAGATCAACTAAAAAAAGAATCTCTGAAACTAAATCATTTTAGTGCTTTTTTTACTCGAGATCAATCAACTATTTCTTTTTAAAATTATTATTTAAATAAAAAGGCCAAGCGATTGTATTTTGTATAAACTACTTTTTCTGCAATTTATTTTTTTCATTTTTTTTCGTTTGAGATAACTTATAGATACGGCTCTGCCTCATTCTATAGTTTTAACCAATGCGTCAGATATCCATTCTTTTTATATTTTGCCAAGAAATGAGCTTTTTTTTAATCGATAAATTCAATAATATTTTAAATTCCTGGGTTGAAATTTGGTTCTGAAACCATTTTACATTTCTAAAAAAAAATTATACTTTGAAAAGTTTCATTTTATTTTAAAATAAAAATTTGCAAACAAAAGAATGAAAGTTACACATTTTACATATTCTTATCTAATTAGGATGTATTTCGTATGCAAATACAATAAGCTATTATATTTCAATGAACTTACGTTACTCTCCATGTGTTAGCAAACTATATCGAACAGAAAAATGAAGTCATGTGATTTCAGGTTAAAACTAAAATTATGAAAAATTATTTAATGCTTACAGTGATCTCCATTTTTATGATTGGAACTTTGGGCGCACAACATGTAAATTTTGGATTTAAAGTCGGCTTAAATCTTGCAGATATTGTCAGTGATGACAATTCAGAAACTTCCTTGAAGCCCGGACTTAATGTTGGAGCGATTGCACATATTCATCTTAAAAATAATTTTGCTTTGCAACCGGAAATTACCTATTCAGATCAAGGTGCGAAATTTAAATCTGCCGGCATCGAAAGCAAATTGAATTTGGGGTATATCAATATTCCTGTTTTGTTTCAGTATATGTTTGACAATGGATTCAGAATTCAGGCAGGCCCTCAATTAGGGATTCTCATAAATGCAAAAGCAAAAAGCAATGATGTAAGTGTGGACGTTAAAGATGATCTGAACGTAATAGACTTTGCCATCAGTGCGGGTATAAGTTATGTGCATCCACCTTCAGGATTTGGTGTGGACGCAAGGTATAATCTTGGTTTGGTGAATTTAAATAAAGAAGGATCTGTTACTTCTACCAATAGTGTTGCTCAGATTGGAGTATTTTACCTCTTGGCGCACAAATAAAAAAATATTTTTTAAGAAGAAAGGTTCGGTCAACAGCCGGATCTTTTTTTTTATGCCAAAAATATTTTCGATTAGTTTTAAGTGCTAGATTTTGAAAATTAAAATAAGAGCGTTTTTAACACTTGCATGATAAAGTATGCATCACGTAAATGTCCATGTTTGTTTGGTAAAAATTTATTTAAACTCCACCACAGTAATGGAATCGCCTCCTGATTCTTCTGCAGGGTGTCCAATGGATTTGACATAACGTTGTCCCCGAAGAGATTTACTCACGGTCTGCCGCAGAATGCCACTGCCTTTTCCATGTACGATATGTACCTGGTTTACATTTGCAAGTAATGCTTTGTCGATATAGACTTCCAGCATGGACTGAGCTTCCTGAAGATGCATTCCGCGCAGGTCTAGAACCGGATTAAAAGCTGCCGAACTGCGTTCCAAATCTGACTTAACCGATTTGTTTAATTTGACATCTATATTGGATTTAAGTTTGATCAATTCTTTTCTTTTTAATTTAAAGGTCATGTGTTCTGTAACCACGGTAATCAGGTCTTTTTCAATTTTCTCTACTTGTCCTATCATTCCGTTGATGACTAGTTTTACAGCATCACCAGTTTTCAATGGCGCATTAACATCATGGCCGGAAAGTTTTTGGTATTCGGTATTGATGTTCAGTAATTCTTCGTGTTCCTTTTGCAATCTGATTTTTTCTTGATCGGCTTTTGTTTTGGCCAACTCCAGATCTTTTTCTTTTCTTAATTCTTTGACATAGTTTTCGAGTTCTCTGTGCTTGGAACTTTTGGATTGAATTTCTGTCTGTTTTTGCTCCAGTTTTAATTTGAGTTTTTTATACTCAAATTGCTTTTGTAAATCCTGGTAATTGCGGATGAGTTTGTCCAGTTCGGATTTTTTCTTTTTGTATTCTTCTATCTCCCTAAGCAATTTACTGTTTTCTTTATCCAGGTTTGCCAAGAGGCTTTCAAAGCTTACCGTTTGTTTACCTACTTTTTTCTTTGCATAATCGATAAGATGAAGCGGGAGCTGTATTTTTTCTGCAATTTCCAGCGCATAGGAAGAACCGGGTCTGCCCGTTTGTAATTGGTAAGTCGGAGTTAGATTTTTTTCATCAAAGAGCATGGCGCCGTTGATCAGACCTTCGTTTTGATGAGCATAGGCTTTCAGATTTGCGTAATGGGTGTTGAATATTCCATAAACTTTTCTTCTGTTTAAAGCTTGTAAAAGTGCTTCAGCAATAGCACCGCCTATTTGTGGTTCTGTACCACTACCAAATTCATCAAGTAATATAAGAGTGTCACCATCAGCGGCCTCTTCAAAATCCCGCATATAGGACAACCTTGCGGAATATGTACTCAATGCATCGTCCAGACTCTGATGATCTCCAATGTCCGCAAATATTTTTTTAAATATTTTGAATTCGGAATGTTTGTCTACAGGCACTAGAAATCCTGCTTGTAACATGCATTGCAGCAATCCAACTGTTTTGAGGATAATGGATTTGCCACCCGCGTTGGGTCCTGAAATCAACAATATTCGATTTTTTTCATTCAGACTTAGACTGGCCGGAACCAATTTTTTATTTGCTTCTTTAAGTTTTAAAAACAGGAGTGGGTGTCTTGCATTTTTCAGATTCATTTGATCGGAGTTGGACAGTACCGGCTGTACTGCCTCCAGAGAAATGGCCAGTCGGGTTTTTGCCAAAAGAATATCCCAGTTTACCAACAACAAATAACTTTGTTCGATATCCTCCACATAAGGTCTCATGAGGTTACATAAATCTGCAAGAATGCGGAAAATCTCTTTCCTTTCTTCAGACTCCAATTCGAAAATATCATTATTCAATTCTACGAGTTCCTGTGGCTCGAGGAATACGGTTTTACCGGAATCGGATTCGTCGTGAATGATTCCTTTTATTTTGCGTCGGTGTTCGACCAGAACTCTGAGTACCAACCTTCCGTTGCGGATACTTTCTTCTCCTTCTGCAAGAAAGCCAGAGCTGCGATATTGAGTTACCTGTTTTTTGAAAGTGCGGTAGATTTCATTTTGCTTGTTGCGCAACTGATCGCGGATAATTTTAAGGGCAGGGGAGGCATCATCCTTCACTTTGCCATCTCCTGCAAAAATTTTATCAATGCGGTCTGTAATAAATTTTAAATCGGGAATTTTACTCAGGTCTTTAAGGAGCATTTCCAGATGTTGCCAGGCCAAATGTCCCAGCGCCTGGCTGATCAGTCTAAGATTTTGCAGGATGACTTTGATCTTTACGATGTCCTCTATGCCAAGCGTATAGTTCTGGATTCTAAGGCTTTTTAATTCCTTTAAAATATTGTGGTACTCGATGAGATTAAGGGGCTCACGGACACAAAATTCTTTCATTTCATGGACGCGCTGCAAAGATTCCTGAATGAAATTTCTGTGGGTATAAATTTTACTTTCAAGGATGGATCTCCTTGCATCTTCAGACAATGCATGCTCAGCGCATCTGCGTAAGATTTTATCAAAATCCAGGTCTTTCAGGATGGCACCGGGCTTTAGCAGTGCCTTATTGTCAATTGATGCTTTTATCGTCTTTTGGTCCACCTTTTTTCTGTTCTTTTATCCCTTTCTTAAATTCAAACAAAGTGTCAAATTCCTTTCTGAACGTCACCCCTGCTCCGACACGATGTCTTACGCCTTCTATGGAATCTACTCCTTTGTAGTAAATTCTCATTTTGAGTCCAGGCACGGGTGTATTCCATTCAATGACACTCTCCGGATTAAAATAAGTATTTCCGTAAATTGTTGAGTTGGATACATAATTTCCTCCAAGGGTCACCGCCCACTGGTCGTTCCACAGCCTGTGTTTCAGACTGAATACCACCGCGCCTTCGTTAAGCCTGGTCTGCCCCAATTGGTTTTTATCCACATCGTAATTGATGTTAAAGTCCACACCTGAAATAAAATCCACATCTTCAAATGCTTCGGACAGAAGGTTGGTTACAAAAATAGAAAGCTGGCTGGAAAGGAATTCACTCATGGTATTGATGGTAGTGTTCCCAATACCGGATACCAGACCAAGGTTTGAATTGGTTCCTATGAAAGTTCGGAAAGCAATCAATGCAGCCACTTGCTGGTTTAACTGATCCGGATTTTGTTCGAGAAATCTGATTTTATTGTCGCTGATGGTTTTCAGAGAGCCGGTGAGTTCAGGAAAGGATAAAGTGAAATTGATGTCCGGCTTGAGAAGTGAGCCAGTCAAAATCATCGTGAGATCGACCGGAGTACGTGCCTTTGCGGCTTGCTTGAGATCTTCGTTGTTGACGATAAATTCTTGTAGCAAATTGCTGGGACTTGCCGTAAGCCCCTCATAGGAAGCTTCTATTTTAATAGTAGCGCCAAACGGATCTCCTGTCCATACAATGGTCCCTCCTTTTTTTATTTTGAAGGGTTTGTTTACAAAATTAAAGAGTGTGAAAAGATACTCTCCGCGGTCCACTTCATAGCTGCCTTTAATGCTGAAAGAATTGTCTCTGAGAGAGGCTATTTGTAAATTACCTCTTCCTGTGCCCGTAAGGATGTCACCGGTCTGTTCATCAAAAATTATGGATACTTCGGCTTCTTCATTGATCTCCAGATTCATCCGGACATTCATACCTTTTATGGTAGTCTGGGCTGGTTTAATGAGGATTGCTGTCGTGTCCTTTGTTTTGAAACGAACGAACTTGGTATCTGTTGCCTCCTGATCTGATCGGACGGGAATAACCAGTTTTGTGCCCTTTACAGACTTTCCTGAAATATCCATATCCATACTGGAAGTAGGACCTTTGAAAGTGGCCAGGAAATCGAAAAGACCATACCCATAGTAATACAAATTATTGCCTTTCTTGGTGTCGAGTACCAATGCTTTGTCGGAATTCACGGTGATGTCCATAAAATAACGTGCAAAATTCTCGTGCCGAATGTTGCCATTTACATTAAGAGGATTTCCCAACTCATCTCTGATGATGACTTCATCAAAGAGGATTTTGTTTTTATCAAAAACAACTTTTTGTTGGTCAAAAAAGTATCTGGTGTTGAGATACTTGACCAGGGTCGTTCCATTCAGAGCCAGCAAACTTCCTGAGCCATAGATTACCTTATTCAACATTTCCAAAGTAAACTTTCCATCCAATGTGCCCTTTGTATCGCCAATGCTGGTCATGAAATTTTCGAGAAATGAAACAGGAAATGCTGTTGCATCGAAATCCAGATGAAAATCATATTTCGGTAGACTGTAGCCTGATTTCAACGGCAGGTTAAAAGTGCCTTTTCCATCTATACTGGTTTCCTTGTATTGGTTTGAAACCACAACATTCATTGGTTTGTATGGATCGGGAAGATTAAAATCCACCACGAGTCTTCCATAGGAGTTGTTGTTCATTCTAAAATTCCCAACAGATATTTTTCCATTCAGGTCATTGAGATTATTGATATCGTCTATCGTGGCAAAAGCATCAAAAAATCCGCTTATGTTTACAGATTTGTTGATCAAAAAATCATTGATAAAGGATATGTTGAATCCCTGTATCATTACTTTAAGTCCTTTATTGTTGATGTCTTCAAAACTCATTCTTCGACTTGAGTCAGAGAAAATCATATGGCTGAGCAGGATATTTTTTTTGTTCAAAACCAATTCTGCTTCCGAATGGATTTGCCATTTTTGTCCTCTGAACAACAATTGCGCTTGCTCGAAGCTAAATTTTTTCTGTCCAACACTACTGCTTAGATTTATTCCAATGTCATAATAAGGAATGGTCCCTGAACTGTCTTTTCCGCTGAAGAAAAATTTAAGTTTGTTGTCTTTAAAATACGTATTGAATTTAACTTCTTTGATGTCGAATCTTTTCCGCCAGGAGATGTCAGGAAAGTGAATATCAGATTCAAATTGATTTTTGGTACACTTAAGGAAGCCGGCAGAGGAGTTCATCGTAAAATCGCCTGAAACAATAGATTGTATGGCATAATCAAAGTTCAGAAGTTGGAGTGAAGAATTGTACTGAATGTCTCCTTTGAATTCTTCTATCCGGGTATTGATGTCGAAGAAATTAAAAATTCTATTCAAAGATTTGGCCTCTAATTTTGCTTCAAAAAATGAAACAGATTCATCCTTCTGGTGTTTAATTTCAATTTCATTAAAAAGATCCGGGTACTGCTTATAGAAATAAGTAATCAATTGATCGTAGATGCTGTTCAGTCTGTAGTCGCCCACCATCCCGGCATTCAGAAAGTCAGATTGAAGCGTAGTATTCAAAAGTCCTGCTGTTCGTTTTTGTGTAAAATAAATTTCACCTAATCCAAGGACTCTGTTTTTTTCATAATTATAGAGAAAAGTTTTTTCCACACGTACATCACCATCCAGTTTTTGAAGGTCGGTGTTTCTGAAATTAGAAATGAGGTCTGCCGATATAATTAAGCTGCTTTTGGATAAATTAAGTTCTTTGAGATCCGCTTTTGCGATGGTAGCTTTAAAAACAAAATTTGGATTCGTATTGATGTCTGAAATACGTCCTTCAAAATTTAAGTCCAGATTTTTGTCTTTGATTTTTACAGACCCATCTAAATAATCTTTACTCAGCTTTCCATTGAACCCTATGTTGGAGTAATTATAATTTTTAAAACTCAGAGAGGATACGTTGGCTTCAAGATCGGCATTAATTTTATTTGCACTTAATCCTTCGCCATTGCGGATGTAAGCTTTGAGATTTGTTTTGCCTAGATCTTTTACTTTAAGGAGTTCGCCTATTTCGAAATCTATGAGATCTATACTTCCGGCAAATGTGGCCAGGTCCTTTCCTGGTCGAAGGTTCAGCCTCACGTCACTTCTTACCTGCCCTAAACCGGTATTGAGTTTACCTGCAGCAACAAAGTCTTCAAAGTATCCGTCAAATCCGCCAACAAATGAAAACTCCCCAAGTTTATCATACACTGCGCTTGGTTTGATTTGTGGAAGGATGCTTCTCAGGAAGGCCATGGAGGTGGTTAACTTTTTGGATTTAATATTTAAAAGTTCACTTCCTTTTTTAGTAAGATTTCTGGTGCTGATGTCCCCTTCGAATATAAAGTCTTGATGGATGTTTGCCTTGAAATTAAACAACTTTAAGCTGTTGACCTTACCTGCAATGTCTCCGGAGAATCCAAGGTTAAGTTCTTTATTGCGCACGAAGAATGCATTCGTGGCCATAGTCGGACTGAAATATTTAATTTCATCCAGATTAATGGAATTGGATTTGGAGGCAAGTTGAATAAAGACTTTATTGTTGAAATTTTTAAAATCTCTATAACTGCCATAACTTAAGTAAAGACTATCACCAAGGTAGGATCGGTCTGTCTCCAGGGAGAAATTCTCCAGACTCGTCTTGTTGTTTTTTACATCAATTTTATCTGCTTTGAAAGATTGAATTCTTAATTTTTTGTTCAGCCTTGCTTTGAGTTCATGCAAGACTCCATTTGATTCATAGTCGCTGTAGAAAAAATCACTTAACCCGCCTTCGATTTCATCCACACTGAAATGTTTGAAATCCACATGATCTTTATTCTGTTCTTCAAAAACATCATTGCCGGTACGGTCAAATGCAAAAGAACCTTGATTAAGGTCTGCTTTTTTGATGTAAATAATAAAGGGATTGTTACAGCTGTAAACCGAATCCGGATTCAATTCGGTTTCAGGAGGTATTACATTGGGATCATGTGAGATAAAAACAGATGGTCCGGTCAGTTTAACGGTATTCAACAGAATGTAATTTGCCGGAAAATTCATTTGTTCCACTTTGACGATTCCTTCATGTACAGAATAATATTCTCTGACTCCGGTCTCCCGGCGATCCCGGAAGTGTCTGAAGTTTTTCAGTTTAATATCCGATAATTCAAGTTTGAATTTCTTTTTCGTCGAACTCTTAGATTTTGAAAATTGACGGATAAAATGTGTGAAGCTATTGTCCTCTTCTCCGGCATAACCTATAATTTTTAAAAGTCCGTCATCCAATTCAATTTCCTTTAAGGAGATTTCATTTTTCAACAGAGATCCTAAACTTCTGCTCAATTGAAAATTGATCAGCTTGCTGTAGATCAAAGTATCTCCGTGGTGATCGTAAACCAAAAGATCAGTGATTTTTCCTCCTTTGAAAACATTCAGTTCAAAGGACCCGTATTCTATTCGGTTTTCAACTTTATTCTTTAAAAAACCAATGATGCTGTTTTTAGACCAATCTGTAAATGCCGAACTGGCCAACAACACAAACCCTATAAAGAAAAGCAGCAAAAACAATCCTGCCGTACTCAACAATACCAGGAGAAACTTCCAGAATCTCCTGAAAGCCTTTCTTGCCCAATGTTGTTTTTTTTTCTGCATCTGTAGGATAACTGATTATTGCTGGTTTGGATTTTGAGGCATGGTAGGAATTAACATTAATTTATTGAGTAAGATTTTTATAGGCTTTAAAAATGGCAACAGTCTCTTTGGCTTCTGCCACATCGTGTACACGAAGTATGTCTGCGCCATTCATCAATGCAATCGTATGCGCAGCAATGGAGCCATTCAAGGCCTTACCTGGTTCTGTTTGTAGCGTTTTAAAAATCATGGATTTTCTAGAAAGCCCGACGAGTATGGGCGCATCAAGGATTCTAAACAATTCTAATTGTCTGAGCAATTCAAAATTGAGCTGGACATTTTTACTGAACCCAAATCCAGGGTCAATGATCAGTTGATGTATGCCTTCCTGGTTGAGGAAATGGATACGCTCCGCAAAAAATCTAATGAGATCCGCTGCAAGGTCATTGTATACCAGATTTTGTGTGCTGTTCATGTCTTCGGGTGTTCCTCTCATGTGCATGATGATGTACGGTACCCCGGAACTTTTTACCAATGGAACCATGGCATCATCCAGTCGGCCCGCAGAAATATCATTGATCATGGAAGCGCCCAGTTCCAATCCTTTGGCTGCTACAGAAGCCCTGTAGGTATCTACAGAAATCAGCACCTCCGGAGAGATTTGGCGGGCGATTTTTACAGCTTTGGCAATACGCTCGGTTTCTATTTCGACCGGTATAGGTTTGCTGCCCGGTTTGGAAGAGGCAGCACCAATATCCAGAATGTCCGCACCCTCATCCAGCATCTTGCGTATGCGTTGTTCTAAAAGCGATTCCTCGGTAATGACAGAAGTGCTGTAAAAGGAATCAGGACTTAGGTTTAGGATGCCCATTACTGCTGGATATTGCAGTTTTACCAATTGTCCGGATAGGTTAAAAATAGAATGTGAAGTCAATGGATTATCCTTTATGCCACAAAATGCAACCTCCTCATGGGCGGTGTGATTGCTTCTCTTAAACCGTGCAAAGTTACTCAAAATCAGCCATTTTAAGCCACATAATGGGTTTCGGGCAGGCCTTTATTACAGGAGCAAGAGAACAGGATGTTTTGGCTTTTTTTGGATACCGAAACCATGGATTTAACCCGGAAAAGGTAGTTTGAGGAGATCCCTTTCCCCTTGGATGGCCTTCCCCTACAGGCCAAAGACTTGACCAGAATAGGATTTGATTAGTGACTAAATATATGATATACATAATTATATAGTTGCAATAATTTTATAATATGAAAAATATAATTTGTAAAAATTAGTTAACAGCCATCTATTGTTTGAGCTTTTAGATAATTTACTTTAGTTTTGCAAACTTTTCAACTATTAAACCAAGCATATCGGAATGAATTTACAAAAATCCATCCAGAGACTATTGCAGATCACCAGCTTCTTAGGTTTATTAATCATCAATGCTTTTGTACTTCATTTTATGTTGGATTTTGAGTTGTTCAAAACTCATAATGGATGCGATGTACAGTCCAAAGAATGTTTAGCCAGCGACCAGGAATATTTTGGATTTTCCCTTGACCACTTTCAGGTTACCCGTGCAAAAGTGAAATCCGGACAGTTGTTACCTAAAATTTTCTCCGACTTTGGTTTAAGCCAGACTAAAATAAGCAGCTTGATAGGGTCAATGGATGGGGTCCTTAACCTTCGTAACATTAGACAAGGCAATTCTTATGCCATGATTTGCAGCAATGAGTGCCAAGCTCCCGATTATTTTGTTTACGAGATTGACGCGATGAAATATCTTGTCTGTGACCTATCCGGTCAATCGTGTCCTAGAATTGAATTCAAGAATAATGAACTTAAAAGAGAGGAAGTAGGAGGTTACATCAAAAATTCTCTTTGGAATGCATTGCAAGAGCAGGGTGTTTCCATTAACATCATCGATCAAATGGAAGATGCACTGGCCACATCTGTGGATTTTCACCATCTTCAGGAGGGCAATTCCTTTAAATTGGTTTTTGATCGGCATTGGATAGAGGGCCAACCAAGTAATATGGGAGACCTTGTGGCTGCCTACTTCAATACCAACGATAAAGAGCACTATGCTTTTAAATTCGAAGTCAATAATAGATCCGGATATTACGACTACAACGGCAGGCCGCTGAGAGCTGCATTTTTGAAAGCACCGGTAAGATTCTCCAGGATCACTTCCGGTTTTACCATGAGACGTTTTCATCCGGTTCTGAAATATGCCAGACCGCACTTTGGGACCGATTATGCTGCACCTACCGGAACGCCGATTATGGCCGTTGGGAATGGCGTAGTTTCTGCAGCAGCTTATTCCGGTGGTAACGGAAAATATGTAAAAATCAAACACGACAAGACTTATGAGTCACAATATCTGCACATGTCCAGATTTGCTGCGGGTATCCGTGCAGGATCTCATGTAAGTCAGGGTCAGATAATTGGATATGTCGGTTCAACAGGTTTGGCCACAGGGCCTCACGTATGCTTCAGATTTTGGCGAAATGGAACACAGGTGGATCACCGCAAGTTAAACTTTCCTTCCGGAGAGCCAATGCCTTCTAATCTCCTTCCTGATTTTGGTGCCCAGCGTGATGAACTCATGAAAAGGTTCAATCAGATCAAAGTTACCACTGCATACAACAGGGACGATAGCAGGGTTAGAAAATCTTAAAGCGCTCTCAGCTGGTTTTCTTTATATATTGTTTGCACATTTGGTAAGTTGGCTGGATTTTCCATGCAAATTCACGGTGCTGGTTTTTAGAAATTTTGATGAAACTTATTTTATTAGATAGTCAGTAAGGCGTTCATTCGTTTTCAAAATTTTCAAATCCTCATTGGATAAGCTGATCCCAATATTGACAAAATCTCCAAATTTCCTGTGGAGCTCCTCATCATCAAGTTGTACGAATTGAATCTTTTGCAATAAATCTCTTGAATCTATACAATTGGAATCAGTATAAATTTTGAATTTTTTATCAAGTTCATTTTCCTCAATGTCAAGCAAGGCATTTTGAACGCATCCTTTGCAATGTTGACAAAATATTACGATGTGAGGTTCTGCTTCTTTACAACCGCTTGATAAAAGGTAGTAAAGGAGAATAATTTTAGTCTTCAAATAAATATTCATACGCCAGATTATTTGGAGGGTCAAGAAAAGTAAGGTTATTATGGAGACTGTAAATTAATCTGCTGTTTACAGGATGGTTGATCCTCGTATTGGATAAAAGTTTTAAATCATTGTTAAAAATCAATAAACGATATTCCGAATTATTTTTGTGTGGAAGTAGTCTTAATAATACAAGATATTTCTCCAGCTTAATTAATCGAATGTTAAACGGTACCTGTTCGGAATAATTTTTTAAATACATCATGTCTGTTAGCCTGGATGTGTCATAATCTACTATGTCTTTTCCAAAAATTTCACTTATGCCAATTGGCTCATTGGAACAATGATTTAATTTATATATTTTATTATCAAGAACATTCAGGTAATAAAGGAATGAATCTTCCACAGTTCTTATGAAGCTTAAGTAATGAACATACTTTTTTGAAAAATAATCCGGATATTTAACTATTTTATTAAATTTTCCAGCATCTTCATATTTTAAAAAAATGAAGGAATCGATGTAATTGAAATTGTTTGAATTTCCAACCTGGTAGATGAATGAATGATCAAAAGTGGCTGATATGGATCTGTCATGCATACAAGGAATGAAGTAGCAGTTTTCAAATGGACAAGAGTTTATTTTTTTACTCATTTGAGTTTTAAGGTCCAAAATATGCATTAGTGTGCCACATCGTAAATATACAATTTGATCTATTACCGTAATGGTCATGTCTTCTTCCATACAGTCAACTTTTAAAGGTACAGTATCTATTCGATTTTCAGTCAAGCTGTATTTTATAAGCTTTTTATTTTTATCTGTGAAATAGACAAATACGCTGTCATGAATTGACAGTACGGAAATATCTTTAGAGTAATCAATGGACTTGGTTAAATTTTTTAATTGTGAAAAATTTTCAGTCCTGGTTTTTAATCTAAAATAAGATTTAGATTTTTTTAAACAACCCAAAGTTGCAAATAGTACTGTAAGTGTAGATAACAACAGGGCAATTTGATAAATTGCCCTGTTGTTAAAAAATAATTTTCTCATATTATAATTGTGAGCTTAAGTAGAGTTGGGAGCTAACAACATGGTCGCTGTTAAATATCCTTAATTCAAAGTCCAGACCATTTTTACAGATTGCGTACCTATTATCACGAACAGCGTTTTGAATGTCAATATTTGGAAAGCTTTGAATAAAAGTCTCCAAAACTTCATTTTCAAAATTTGAAGTTGATTCAGATCTAATAACACAATTTGAACCTGGTTGTGTACAAGTGAATTTTCCGGTGGCGGGATCCACCATTGCTTTTCTTGTTTCACTTATTGTTGTCGGTACATTCGTTTCGCCATTGATTTTATAATTAAACAATGGAATGTTTGTTGCGGACTGAATAAGTGTTAAATCTGAACCATTGAATTCTATTTTTAATAGATCATCCAGTAAATCATTTTTTACTTGAGCAGAATAGAGTAACGGAAACTCAGTTTCCATTTCACAATTTGCATAAAGGAATTGTTCAATTGCATCAGATTCATACCATGAATTTCTTGGAACTAAGAGCAGTTTTCCCTTGTCTTCCTCTTTTTTCTGGCCAACATCACATGATTGCCCCGGTTGTAAACAACTGTAGCTAATTGTTTTATTCCCTGTCTCCAAGTCCAGAATTTCATATTTGACCACCCTCCTTGTATAGTCTCTTTTTTGAAGATGGTTCATTTTTTTTAGATAATAATCCAGCAACGGAATTTCATCCATTGATTTTGATTTATTAGTATTTGAATCCAAATCCTGTTCAATTAATTGGTCAAATTTGTCGGTTGTGCAACTTTTAAATAAGAAAATAGCGACGATGGAGAAAATAATCATTTTCATAAAGAATGTTTTAAGTGTAAGAAATACCACCTACTTTGTGAATAAGGATGTCTTCGATGGATTTGTTAATTCACCCACTGCGTTGTATAAGGCCTGATAGTGTAAACAGTAAGCGAATCTAAAAACAATCCAATAGGTGAAAAATAATTTGCATTATATTAACAGATTGTTAACAAAATGTTTATGCAGTTATTATTAGCAAGCATTCATTAAATACCCAGTATAAATATCATCATTGTGTCGTATTTCCAATGGCTATTGTAAGTTTAATTCGATAATTAATTTTATTTTTAGGCTTTATATTAAAAATGTTTTGGTAGTCGGTCACCCTCTTACCAAAATCAAAACTAAGAGCCGATAAACTAATTCACCTTATTTAAAGTAAAACTAAAAGTGCTGCCTTTTCCGGGCGTGCTGCGCACATTGATGGTTTGTCCGTGGTATTCCAGGATGTGTTTGACTATGGAGAGTCCAAGGCCACTTCCGCCCATTTCTCTGGATCTGCTTTTGTCAACCCTGTAAAACCGGTCAAATATAAATTTATGGTGGTCTTCCGGTATTCCAATTCCATCATCGGAAACTTCGATCAAGATCTTGGTGTCCATATCGTAGAAACTGACTTTGGTCTTGCCGTTGGTGTCACCGTATTTTATTGAATTTTGAATCAGATTGTTTAAGACCAGACGGATCTGTTCCCTTTCTCCTTGTACCTGATATTTTTGATCCGCACCAGACTTAAAAGACATGCTGATATTCTTTTGCTTGGCGGTCTCTTCAAGATCTCCAAAAACCTCTTCTACCAATTCCTGAATATCGAATGATTGAAGATCCCATACACTTTGATTGGATTCAAGTCTGGAGATGGCTTCCAGGTCTTCGACAATGGTTTGCAATCTTTCTGCATTGGAAAGTGCTTTTTCCAGAAATTTGGAATTCACTTCCGGGTCATTGATGGCGCCGTTGATCAAAGTTTGGATATAGCCCTGAATATTGAAAATGGGGGTTTTTAATTCATGGGAAACATTACCGATGTATTCCCTTCTATAATCCTCCAGCTTCGATAATGCAATCATGTCATTATTCTTCTTGTCAAGCCAGGCATTGACATCTGCCTCCACCATGTCGAAGAGATTATTGGCAGTAATCAGACTGGTTAACTTTTGGGTGTCTTCTTTTTTTTGATCGTTGATGAGGCGGTAAATTACCTTTAATCTGCGGTAGACAGATGCATGCAGAAGGATATTGAAAGTGATGACCGAGACTACAAAGCAAGCTAAGGAGATAAAAAAAATTGGGCTAAGAGTCATTTTGAAAAGACCAATCCCAACCATAATGGTCGTAACGCAAAATATGGTAACGCCCAAAATAGCTGCTGCAATCAGGCTTACCTTATTGAGATTTAGATTTTTGAAAACTTTAGAATTCCAGTTTATAGCCAATGCCTTTGATCGTTTTTATGTACCGTCCATCCAGTCTTTCTCTGATTTTTCTGATGTGGACATCGATGGTTCTTTCGCCGACAAGTACATCATTTCCCCACACTTTATGCAGGATTTCATCGCGTTTGAAAACTTTGCCCGGCTTTTCCGCCAACAAATATAGCAATTGGAATTCTTTTCTGGGAAAATCAAGGGGTGTGTCACCCACAATAACTCTATAGGACTCCGGATCTATAGTGAGGTCTCCGAATTTGAGTATAGCCTCTGTTGCAAATTTATTTTTCTGATTGCGCCGTAGGATGGCTTTTATCCTGCTCGAAAGAACATTGGGTTTGATCGGCTTGGTAATAAAATCATCCGCACCGGAATCCAGAACATTCATTTGTGTTTGGTCATCGGTCTTTGCGGTAAGGAAGGCAATCTTGTATTCATTGTTGGGATACTTAGACTTTAAATGTCTTAGGAAACTAAGCCCATCCATTTCCGGCATCATATAATCTACAAGGATCAGCTCCGGTTCAAAGGATTGTAAAATTTCCAGTGCAAGTTTACCATTTAAAGCCACTTTCACTTCATATCCTAAGGAGCTTAGATGGTAGTTGATGAACTCCAGCGTATCAGCTTCATCATCAACAATCAGGATTTTGGTCGAATTCTTCATCGATGCTGCAAAGATAGGTAGCTGAAGAGTTTCGGTGCCATAGGTCAGATTATCAAATCATTAATTCTTTATTAGAGAAGAATCCGGTTTGGATTGGGATTCAATTTTGTCAATGACCATTTTTTCAATTTTTTCAAGCATCTCGGGGCGGAGGTTGTAATAATCTCCGGCGAGAACGAACAACGAATCATTGGTTTGATGTTTAGTCAGAATTTCTTGTTTTAGGGCTTGTGTAAGACTATCCTTGACATACCCGGAAAGGGATTCAAAATTTGCCTCCATATAATACAGGTCGGTAAGTATGGCAGCCATTTCTTCCGGAGATATGGGCGCTTTTGCAACTTTGTCCGAATTACAGGATATAAATAAACACAACATCAATGGTATTAGAAATTTAGACATGTCAGACTTCCTTTGGAAAATAATGGTTCAAATATAGAATATTGTTCCATTTGACCTCTTGCCATTTGGAAACACTGGATTGAAATTGAAGAATGGCACAGGTTGGGACCGCTCCTGACCAGGAATTGGTAATTTGGGTGCAAAAGTTTTCTATGATGGGGTTGTGGCCAAACAGTGCAACACTTTTGTGTCTTTCATCCTGCTCTTGGAGGCATGCCAGATAGTCGTTTTCATCACCATAATAAAGAGAGGATTCCAATTCAAGGGGTGTCTCAGGTCCCAACTGCTCCCTGAACATGGAAGCCGTGGAAAAAGCACGCACTGCTGGACTGGATATTAAAATAATCGGACTTTCTACCAGTCCTGTAAAAATCCTGCCCATTGCCGGAGCATCCTTTATACCTCGGGCATTCAGCGGTCTTTGGAGGTCTGAAAGTCCCGGATGATCCCAGGAAGATTTGGCGTGACGTACGAGAAAAATGTGTTTCATCGGCTTTAGATCGAAAAATGTTCCTAAATTTAGGGTTTTATTCCAAATAAACCAGCTTTTAAGCAAAAATGAAAATTGTACTCGACAGTATAGACTTTATCCTGCCAGAGGACAAAATGGATTTGGTGAGGAAGGCCCTATTTTCCGGTCAGATTAAGAAAGCTAATCAAATCAGTAAGGATACCTGGCATTATTTGCTGCGGGCAGACGATGCCCTACTCGAATGTCAGATCAGATACGGCCAAAATCAGGTAAGTGCAATACAATGTGCCTGCGGAAAATCCACCGCCAAAAATCCTTGTATGCATGCTTGGATCTTGGCATATTGGCATCATCAGCAGATTGTGCGTCAGAAAAAAGAGGAGACAAAAAAAAATGCACCACGAAAGAAATTCGAGTTTCAGGATGGAATTTACCAGGAAAAAGAGTTGACAGATTTTATACAGTTGAGTCTGAGATTAAATCCTGGTCTGAATGCCTGGGCCAATCTACTTCTGTTGCAGCCTTATTCTCCGGAATTGTCTTATGAGAATTATATGGAAGCACTGGCAGGATTTGACCCGCCTTTGGCCAAAGCTTCTTCTTCAAAATTTCTAAAAGATTTCCGCCATCAATTGCTTCTGCTGGATCAAATTTATGATCATAGTTTGAGCTTGTATTTAAAAGGTAATCTGGAACAGGCAGTTCATTTATTATTGGCTACATTAATTAAATCTTCTCAATGGTTTGAAACATTTGTAGACATTCATCAGGAGAAATGGCTGCATCAATTGGTCAAAATGCATCAGGCGCTCCATCAGATTTTAAAAAGCATCAAAGCGCCTGCACTGCGCACTACGATATTTGATTTGATAATGGATAAAATTTCTGCGAATCCTTATTATCTGGTGCACAAGGAAGAAAATTTATATCATATACTTTATACATTTAAAGAAGAAAAAAATAAGTCCTCCCGCACAGAAAACCTGGTCTCTGCCAAAATTAAGGAAAACAAAACTTTTTTTTATAAGCCAATTGAAGGCTTGGTTTTTCTACTCAATACCCACAGCCCCAAAAACTTTGTTGAACTGATCAAGCAACATTCGTTATGGAAAGAAATCTCTTCTACCTACTGGTTGATGCTCATCGCTCATTTTAAGGAACAGCATGATTTTACCAGAAGTAAATTGGTGCTGGAATACATGGTTGAAAAAAGTCCTTACCGCGAATTGTCTATAGCCGCAGCCGCACAAATCCTGGATTTTATGATTCGAGAAGGCATGTCTGAAGAATTGGCAAGAACTTCCAGGGATTATTCCATACGCTTTAGAGATGCAAGGTTTGCGAGAGTGTGGTACGAAAGTTCAGGACCCGATGAAGCGGAAATGAGAAAATACATTCAGGAATTCAAATCGGTTCATGATAATGATTTGAAATTCGTTCTAGATTTTCTTGCAGATAGTGATGTGCAGAGTTTGTTATTGGCAGAATTAACAGAAGGCAAAGACATTGATCTCTTGATTCATTACGATAAAGTTTTATCCGCGGAAAACCGATTAATATTAATTGATACCTATGTTTCACTCACGCAGGATTATTTAAACGAATATGGTGGAGGGCAGGCCTATGATTACGTACAAAAGATAAGAACACATCTTGGAAATTATCGATCTAAAGACTTGCTGAAATTATTCACAGATAAAGTAGAAAAACTCTTTCCGGAAAGAATTTCCCTCGTCACCCATCAAAAAAAATCAGTTAATACCATCTTATGAAAATTTATAATTCACTCGCGATCTTTTTTATTTTACTTTTTTCCTGCGGCAAACATAAGCTGGTCAGTCAGGGCCCCCCTGAATGGTTTAAGACACTCACCATCTATGAAGTGATGCCTAAACATTACAGCCCCAGCCGAAATTTAAACGGGGTGACCCGAGATCTCAACAGGTTGCGCGCGCAATTTGTCACAGCATTGTCCATTTTGCCAGTCATGAAAGTACAGGATTCCGGTAATAATTATAATCCCGGTGATCCATATGCGACCGTAGATTATCTTTCTATCGATACATCTCTGGGTACGGAAAAGGATTTTAAATTATTGATCGATTCGGCTCATTTGAAAAAGATGAAAGTCTTTCTCGAGATGAATCTCACTTATTCTGGTCCAGCACATGAATGGCGGAAAGATCATCCGGAATTTTATTTATCTTCTGAGGAAAAGTCCGGATTGGATTACAACAAAGATTTTGTGCGATTTGATCTGAATAATAATTCGCTCAGGAAGAAATTGTCAAAAGCAGTTAAACATTGGTGTAAAAAATATGATGTAGATGGAATTATCCTGGTGCATTCTGCCGATATTCCAAAAGAATTTGCCCTTAAACTCAGGGACATTGTAAGCGGTGAAGGGAAAGTCCTGATAGGTGGATCGCAAGCAGCAGAATGGGTTAATGAAGGCATATACGATGCATACCTGAATCAAAATTTATATCAGGTTTTCGACAAGATTTCAAAAAGCGAATGCCGAACAAGTGATTTCAAACCCATTCTTGAGGAGAACGCTAAATCTAAATACAAAAGCGTTTCCATCTTATTCAATCAAAATGCCATCACCAACATGAAATTCGGCGGAGAGACCCAACGGTGTTATGGGTGTTATAAACTGTGTTCCGTGATTACCTACATGCTTGGAGGGATACCCCTGATGTTGAATGGGCAGGAAGAACCTATGTTTGAACCGATTAATATCCGGACAGAAAAGACTATTGAGCACGTATATAATTATAACCGTGATTTTTACAGAGGACTTGCCCTGCACCGATTTGATCATCCGGCATTACATTCCCTTACAGACAACTTGCCGGAAATCATATCTGATTCTGAAGAGGTGCTTTCTATTGAACGCAAACATGGGAATACCTCAATAGTTCTAATGGCCAATCTCACCGACACCACGCAGACATATTCTATCCGCAAAGATTATAATTACTATACCGAATTTTTTACCCGGGCTTTGGTAAGCTTTCCTAAAAACACCACCTTAACATTGGGGCCATATCAATATCTCGTGTTGACGAATATCAAATAAAGTGGAAATACAATTGTGGTGGACCGGGAAGAATCATTTTGATTACATCAAAGAAGGGATTGCAGATTATGTGCAGCGCCTAAATCATTTTTTTAAGTTCAAAGTAGTGGAATTCCCAAGCCCAAAAGGCGTAAAGGACATTCACAGGATACAGACGCTGGAGGAGATACAACTGATTAAAAATCTGCGTGCAGCGGATTTTGTTGTCTTGCTGGATGAGAAGGGAAAACAGTATGAATCTGTCGCCTTTGCGCATTTTGTGGAGCAGCTGATGCATGGCGGACATTCTAGAATTATTTTTATCATTGGTGGCGCCTATGGATTTAGTGATGATTTTAAAAAGAGGGCAAACCAATTACTTTCATTTTCCAAATTTACATTTTCTCACCAACTGATCCGGTTGCTATTTGCAGAACAACTTTACAGGGCTTTTACCATCATTAACCATTTGCCATATCATCATGAGTGAAACCATACCATATGTAACCATTATCCTATTGTGTACGATCGGTGTCATTTCAATATCGGGATTTAATAATTATTCGGTAATTGAATACATGCGACACTATCCTTATCAGGAGCATCGCGACAAATCTTATTACCGTTGGTTGAGTTGTGGATTTGTGCATGGCAGTTATATCCACTTGATTCTAAACGCATTTGTATTGTGGCAATTTGGATTTGTGATCGAGAAAATGTACATCGCAAAATTTGGTTCGGTCCCGGGCATGTCTCTTTATCTAAGTGCTTATCTGCTGATCCTTGTTTTGTCTTGTGTGCCGACTTA
The DNA here is from genome assembly GCA_016713905.1 of Candidatus Vicinibacter proximus. Lineage (NCBI taxonomy): Bacteria > Pseudomonadati > Bacteroidota > Saprospiria > Saprospirales > Saprospiraceae > Candidatus Vicinibacter > Candidatus Vicinibacter proximus. Next base: position 234,062 of record JADJOE010000003.1, read on the forward strand.
CATCAAGTATAAGAACAACTCATCCTACGCCAGTATTGGCGCATCTGGAGCGATTTCCGGTATTCTGTTTATTTATATTTATCATTTTCCAAACGCCATCCTTAGTTTGTATGGGATCATTCCTTTACCCGCATTTGCCATGGGTATCTTGTATTTGGTTTATTCCTGGTGGGCTGCAAAACAATCCAGAGACGGGATCGATCACGATGCACACTATTATGGCGCTGTAATGGGATTGGTTATTGCTGTTTTGATAGATAGATTACCGGATATGGGGTAAAGACAACTCAAAAAATTTTCGGATCTTCAGAATTAATAATTTGGTAATATTGACCTCCCCAATGTAGGCCATTATGGGCGTAACTTTGCGGTGAAAAGTGTTAGAAATGTCAAAAACTTATGTTCAGGACCCAGTATTCCGGATAGGAATTGCTGTTCTGTTACTATACTTTGCCATATCTTCATCTGAATTGAATTAATCTTCAAGTTATCCATGCAAAGTACCCCATTTAAAAAAAAAAAAACAAATACCTAATCATGAAAAAAATCACTGTTTCATTGTTTGCACTTTCTTTATTATTTGCCTGTAGTGGTGGCCAAAAGGGCAGCCAGGAAAGCAATTCCTCCAATATTTCACTTAAGGGAAGCGACACCGTATTGCCTTTGGGACAAGCTACTGCTGAGCAGTTTATGAAATCCAATCCCGGTGTTTCTATTTCTGTGGTTGGCGGCGGAAGTGGTACAGGGGTGACCGCCCTTATCGATGGCAATACAGATATAGCCATGTGTTCCAGGGATCTGAAGGGTGAAGAAAAATTAAAACTAAAAGAAAAAGGAATTGATCCTGTGATCAAATCCATCGCCGTAGATGCACTTGCAGTCATCGTGCATAAGGAAAATAAATTAGAGCAGCTGACCAGAGAACAAATTGAAAAAATCTTTACCGGTGAAATCAAAAACTGGAAAGAGGTAGGAGGAGACGATGCAGAAATTGTGGTATATTCCAGGGAAAACAGTTCCGGGACCTATGAATTTTTTAAAGAACACGTGATGGATAAAAAAAATTATGCCAGCACAGTATTGAACATGCCCGCTACCGGCGCTATTGTTCAATCTGTGAGCCAGACAAAAGGAGCTATAAGTTATGTAGGATTGGCTTATCTCAATGCCGACATCAAAGCTTTAAAAGTTTCGTATGATCAGGGTGCAACATTTGTAGGACCAAGTATGGAATCCGCTAAAGATAAAAGCTATCCAATTTCAAGACCACTCTTTTACATCTACGACATGAAATCTGAGGCTAAAGTAAAATCTTATCTGGATTTCTGTCTTTCTGCCGAAGGAATGAAAATCGTAGAATCAGTAGGTTATATTCCGGTTCAATAAAAGATTAACTTTAGGTGAAGAGATTCTTCGAAAAATTTATTGAGGCACTGATCAAGACAAGTGGATACACTACATCCATAATTGTCCTTTTGATTGTTGTTTTTTTATTTAAAGAAGGAATCTCTTTTCTTGGGGAATCGCCTGTTGAACATTCCTATACCCTGATTGGACATCGCGACAATCCGGTCAACGAATTGAAAGATCTGCAGATCAAAAATATTTTTGATGGTAAGATCAGCAATTGGAAGGAGATTGGCGGCAGCGATCAGAGTTTAAGTCATTTTGAATTATCGGATCTGACATCCATTTATGGAGAAGCAGCTTTAGGTAAGGATCTTGAATTTACCAAAACTTTCGCAAAGAAACTGATCGATAGTTTACCCGGCGCATTATTGTTTTTACCGGAGTCCTTGGTGAAAGATGCAGAAGGATTTAAAACCATTACGGTTGAAAAAATTACCCTTGTACATTTTTTGAGTGGGAGAGAATGGTTTCCGACCTCAAAACCATCTGCTGTTTTTGGTGCCTTACCTTTGTTGCTTGGCACTTTGGTGGTTAGTTTTTTTGCGATTCTGCTTGCTTTACCTTTTGGTCTTGCGGGATCCATCTATCTGGCCGAAATCGCTGATATGCGGGTAAGAAATGTGCTCAAGCCAATCATTGAATTATTATCTGGAATTCCCTCTGTGGTTTATGGATTTTTTGGCCTTGTAATCATTGTGCCATGGCTGCAGAATTTGCTTCAATTACCGGTAGGAGAAACTGCACTTGCCGGTTCAGTGGTGCTCGCCATAATGGCTTTACCCACGATCATCACCGTCTCAGAAGATGCCATTCGAACCACACCCCGTGCCATGAAAGAAGCAAGTCTTGCACTTGGTGCCTCACATTGGCAGACCATCCGAAAAGTTATATTGCCTTATGCTTCTTCAGGTATAACGGCAGCGATCATTTTAGGTATTGGTCGGGCAATTGGAGAGACAATGGCTGTTTTGATGGTGACAGGTAATGCAGCGATGATGCCTACCAGCCTGACCCAACCCGTGCGCACCATTCCCGCAACGATTGCGGCAGAACTGGGCGAAGCCTCATTTGGCGGACAGCATTTCAAAGCATTGTTTGCGCTTGGTTGTATTCTTTTCCTCATCACTTTGGCAACAAACTTCATGGTGGAGCGGGTTTCTTCAAAACGTAAACTCAAATGATATGATCAAGTTTCCGGAACATGTGGATGTACGAAAACGAATCTATCAGGCCATTTTTTTCTGGCTTGCCAGACTGATTTCTCTTGCCATCATAGGGATTTTGATCATGATCCTGTATTTCATTTTCAAACGGGGAGCGGGTGTCCTCAGTTGGGAATTTTTGAGCACCAGCCCAAAGGAAGGCATGATGAAAGGCGGGATTTTACCTGCCATCGTGGGCACCGGATATCTCGTATTGTTCAGCATTTTGTTTGCATTCCCAATTGGCGTACTCGCAGGAATTTACGTGAATGAATATGCCCTTCATGGCAGAGTAAAAAATTTTATCAAGACGATGACCAACAACCTTGCAGGCGTACCCTCTATAGTTTTTGGTCTGTTTGGAATGGCCTTATTTGTCAATCAGTTGGGCATGGGCGCATCCATTCTTGCAGGATCACTGACCCTGGCATTGCTGGCACTTCCATTGATTATCCGCACGACAGAAGAGAGTCTGAAGTCTGTAGACGATTCTTTTCGCCAGGCAAGTTATGCCCTTGGTGCTTCCAAATTATACACCATCCGGAAAGTAGTTCTCCCGATGGCATTTCCTAATATCATTACCGGATTGATTCTGAGCATAGGAAGAGTGTCCGGAGAAACTGCGCCCATCCTGTTTACCGTAGCCGCTTATTTTCTACCAAAATTACCGGGATCACTGATGGATCAATGCATGGCCTTACCTTATCATCTGTATGTAATCTCCACGTCCGGTACGAATATAGATCAAAGCCGTCCGGTCGCGTATGGCACGGCAATGGTGTTGGTCCTGATCATATTGGTAGTAAACTTGTTGGCTAGTTTTGCGCGAAATTATTTTGCTAAAAAAGTTAAAACGAATTGATGCATTATAAAATAGAGACCAAAAATGTGCACTTGCATTATGGCGATTTTCACGCACTGAAGGGAATCAGCACGCGCATTCCGGAGAAATCGGTGACTGCGCTTATTGGTCCCAGTGGTTGTGGTAAATCTACGTTTCTAAGACTCTTCAATCGGATGAACGATCTGATTGATGGTATAAAAATTACCGGTGAAGTGCTCATCGACCACCAGAACATATATAAAATCAAAAGTGTGGAAGTGGATCGATTGCGTAGAAACGTAGGCATGGTTTTTCAAAAACCAAATCCTTTTCCAAAAAGTATTTTTGAAAATGTAGCCTATGGTCTTCGGGTGAATGGCATTACAGACCATAAACAGATTCAGGACCAGGTGGAGAAAACCCTCATTCAGGCAGCTCTTTGGGAAGAAGTGAAAGACAAATTGAAAAAATCAGCATTCGAACTTTCAGGCGGTCAACAACAAAGGCTATGCATAGCAAGAGCCCTGGCGATAGAACCATCTATTTTGTTGATGGATGAACCCGCTTCCGCATTGGACCCTATTTCTACCGGAAAAATTGAAGAGCTCATCTTTGAACTCAAGAAGGAGTATACCATTGTAATCGTTACGCACAACATGCAACAGGCAAGTAGGGTCAGTGACTATACAGGCTTCTTTTTATTGGGAGATCTGGTAGAGTTTGACGAGACGAAAATTATCTTTACCAATCCAAAAGATTCCAAAACCGAAAGTTACATCACCGGCCGTTTCGGCTAAAATATTCAGTCATGATTCATCTCGACGCAGAAATAAACGAACTCAAAGAAAAGCTTGGTGCCATGTGGGAACTTGTCTCTACTCAACTAGACAAGACCCTTACGGCCATGAATAATTTTGACAAGGATCTCGCTCTGGAGATTCAGGAAAACGAAAAACGTGTCAACGCTTATGAGTTGAACATTGACAAAGAGTGTGAGGACTTTATTGCATTGCGACAACCTGTGGCGACGGATCTTCGTTTTGCTTTATCCACCTTAAAGATCAACACTAATCTGGAGCGCATTGCAGATATTGCCAGTGGTATTGCAGAATTCATCTCAGACATTGACCAGTCTGTAAATCCTGAAATTATTCATCATCTGCAAGCCGAGAAAATGTTGGCCATCTCCATAGAAATGGTCAAGGATCTAAGAGAGGCTTATCAATACGAAAACACTCAACTCGCACGGACTATTTTTCAACGTGACAAATTACTCGATCAGATCAACGACCAGGCCAGTCATCGTGCATTGGAATGTCTTGATAAATTTGTAGACCAAAGAAGGCAGACCCTTCACGTACTCTCCATTGTCCGTAAAATCGAACGCATCGGTGATCAATCCAAAAACATTGCGGAAGAAATCATCTTCTATCTGGATGCCAAAGTAGTAAAACACACAAAAAAATTAAAAGAGCTGGATAAGGAGGAGTAGGAGGATGCATTATGCTTTTTATTGATCAATTTATATTGGTGAGTAAATTTCTGAATAATTTATTTAATTTCCCCGGCGTTTCTATGACTCATCAATTATAGTACATCACCATAAAACTTGCATTTCTGAATTGTATGCAAATACTTAGTTTTTTTCTTTAATCCATCCATTCAGCACTCAACTTTTATCATTTCATTTTACCGATAGTCGTTCCAAACCTACAGATAATCGCTTCAGAGCTACCGTTCCTCGGTTTACTCAGCATTTTTCGAACAGGCAAACTATTTTTGTAAGGATTTAAGTGCACGGTAAATCAAGGAGGTAGACACCCGAAAATCACCTTCCTATATAATGCTTTTCGGCCCGATGCCTGAAGGGGTATGAAGGCGTATAACCCTAATTAAATTTATTTTATGAACACTTTAAAGTATTGTGCAATTATTTATATTGCATGTTTAGTTCTAATTACTTCCTGTAAAGAAGAAGATTATTTTTACGAACCGATTAACACAAAGGCCATGGAAAATGATTACCCTGCGATCGTTTCCGGCAATGGAATCTATGATGAGGAAACAAGTCCTGTTCCTACAATTTTGGGCAATGTTCGCGTGAATCCATATACTGTGGCAAATATGAAACAAGCATGGAATAATCTGAATCCCACCAACCAGATTGTTACGATCTCCCCGACTCAATTGTATGTAAAGTTTTCTCCGGCCGGTGAAAGTGATTACAAATTATTGGCCAATACCAATGAGATGTTTTATGATTATCCTCTTGAGAACGAGCTAGTCACATTGGGCGATTATTTTCCACAACCCGGGCACGAGTTTCCTGAACTATGGGCAATTGTTCCACCAAATTTTCAATCCCCAATTGCAGGTTACACTATTATAGATGAATTATTTATTCCAAGATATAATACACATCTAACTCAGGAAGCATTTAGAATAACAGGAAATCAATATGACACGGGTGGAGATCCAATGTATATTCCTATAGAAGATAACATTCACAATCTTGTTGCCCCTAGAGTCCCTGAGGATGGTGGAGGTGGTGGGCCAGGAGGAGGTTCCGGAGGTGGTTCAGGCAATGGAGGTGGCGATCCGGATTTTACAACCAACGCCTGCGGATGCGTAGTATATTCTGACAATAGAAAACCGGGAGGATGTGTCCAGGTAAAAGACAGCGAGCATAATCGGTTTGAAGGGGTGAAAAGGGTGAAAATTATCACTAAGGACACTTGGTTTACAGAGGATGAAACCAATACGGATGAAAATGGTTGTTGGAAGATTAATGATCGCTATCACGGTTCCATGTGGATGTGGGTAAAATTTACTGGCCCGGTTTGTCAAATCAGGGGCGTTAAGGATGGTCTAAATTATGTACTGGGATGGAGCCATCCCATGAAGGATTACCTTGGAAAGATAAGATCAGGCCCCCCATACAACAATATTGAAGTAAAATACGATATTTGGCAAAACAGAGGATCACAAGCTCATATGCATTGGGCTGCATCTACCATCAATAATGCAATTCATGATTTTCATGGGTATGCGAATTCAGAGGGGATCAATTTACCCAAATGGTTGGATATTTTTGTGGTAAGCAACAGAACGGATGGCATTACGCTGATGGCGAATCACTGTCCAATATCTTTGTTAAACCTGCCCGGCATAGGATTGATACCGAGCTTTCTGCTTTCTCAACTTCCAGACATTTCTATAGGTGCCAATTTTATTAATTCAGACCAGCTCAAAGAACTAAGCTATCATGAAACTGCTCATGCCTCTCATTATACCAAAGCGGGTTGTGGATTTTGGACAGAACTTATGCTGGCAGAATTAAATGGAATTGCCTTCCATAATCTAAATCCATATCATCAGGTAGATGGAATTGTCGACATTGCAGAAGCATGGGCTTATCATCTTGGGTGGTTTTTTGCTGATAAGAATTATCCTTCAGGACAAAGGTCAAGAAATTGGCAATTTAGACTAGAGGATATTCGAAATAAGGAAGATGGCCATATTCCGTCAGGAGTCTTTCACGATCTCAAAGATAAGGTTCCAAATGGAATTGAAGTAACAAGTGATTATTGTTGTGGTGGAAATTATCCGGTAAATGATAATGTGCAAGGATATAATTCTAGTCAGATGTTTAGTTTGTTAGGAGGAAATACTAAATCTCCAAATAGTTTTTATCAACAATTCAAAACAAATTATGGAAATAGTGACCCTGTTCTACTGCAAAAAATGGATGATTTGTTTAACTCATATTAATACTATTATTATGAAATCACTATTTGCATTTATAATAATTATAACCCTAATTTCATGTAGTGATAATGGACCAAACTGTCCTGGAGATATTCTTTTGCCTATAAATATAAGCCCAAATAAATTATTTTACAATTTAGGCGATACAATTACTATCTCATCAAAATTTCACAAATTACTTTACGACCAGAAAACGGATAAATATTATGACGCTAGTAATTATAAGTTTAGACCCTCAATTTCATTTTTAGCACTCGACATTTCTGATGAAAAAAATGTGTTATCTCAGGTAAATGAATATTGTGATTTTATTAAACTTGATAGCTCGAAAATGAATGTTTTTTATCCTGGGATTGAATCTGCAATTGTAGGTGATTACACATTAGCGAAGGATAGCTTAGGTTTTGTGATAAAATTAAAATTAAAGAAAAGCGGATATTTTTGGTTAAAGATTGAAAGTCTTACCTCAGGAGATAGTCATTTGCAAAATAATTATCAATTTAATTGTCGAGGACGGTATATCGATTTTGATTTAGTGGCGCCTAAAGAAAGCGGTATTTATTTATTGCACAAATTCAGATTTATCCAGTCGAATGACTGGATACTTTCTGATTCAATCCATCGCTTTTACAATTATGCCGGATATTGCTTTGAAGTGAGATAATGTCATTTTAAATTTATTTGATGGACAAAATACTTCATTGCAAATTGTTAACATGTCATAGTAAGGAACTAGTATCGATAATTTATCCAAAAAAATCTCTAATACTATTTTTAATTGCAAGCTATTTGATTTGTTTTAATGACTTAATGGCGCAAAAGAAATGGAACTTAGAATTCTTTTTTGGTCCAAATTTAACAAGTGTGCTACAAATAGTAAATGGAGAGAAATTTTTTTACACAACTCCGGAAAGGTCTTTTTATGCCAAGGCGGGTTGCCTTTTTTGGACAGAACTTATGTTGGAAGAACTCAATGGAATTGCCTTCCGTAACCAAAATCCATATCAGGTAGATGGAATTGTCGACATTGCAGAAGCAAGGGCTTATTATGTAGGTTGGCTTTTTGCTGGAAATACCTATCCAACAGGTTGGTCAGAAAACTGGTCAAATAGATTAGAAGTTTATAGAAATCGACAAGCTCCCCACATGCCGTGTGGAATTTTCCATGATTTAAAGGATTTGGTTCAAAACGGAATTGAATACACAAGTGATTTGTGTTGTGGGGGAAATTTTCCGGTAAATGATAATATTCAAGGATATAATTCTAGTCAGATGTTTAGTTTGTTAAGCGGAAATACTAAGTCGCCAAATAGTTTTTATCAACAATTCAAAACAAATTATGGAAATAGTGACCCTGTTCTATTACAAAAAATGGATGATTTGTTTAACTCCTATTAATTGGTCAATTATGAAATTATTCTTTTTTTTTATACTAATCTTAAATTTATTTTCATGCGGAGATAATGGTCCAAATTGTCCTGGAGATATGGTGCTACCAGTCAATATCAGTCCCTATAAAGAAGTTTATGAAATTGGGGATACAATAATTGTGACATCTAGATTTCATAAATTGATCTATGATTTAAAAACTGAAAAATTATTTGATGCAAGTAAATATAATTTTTCTCCTAAAATAGAATTCCATTCTTTGGATAGTGCAAATGGACCTTATGAAGGATCTCAAATAGAAAAATATACAGATTATCTCAATCAAGATATTTCTACATTGAAATATTTTTATATAGAAAAAAGCACCGCAATTGCTGGTGAATACGAAGTTAGGAATGACAGTATTTATTTTACAGTAAAACTAAAATTGAAAAAGACTGGTAATTTCTGGATTAGAATAAGTAGCCTATCGACTGGCGACAGTCATCTACAGAATAATTACAAATTTAATTGTCGGGGTCGTTATATTAATTTCGAGTTGGAATCGCCAAAAGAGAATAATATTGGATTAATGCAAAAATTTAGGTCAATTTATCCAAATGATTATTATCTGTCTGATTCAATCCATCGCTTTTACAATCATGCCGGATATTGCTTTGAAGTGAGATAATGTCATTTTAAATTTATTTGATGGACAAAATATTTCATTGCAAATTGTTCACATGCCATTAGTGGAATGTGAGGTTGTTTTAATGATTGTCTGCATGTTTGCCAAATTCTCCTATATCTTTTCATCACTTTTTACCGATAGTCGGGTCATACCTACCGATAATCGGTTCAGAGCTACCGTTCCTCGGTTTACTCAGCATTTTTCGAACAGGCAAACTATTTTTGTAAGGATTTAAGTGCACGGTAAATCAAGGAGGTAGACACCCGAAATTCACCTTCCTGTTTAATGGTTTTCGGCCCAATGCCTGAAGGGTATGAAGGCATATAAACCTAATTATTCAACTATGAAAAATTCACTAATAAAGCAGCCTTGTTTATATCTTTCGATTTTGTTTGTGTTTTTTTTTAATGGGATGCTGGACGCACAAAATGATTGTACATTTATTCCTAATATATCCCCGGTGCCGGGTCCCAATCACAATGCCATCAGCAGTATGGCAGGATGTGAGCCCATCGTGTTTAAGGTGGTTCCCGGCTGGTCCGGTACACCTCAGGTAATTGGAGAAGTATTAATAGAGATTATTAGAGATGTACCATTTGAAGTGGTGGATCTGGGAGATTTTACCAAGGAAGAGGTTATCGTAAATGGAATTTTGGAAAAAACATTGTTTAAAGCCAAATTTGATCCGGCAGAAGTTCCATGGGCCGATAAATTACTGGTTCTGCGTGATTTGTATGGTGGTCAGGCTCTTTTTACTTATGAGTATAAATGTTTGAGCGATTCTGATTATAAGAGCTATACCACTTTTCTGTACAATTCATCAAATGGGTTTGTGGTGCAAGGATCCTTGCAGGAATTGATTAACAACGGTAGATTGGCTAACCAGGCAAATTCATGCAGTAATCGTCAACAATTAATCATTAATGGCAATCTGGACATAGACGCTGGTTATTACTGTTTGATAGGTCATGGAAATTATCAAAATGAGGCATTTCACATCAGGATGTTGCCCGGCTCAAGTATTACAGTTAAATCTGGTAATGTCCTCACCTTAAATGAAAATTATGTCATTGCATGTGATGGTCAAAGATGGAACTCCATAGTGGTTGAGCCGGGGGCAATTCTAAAAGTATTTAATACCACATTTGACAACGGACATTTTGAAATTGAAGCTAAAAGTGGATCGACCGTTATTGTAAAAGATTCAAAATTTAAAGATGCTGCCATTGGTATTCGTGCAGATGAATTTGCGAATGTGGATGTAGAAGATTCAGAATTTATTTTTCAGGGATTTAACGCCGGTTATGCCGGCGAACCTGCTTTGGAAGCTAAAACCTGGTCCGGAATTTATGCCAAAAAATCCGGGGTACGAGTGAATGCCGGTTCATTCATAAATTTGTTGAACGGTGTCAGGACCTTAGATTCAAAATTAACTGTAGATGGGTCAAATTTTAACAATATTTGGGAAGTAGGCAACAGTAATATTTCTGCTGAAAAATCCAATGGCAAAGCAATTCACTCTGTTGGTCTTCCAAATAATACCCTCGTTTCCAACTGTACTGTGGAGAACAGCAACTGGGGGATCTATACGAAAGGAGTGAATTGTACCGCAAGCAATAATCATATGAAAAATGTTTTGACGGGCATGCAGTTTGATTACAGTCCCGGAAGGAAGTTTGATATTAAACATAATAATATTGCAGCAGTGAACAGAGGAATAAATTTTTCCTGGACAGGAGAAGTTTCCTCCATCATCGTGAACGAACGGAACACCATTCAATTAATGGGGCAAAATGCCATCGGGATTGAACTTGTAGAGACCAGAGGAAATCTGAAGACAATTTTTCAAAACGACATCCAAATTGGGGATGGGTATAAAGGCATCCATCATTTGAACAGTGGTGGCACATGGACCTACAACAATTCGATTTATGCCAATGGGACACAATCCTTTTCCAATGCGGGGATTAGCATTATTGGAGGCAGAGACAATTTGGTGGCCTGTAATTATTTAAGTTCATCAATGGTCTGCGACAATATTGGAATTTATGTATTAGAGTCAGCAAATAATGTGGATATAGGAAATCATGCTGTAGGTTGGCTCAATGACTTTCAATTTGTAGGAACCTCCTTGGGAACTACTTTTGCCAACAATATATTCGGAAGTGCCAATCATGGGCTTGTTTTGGGAGTTACACAAGGTAGTTATGGTGCCAGAATTGGTGTACAGGAACATATGGGTAATCGTTGGATTGGCACATATGCAAAAGCTGCTAAACATTATGGTCCTCCACAAGATAGAATTGAATCCAAATTCATAGTCAATGCGCAAGATCCCAATAATCCGAATCTGAAACCGAATAACTTTTCTGAGTTAGTGAATGATAGGTGGTTTGAACATGCACAAGGATCTGTGAGAAATTGGAATTGTAATCTTGGCATAGGATCAGGAAATTCAAATCCATTCCCACGAATATTTCCTAGATCGGATGATTATTTTATCGCCAATGATGGCTTCGATGATGCCTATGACTGGGGATCAAGAATATGGACGGATAGAAGGCAATTGTATCGCCAAATTTTAGAAGAGGATGATGCGCAGAGTATGCCAGTAGAATTCAATAATTTCTTCAATGCTCAGACGATTACTTCTGTAGGTCAATTTGAAATCATCGAGAAAGGTATCCGGGAAGTTTTTCTAAATGCTGCAACGATTAACCTTATAGTAAATGAAAATTTGCTGGCTTTAGAAAATCTGGACCAAAGTATTATGGCCATCACAAACCAAATGTTTAACATCACTGATTTGGAGATTCAAGTAAATCTACAGACACAATTAAACAATTTATTGGTACAAAAAACTAACTTGCAGAGTACTCAAACAAGTCTGGCCAACCAATGGAGTGTTCATGTACAAAACGAACTAAGTCAATTGTTACAGATTAACAATGGCATCCAGGGCAATGCGATCTATGAACAGAATCAACGGGAAGTCAATCACATCATGTTGCAAAAAATGTTAGCCAACGATTGGTCTTTTTCAGCGACCGAAAGTGAGCAAATAGAGGCGATCGCAAACCAATGTCCTTTTTATGGAGGGGAAGGTATTTATAGGGCCCGGGCATTGAAAGCAATTTATGCTTTGGATCGTTATGAGGATGAGGCGATCTGTAATCATGCAGCAACCATTAGAACTCAGCCTTCTCCCGGAAACGAATGGGAAGGAATATCCTTATTTCCAAATCCTGCCAGCGAAAGGATAACAATGATTGTCAGCGGGAAGGATGAAGGAATTAACGAAATTGAAATCTTTACCATGGAAGGTAAATTGGTTATGATGGAAAATGTAAAATTTGTAAATGAGGAAATTAGTTTTTCTATCCATCATTTGGAGCAAGGGATGTATTATGCAAAAGTTTACCTGACAAATGGTAGTGTGGTATCGAAGAAATTTATGAAAAAGTAATTATTAATACCTTGGAATGCAATCCTGTTTTGGATTGCATTCCAAATTTTTTATACCTAAATACAATGAAGATATATTTTCTGATTTTATGCCCATTCATAATTTTTGCCCAGGGCAAAAGAGATTATATATGGTTGTTAAGCGGAAATGGTCAGCCTACTTCGGACACATCTTATCAAGGGTTTCAGATTGACTTTAATTATAAACCCAAAAAAATATACATTAAGGACAGAGCATTAAGCTTTAGTCAAAACAATGCCAGCATCTGCGATAAAGATGGAAACTTATTGATGTACACGGCAGGATGTAGTATTTCAGACAGGCTTAACCGACCTATGCCCAATGGGAAGATTAATGAGGGCTTAGTGTGGGATTTTTATTGTAAGTATGGAGATTATCCGTTGTATAATGGCACCTTAATTATCCCAATGGTAAGTAAAGCAAATGAATATATAGTTTTGCACAGGTTCCTTGAGTTTGATCCTGATCCACAATTACCAGGGGGAACATCTACGAAGTTATTATACAGTATTGTTGATATGAATGCCAATAATAGCTTTGGCGACGTGAAAAGCAAAAACCAAATTGTTATAGAAAAGCATCTTTCCGGAGGAGATCTTACAGCTGTCAGACATGAAAATAACATTGACTGGTGGATATTGGTGCCCGGACGCGCAAATGATTTATATTACAGCATACAAATCACGGAAAATGGCCCCCAGCCATTTCAAACTATGCAATTAGGGATTCCTATGCAGTACCTGGACGATGGAGGCTCACAATCTTGTTTTTCACCGGATGGAACCAAATACGGCAGGATGACACCCAGCACAGGCTTGTTTTTAATGGACTTTAATCGGTCAAACGGACAGCTCAGCAATTTCAGAAATGTTACCACCGGATCTGAGACAAATGATCATTCAGTAGGAGTCGCATTTTCACCAAATTCAAGATTTGTATATCTGGTGTATCGATTTGATTTATATCAGGTGGATACCTGGGAAAAGATGTTCAGGCAAGTCTGGTGCATATAGATTCCTGGGATGGTTATGTGGAAGGTGGAATATGGGCAGCGGGATTTGATGCAGCAATGTTGGGTCCGGATTGTAAAATCTACATCCGTACAGGAACCAGCAATAGGGTAATACATGTCATCCACAATCCAAATGAAAAAGGTAAAGCTTGTAATTTTGAACAACACGGCATTCAACTACCTGCAAGAAATCATGCGAGTATTCCCAACTTCGTGAATTACCGATTAGGCTATGAACCGGTTTGTGACAGTACATTGACCAGGACCTGGGATATATTTTCGGATTCTAATGAAGCAATTGGTTATCCAAATCCTGTACAAAGTATAATGAACATTGAATTGCTAAATCGTAAAAATTTAATTCGAAACATCAGCATATTAGATTTGAATGGTCAGGTTGTTTCAAAGAAATCTTTTTTAGATGCAAACTTTAAAGAGACAATTGATTTAAGCAATTTGGATGCAGGCATATATCTTGTCAAAGTGACGGATAAAAGTGGGCAGGAGTATGTAATTAAAAGTGTTAAAAACTAAAAGGAAATTCCATCATTTTTTATACCTTTTTCAATGAAGATATATTTTCTGATTTTATGCCCATTCATAATTTTTGCCCAGGGAAAGAGGGATTATATATGGTTGCTAGGCGGAAGTAATTCAGCAATTGATGATACAAATTATTATCGCTTTAACTTTGATTTTAATAAAAAGCCCATGGGTATATATATATCTCATAAAGATTATCGCATTCATCAAAACAACGCCAGCATTTGTGATAAAGATGGAAATTTATTGATGTACACGGCGGGTTGTTATGTTTCTGATCGGTTAGATCGTGTTATGCCTAATGGGAAGATCAATGAAGGGTTTGTTTGGGGTTTTAGATGCAAGTATAATGATTACGCCACAGCAAATGGCACATTATTTATTCCAAAAATAAACGATTCTAAAAAATATATTTTGCTGCACAAGTATGTGGAATTTGACCCAGACCCGAATTTGCCAGGGGCGACCGCGACTAAATTACTCTATAGTATCATAGATATAAATTTGAATAGCGGTTATGGGGATTTATCATTTGTAAATCAACCAGTGATTGATAAATATTTGTCGGGTGCCGATCTCACAGCAACGCGTCATGCTAATAACATTGACTGGTGGATATTGGTACCTGGCCGCGCCAATGACTTATATTATAGTATTCAGTTCACGGAAAATGGCCCCCAGCCATTTCAAACGATGCAATTAGGGCTTCCTATGCAGTACCTGGACGATGGAGGCTCACAATCCTGTTTTTCACCGGATGGAACAAAGTATGCGAGGATGACACCCAGCACAGGTTTGTTTTTAATGGACTTTAATCGGTCAAACGGACAACTCAGCAATTTCAGAAATGTTACCACCGGATCTGAGACAAATGATCACTCAGTAGGAGTCGCATTTTCACCAAATTCAAGATTTGTATATCTGGTGTATCGATTTGATTTATATCAGGTGGATACCTGGGAAAAAGATGTTCAGGCAAGTCTGGTGCATATTGACAGTTGGGATGGTTATGTGGAGGGTGGAATATGGGCAGCAGGGTTTGATGCTGCGATGTTGGGTCCGGATTGTAAAATCTACATTCGCACAGGAACCAGCAATAGGGTGATGCACGTCATCCACAATCCAAATGAAAAAGGTAAAGCTTGTAATTTTGAACAACACGGCATTCAACTTCCGGCAAGAAATCATGCGAGTATTCCCAACTTCGTGAATTACCGATTAGGATATGAACCGGTGTGTGACAGCACATTGACCAGGACCTGGGATATATTTTCGGATTCTAATGAAGCGATTGGTTATCCAAATCCTGTACAAAGTATCATGAACCTTGAATTGCTAAATCGTAAAAATTTAATTCGAAACATCAGCATATTAGATTTGAATGGTCAGGTTGTAACAAAGAAATCTTTTTTAGATGCAAACTTTAAAGAGACAATTGATTTAAGCAATTTGGATGCAGGCATATATCTTGTCAAAGTGACGGATAAAAGTGGGCAGGAGTATGTAATTAAAAGTGTTAAAAATTAATAGGAAATTCCATCATTATTTATACTTTTTATAATGAAGATATATTTTCTGATTTTATGCCCATTCATAATTTTTGCGCAAGGGAAACGAGATTATGTATGGCTACTTGGTGGCGATAAAAACTCATCAAATGATTCAACATATCATGGATTTCAAATTGATTTTAATACTAGACCAAAATCAATTTATATAAATGATAAAACTCAAGTGCTATTTCAAAACAATGCCAGCATCTGCGACAAAGATGGAAACTTATTGATGTACACCGGGGGCTGCAATATATCAGACAGGCTTCACCGACCTATGCCCAATGGTAAGATCAATGAGGGGGTTGTTTGGGATTTTGGTTGTCAACGAGGAGATTATGCAATTCATAATGGGACAGTATTTGTCCCTAAAATAAATGATTCCCAAAAGTATATTTTATTTCATAAATATGAAGAATTTGATCCTGATCCAAATTTACCAGGGGCAACTTCTACAAAATTGTTATATAGCATTGTAGATATGGCTCTAAATAACGGCTATGGAGATGTGACTGCAAAAAATCAAGTAGTAATTGAAAAGCATTTATCCGGAGCTGACCTTACCGCCACGCGACATAGTAATAATCAAAACTGGTGGATTGTAGTTCCCGGCCGGGCCAATGACTTATATTATAGTATTCAGTTCACGGAAAATGGCCCCCAGCCATTTCAAACGATGCAATTAGGGATTCCTATGCAGTACCTGGACGATGGAGGCTCACAATCCTGTTTTTCACCGGATGGAACCAAATACGGCAGGATGACACCCAGCACAGGCTTGTTTTTAATGGACTTTAATCGGTCAAACGGACAGCTCAGCAATTTCAGAAATGTTACCACCGGATCTGAGACAAATGATCATTCAGTAGGAGTCGCATTTTCACCAAATTCAAGATTTGTATATCTGGTGTATCGATTTGATTTATATCAGGTGGATACCTGGGAAAAAGATGTTCAGGCAAGTCTGGTGCATATAGATTCCTGGGATGGTTATGTGGAAGGTGGAATATGGGCAGCGGGATTTGATGCAGCAATGTTGGGTCCGGATTGTAAAATCTACATCCGTACAGGAACCAGCAATAGGGTAATGCATGTCATCCACAATCCAAATGAAAAAGGTAAAACTTGTAATTTTGAACAACACGGCATTCAACTACCTGCAAGAAATCATGCGAGTATTCCCAACTTCGTGAATTACCGATTAGGCTATGAACCGGTTTGTGACAGTACATTGACCAGGACCTGGGATATATTTTCGGATTCTAATGAAGCAATTGGTTATCCAAATCCTGTACAAAGTATAATGAACATTGAATTGCTAAATCGTAAAAATTTAATTCGAAACATCAGCATATTAGATTTGAATGGTCAGGTTGTTTCAAAGAAATCTTTTTAGATGCAAACTTTAAAGAGACAATTGATTTAAGCAATTTGGATGCAGGCATATATCTTGTCAAAGTGACGGATAAAAGTTGGCAGGAGTATGTAATTAAAAGTGTTAAAAACTAAAAGGAAATTCCATCATTATTTATACTTTTTATAATGAAGATATATTTTCTGATTTTATGCCCATTCATAATTTTTGCCCAGGGAAAGAGGGATTATATATGGTTATTAGGAGGAAATAGAAATCCAACATCCGATACAGCCTTTCAAGGATTCCAAATGGATTTTAATTTCAAACCAAAGCAAATCTATGTAAAAGATAGACCATTGCCTATTTTACGTCAAAACAACGCAAGTATCTGCGACAAGGATGGCAATTTATTGATGTACACGGCAGGTTGCTATGTTTCAGATCGACTTCATCGGGTCATGCCTAATGGGAAGATCAATGAAGGATTTGTTTGGGATTTTAGATGCAAGTATGGAGATTACGCCACGGCAAATGGCACATTATTTATTCCAAAAATAAACGATTCGAAAAAATATATTTTGCTGCACAAGTATGTGGAATTTGATCCTGATCCACAATTACCAGGGGGAACATCTACGAAGTTATTATACAGTATTGTTGATATGAATGCCAATAATAGCTTTGGCGACGTGAAAAACAAAAACCAAATTGTTATAGAAAAGCATCTTTCCGGAGGAGATCTTACAGCTGTCAGACATGCAAATAACATTGACTGGTGGATATTGGTGCCCGGACGCGCAAATGATTTATATTACAGCATACAAATCACGGAAAATGGCCCCCAGCCATTTCAAACGATGCAATTAGGGATTCCTATGCAGTACCTGGACGATGGAGGCTCACAATCCTGTTTTTCACCGGATGGAACCAAATACGGCAGGATGACACCCAGCACAGGCTTGTTTTTAATGGACTTTAATCGGTCAAACGGACAGCTCAGCAATTTCAGAAATGTTACCACCGGATCTGAGACAAATGATCACTCAGTAGGAGTTGCATTTTCACCAAATTCAAGATTTGTTTATCTGGTGTATCGATTTGATTTATATCAGGTGGATACCTGGAAAAAAGATGTTCAGGCAAGTCTGGTGCATATAGATTCCTGGGATGGTTATGTGGAGGGTGGAATATGGGCAGCGGGATTTGATGCAGCAATGTTGGGTCCGGATTGTAAAATCTACATCCGCACAGGAACCAGCAATAAGGTGATGCACGTCATCCACAATCCAAATGAAAAAGGTAAAGCTTGTAATTTTGAACAACACGGCATACAACTTCCGGCAAGAAATCATGCGAGTATTCCCAACTTCGTGAATTATCGATTAGGCTATGAACCGGTGTGTGACAGTACAATGACCATGACATGGAATGTGGATTTGCCTTCAGAAGAAATAAGACTTTTAATATTTCCGAAAATAGTGCACAATACCTTAACGGTGGAGACAAAGTATGAAAATCAGTTGATCAATTTGTTTCAGATTATTAGCTCAAACGGTCAGTTGATCAAAAATATTCAGGTGGATGACCAGGCAAACAAACATAACCTGGATTTGGAAAATTTAGAATCCGGAATTTATTTTGTGAAGGTTCTTTGGAAAAACGGTATGATCAAGACTTCAAAATTTATTAAAATTTAAAACTTTAAAGTCGAACTGTCATTTGGGAATGATATTTTGATTTGTAATTCGCAAAGAGGTAGTATAAATATTCGCTAGATTAATTCCTGGTACGATAATCCAATCATAATCCATACCGATAATCGGTCCAGACCTACCGATAATCGGTTCAGAGCTACTGTTCCTCGGTTTACTCAGCAATTTTTAACGGTGATACTTACCTTCACAAATTTATAAGGTGTGTTGTTACAGATTCATTTGATAAAATTGGCAAATACTTTTTAAAGATGGATGTACGGTCATTAATTAAAGCTCATTTTGGAATCGATTTGGAAATATCCGGCGGTCCGGTTAATTCATACGAGCAGGCAGTAACCATTTTAAGTTCGAATGGTCCGCGGTATGTAAATTGCGAATATGAATATCTAAAGTATGTAGGCGCGCTCCGAGGGGTCAAATGGAAAATATTGGGGCAATGCCTTGAATTTCATGATGGAAAATCATTTGATGTGATCACGATAGAATCCATCAAGGAAGAAGACCTGGAGGTCATAACTCTTGAAGAAAATTATTATTTTGATATAAGCCAGTGTTTTAAGTAAAAAGAGTAATAAGTAAGCAGGACTAATTTTATAACATTATATTGTAAAAATTATTTGTGGGTGTCAACATCCCATTAATGGAGGAGTTTTTCATCATTTGTTAATCCTTGATTATTCATTGATTAAATGAAAATTTAATTATCTCTTCGAAATTATTTAAAAAAAAAGCCCCTACCGAAGTGGGGCGAAGGCTAAAAGCCTACAGAATTTTCATTTATTCTGATTTGCTTTCAGAAGCAAAAATACTTATTTTTGTTTTAAATCTAGCATTATGAGAAAAATATTAGGATTGGATTTGGGCACAAACTCCCTTGGATGGGCTTTAGTTGAAGAAGGGCAACGAATGATCGATGGAGGGGTAATTATTTTTCCTAAAGGGACAAATCAAGATCTTAAAACAGGGAAGGAAAGCTCACGGGCTCAGGAGAGGACCACCTACAGAAGTGCCAGAAGAAGGAATTACAGAAAGAAAATGCGAATTTTGAGGGTAAGGTCAATGTTGCAAGAAGCTTGGAAAAGCGAAATATACAATGCGACGGAACACTCGACATCACCCTTGGATCTTTATAAACTAAGATATGAAGGATTAAATAGGGTATTGAATTCGGTAGAATTATCTAGGGTAATTTTGTACATGGCCAAAAAACGTGGATTCAAATCTACCCGATCCATGGAAATTAGAGAAGATTCTAAACAAAGCGAATCTGGTCGAGTCAAGAAAGGAATTGCTGAGTTAAATAAGCTCATGGAAGATGGAGGGTATATAACTTTGGGGCATTTTTACTTTGATTTGATTAAAGATCATGTGCAAGGCAAAAGGCTTAATGAAAGAATACTAGAAAGGTGGACCTCCCGCTCCATGTATGAGCAGGAGTTACATAAAATTCTAGATACCCAAATAAATCTTGCAAATGAATTGATAAATCCGGAATTAAAGTCAAAGGTATTAAGTGAAGTATTTTATCAGCGTAAGTTGAAATCGTGCAAACATCTGGTTGGGAAATGTAGATTTGAAAACAATAAAAGGTGTATGCCGAGAAGTCATCCACTTTTTCAAGAATTCAGATTTTGGACCGCAGTTAATAATTTGACCTGGACAGATTATGATACAGGTGAGTATTCTACAATATCCCTTGATCAAAAGAAAATTCTTGCAGAACTCTTTGAATCTCGGAAGGGGATAACAGAAGCCCAGATCAAAAAAACATTGGGATTATCAAAACGGGTTGAGTTTAATGAAATTGAACTAAAGCCAATGACAACCATTTTGAGATTGAAGGAGTCATTGGAAGATAGATATGAGAAATTAAGTAATGACCAGATATTATCAATTTATCATTCCTTACTTTATACAGATGATGACCATTTTCCATTGTTTAAACAATACCTTTCCAATAAATTTTTATTGTCTGATGAAATAATTTCCAATCTTTGGGATATGCCTCTTGAATCTGACTACAGCAATATTAGTCACAAGGCAGCCTCCAAAATATTGCCATTCCTTAAAAATGGGTTACAGTTCGATAAGGCTTGCGGAGAGGCCGGATATCAGCATACAATCTCTAAGCCTCTTGAACTATCTGATCTTGTTCCGCACCCCAAAACCAATGAGTTAAAAAATCCTGTAGTTCAAAAGTCGACTAATATTTGTATCAGTCTTGTAAATGATGTAATTAAAAAATATGGAAAGCCTGATGAAGTAAGGATTGAGTTACTTCGAGAATTAAAAAAACCAAAATCGGAGAGAGAACTTATTTTCACTAGGAATAATAATGTAAAGAAGAAAAGGGAGAAATATGTGGAAGTATTGTCAAAAGCGTTGGGTTATGAAATAGCTCACTCTGATGGAATGTTGAAAAAGTATGAGTTGTGGTTGGAACTAGGCTGTGATGCTGAAGATTTGCAAGGATTTAATGGGTTTGCAGGGTCTATAAAAACCTCTGATTTAGAAAAGTATCAATTATGGCTGGAAGCTGACCGAATATCTCCTTATTCCGGAAAGGTTATATCACTTGAAAGACTTATGAGCAGTGACATTGAAGTAGAACATATTATGCCATTTAGCCGATCACTCAATGATTCGTTTATGAATAAGACCCTTTGTGAGCGGAGTTTAAATTTAGAAAAGTTGAATAAGACTCCAATAGAATACTTTAGTCAAAAATCAAATCAGGAATTGGATGAGTTTAAAAAGCGAATTTCAATTTTTTCTAATGCAAAAAAGCGGGAAATATTTTTGGCAGAAGCTCTTCCGGATGATTTCAGTAACAGTCAGTTATCAGATACGGCATACATTGCAACCCTTGTAGTTGATAAAATTCAACAAAGCATTCCAAAGGTAAGTACTACAAAAGGAGGTACAACTGCCCACTTGAGAAAAGCCTGGGGATTGAATGGATTATTGTACGCTGATATGGATGCAGAGATGGTTGTCTTCTCAAAGAATAGAGGTGATCATCGACATCATTTTATTGATGCTGCTGTGATTGCATCAACCTCAGTATCACATACCCAAAAATTAGCCAGAGCAACAATAGGTGGTGATGGAAGAATTCATGCAGAAGGTATTGATGCCCCTTGGAACAGCTTCAGGGCAGATTTAGAAGATAAATTAAAGTCATGTTTGGTCGTTCATAATTTTTCAAAAAGACTCACTTCAAAATCAATAAACAAATATCGATACAGCAGGAAAAAGCCAACAGATCAAAAGCAGATATTAGCAATTAGGGGGTCTATGCATGAGGATACTTTATACGGTAAGATTTATAGTACTGAAACCAAGCAAGAATATTATGTAGTAAGGAAGGAGATCAAAAGTATGGAAGTAAAACAATTAGATAAAATAGTAGATAGGGGTGTTAGAGAATATTTAAAAAACTTGGCAAGCACGGTATCGGGAGGCTGGTCAGAAGTAATTAAAAGTCCCATATTGTATAATGGAAGACCACTTCGAAGGGTGCGAACCATCAATAATTCAAAGTCCTTGCCATTACTAAGAGATGAAACCAAAACATATATTGAACCGGGAAATAATTATGTGCTGGCAATCTACGAAGATCCAGTAAACGGTAAGAGGGATTATGAGTCTGTTACATTTTATGAAGGGGTTCAGAGGAAATTGAATGGAGAAAATATTTATCCTGCATCAAAAAATGGAAAGAAATTGCTTTATACAGTTTCTGCTTTTGATAAATTTATTGTCTATAAGGATCACCCTGATGAAATTGATTGGACAAATGAAGAAGATCTCAATCATAGATTGTACCATGTAATCAAATTTACCGGAAATAGCATTTATTTAGGTAAGTCCATTTTTGGTAATATTAAAGCTGACTACGATAAACCCCCAATAAAGTATATATTGAGCACTAATACTTTAAAGGCGGTTAAAGTTAAATTGGATCGATGCGGTCATATTAATTGGCGATCAGGAGAAGGAATGGAATAAGAAATTAATTAGGCATGCTTTTTGATTTTGTATTTCCGGTTTGTAGTTGTTTTACAATTAAAGGCTAATTTACTAACCAAGCTAAGATTCAAAATCAATGGTTTAAATTTTAGCCTATGATGCGCAAAGCCATCCACATTGGCAGTCCTACTAGAATTAGGATTCAAAATAAGCAGTTTATCATCACCGGAGAAGATGGTGTTGATCACAGCAGACCCATTGAGGATTACCATATGTTGGTATTGGATCACCCACAAGTCAGCTTAACCATACCTACTTTACTGGAATGCTTAACTCAGAATGTTTCATTGACAGTATGCGATGAAAGACATTTGCCTTTAGGAGTATGGATGCCATTGTATGCAAACACCATGGCCACGCATAAAACCAATTCCCAACTAGAAAGTAGTAAACCTCTCAAGAAAATAATTTGGCAGAAAGTGATAGTTTCTAAAATAAGAAATCAAGCCTTGGTGATGAAAAGATGGGGATTGCCTTATAAGTATTTACAGGAAGCTGCAAATAGCGTAAGAAGTGGGGATTCAAGTAATATCGAAGGTCAGGCTGCTGCTTATTATTGGAGGAGATTATTTCCAGGTCAGGATTTTGTCCGTGATAGATTTGGTGATTTCCCGAATACCATGTTGAATTATGGATATGCCATAATTAGAGCTGCAGTTGCAAGATGTTTACTTGGGGCCGGGCTATTCCCGATTATGGGAATAAATCATAAAAATACCTACAATCCACTTTGTTTGGCAGATGACATGATGGAACCGTTTCGTCCATTTGTAGATAATTGTGTAAAACAACTCATGGGAGATGGGCAAAACAATTCTGAGCATCAATTAAGTATGGCAAGCAGGAAAAGTCTATTAAGCATCCTGGAAATGGATGTATTAATTGGATCAGAGACTAAGCCAATGCAGTTAGCAATGCAATCTATGTGCTATTCATTAAGTAAGTGTTTTGAAGAAGGATCGGGGACTCAACTTAAGTTACCCATATTGCAATGACTGTACATTCATCACGCTTCAATGCATATAGAATTATGTGGGTAATTGTATATTTTGACCTGCCTACAGAAACAAAGGCAGATAAAAAACAATACGGCCAGTTTAGGAAGAACCTATTGAAGGCTGGATTCACCATGTTTCAATATTCAATCTACATCAGGCATTGTCTTAGTAAAGAATATGCAGATCGCTATATTAAGGGAGTTAAAAATATACTTCCATCCAAAGGTCACATCGTTATGTCAACGTTGACCGACAAACAATTCGGTATGATGGAAGTCTACCATGGGGTCAAACCCACTAAGCATGATTCAGAACGTCCAATGTTGGAGTTATTTTGAAAAAAAAATGAGCCAAACATCATGTTTGTACTCTTAAAAGCATTGTTTTTTTTAAATGAAAAAATACTTTAAGTATCAGAATTTCAGGCCTTTAGGAGAATCAGGGATATTTCAAAGATACGTTTTTCTTAAAAGTGAAAGCAAATCAAAACAAAGTGGGGGGGGGAGAAAAAGGGGGGGACGTAGACACAAAACACCACCACCCGATAATTTGGATATTTCAAAGATACGTTTTTCTTAAAAGTGAAAGCAAATCAAAACTGAACGATGGGTCTTTAAAATACCACCTCGGATATTTCAAAGATACGTTTTTCTTAAAAGTGAAAGCAAATCAAAACGAAATTGGAAAACACTGCAATTAATCAATAGGATATTTCAAAGATACGTTTTTCTTAAAAGTGAAAGCAAATCAAAACAAACCCACAAAGTTCAAGTTTTCTTAAAAGTGAAAGCAAATCAAAACAAAATGGTGACCACTTGTGAATTGCTGATGATATTTCAAAGATACGTTTTTCTTAAAAGTGAAAGCAAATCAAAACTAACTGATTTTGACCTTCAGAACCTTGAAGATATTTCAAAGATACGTTTTTCTTAAAAGTGAAAGCAAATCAAAACTTATTAAGTTTATTGTCATTTTATTGTGTTGATATTTCAAAGATACGTTTTTCTTAAAAGTGAAAGCAAATCAAAACTTGTTTTGATTGGTAATTAATTGTGGTTTGATATTTCAAAGATACGTTTTTCTTAAAAGTGAAAGCAAATCAAAACTTTAACTCCTCTGGAATCACACACTCTTTGGATATTTCAAAGATACGTTTTTCTTAAAAGTGAAAGCAAATCAAAACCTGAAGTAGAGGAAATATCAATCGCTCTAGATATTTCAAAGATACGTTTTTCTTAAAAGTGAAAGCAAATCAAAACGTGGAAAAGGATATCCTCCTGATCCACTAAGATATTTCAAAGATACGTTTTTCTTAAAAGTGAAAGCAAATCAAAACTTATTTTCTTGCGTTAAAGAAGAAAAGACCGATATTTCAAAGATACGTTTTTCTTAAAAGTGAAAGCAAATCAAAACTTCAAGGTGATGTTGCTCATTCGCAAAGCCGATATTTCAAAGATACGTTTTTCTTAAAAGTGAAAGCAAATCAAAACAAAGAATCAGCAAACGGAGGCTCAAACAATGATATTTCAAAGATACGTTTTTCTTAAAAGTGAAAGCAAATCAAAACTTGCCGGAGGAGGATTAGCAGCTGCGCACAGATATTTCAAAGATACGTTTTTCTTAAAAGTGAAAGCAAATCAAAACTTGGTCAAGTCGGAGAATAGGCGATTTATGATATTTCAAAGATACGTTTTTCTTAAAAGTGAAAGCAAATCAAAACGCACTCACTCCACCCCTCATCAGTTTTAAGATATTTCAAAGATACGTTTTTCTTAAAAGTGAAAGCAAATCAAAACCCGGTGTGGTCCATGTACATCTTTCCCCATCGATATTTCAAAGATACGTTTTTCTTAAAAGTGAAAGCAAATCAAAACAATTTCTTCAAATACTTTACGTCTTAGTGTGATATTTCAAAGATACGTTTTTCTTAAAAGTGAAAGCAAATCAAAACTTGCTGCTCCTGATTCTCCATTGTATATTGATATTTCAAAGATACGTTTTTCTTAAAAGTGAAAGCAAATCAAAACTTACCGGGTATATTCATGATGAACTTATTGGATATTTCAAAGATACGTTTTTCTTAAAAGTGAAAGCAAATCAAAACAGGATGTAAGAAAGTTTGAAACTGCAACTGGATATTTCAAAGATACGTTTTTCTTAAAAGTGAAAGCAAATCAAAACAGATTGCCTCAGTAGAACGATTAATGTAAGATATTTCAAAGATACGTTTTTCTTAAAAGTGAAAGCAAATCAAAACTGCTGCAATCCGCAACGAATCGCTAACCTCGATATTTCAAAGATACGTTTTTCTTAAAAGTGAAAGCAAATCAAAACTAATTGGGTGCGAAGGGTCTTTCAGAATGCGATATTTCAAAGATACGTTTTTCTTAAAAGTGAAAGCAAATCAAAACAAATCATCAACCATGGTAAGGTAACCTCCGATATTTCAAAGATACGTTTTTCTTAAAAGTGAAAGCAAATCAAAACTTCCATTTGGATCTTGTGTTATGGTGGGCAGATATTTCAAAGATACGTTTTTCTTAAAAGTGAAAGCAAATCAAAACTTTAATGCCTCTTCATTTCCATTGGTCAAGGATATTTCAAAGATACGTTTTTCTTAAAAGTGAAAGCAAATCAAAACCCTGCCAGTGTGATTTAATTATCCAGGGTAGATATTTCAAAGATACGTTTTTCTTAAAAGTGAAAGCAAATCAAAACGTATCCTGGTCCGCGTAGCACATAAATTTGATATTTCAAAGATACGTTTTTCTTAAAAGTGAAAGCAAATCAAAACAGCGTCACCCGAAATACTCAATCGTAAAGGATATTTCAAAGATACGTTTTTCTTAAAAGTGAAAGCAAATCAAAACCTTTGTGCTGTCTTGTTGATAATTAAAAGGGATATTTCAAAGATACGTTTTTCTTAAAAGTGAAAGCAAATCAAAACCCCCTTCATTCTCATACTCAAATTTGATCGGATATTTCAAAGATACGTTTTTCTTAAAAGTGAAAGCAAATCAAAACAATGTTCGGTGCGTGGTGCGTGGATGTATGGATATTTCAAAGATACGTTTTTCTTAAAAGTGAAAGCAAATCAAAACTGCAATGCTGCGATTGTGGTCATTTTGTTTGATATTTCAAAGATACGTTTTTCTTAAAAGTGAAAGCAATCCTGGACGAGATGCTTCGCCCACCAACTCAAGCCTTTGAAAATTTATTATTTTAATTAAATGATTCCAAAGCCCAACAATCTCCATAATCCACAGAGACAATAATCACATCCTCTGGTTTCTCTTGAAGTGCATCCAACTTGTTCTGTAGATAA
Source organism: Candidatus Vicinibacter proximus (assembly GCA_016713905.1). Taxonomy (NCBI): domain Bacteria; kingdom Pseudomonadati; phylum Bacteroidota; class Saprospiria; order Saprospirales; family Saprospiraceae; genus Candidatus Vicinibacter; species Candidatus Vicinibacter proximus. The sequence continues at coordinate 261,346 of JADJOE010000003.1, forward strand.
TTTAATGGGTATTCAATGGAGGTGTACATCTCCGGAGTTGGGAATCCATACCTGTTTTCTGTTGTTGTCAACATACGATTTTCAAAGATATACTTATTTCTAAGTTGCTGCAATTCAAAACTATCCAAATGCCTTTTTCTGTTTCGTATGCTTTTATACCCTCCTTCTCCCTTCTGTTCTTTTGCAAATACGTTTGATTTGCTCCTCCACCTGTTTCCGTGTGAATGGCTGTTTTTTATAGGATTCGACTTCTTCTTCCAATGCCTTTCGGTTCCGCTCTGGAAAATCTTTCGTAAATAAGAGTTCCTTGTCAAATTCCTTTTCCATGTTGAATGTTTAACTTTAAAATAGATGAAAATGCTTGTTCTCTAGGGATTGATTTTTCTTTCAGGATATCTCAAATATACAATTTCAAAAACCGGAATGCAAGACTTTCATCATTTATTTCATTTTTATAAAATCCGATTATGTTTTGGTTCCATTGTATTTTTGCAGTTGGACAATAAGCCTAAGATGAGTGAACCAAAATTAAGTAAGGAATATTTGTGGAATTATGGAGGTTTCTTTTTACTCATCATGTTGGCAGTTTTCGCCTGTCAATCCGGAACTGTCACGGATAAAAAATTACAAGCCATTCCCTCCCATATTCGCTTTGAGGAGGGTCAATATGTGTTCTTTACTTATGATTCTGACAGTGTGCTCACCAGCCCAAAATTTTATTTGTATCGGGATTCTCTGATGCGGGTGGCCAGAACTGGTTTGATGACGGTCGTGACGGGTTTGTATGAATCTCGGGAACAATATTCCGGCCCTTATGAAAATTTGGGTATGGCACGTGCACAAGCCATTAAAAAATTATTGGCCAAACAAATTCCGGCTTCTCGAATTTCCTGTATGTCTGAAATGACCCAATTGCCAGCCACCACGACTAAGGGCCTGTACGAAGCCTATAGAATCAGCTTTCAACCCCTGAAGGAAAATTTGTAGTTCGTCAATCATTATTTTTGAATTTCTCTCCAGGGACCATTTAAACCATGTTTTTTGTATGAACGGTGATGAATGCTTAGCTTTGAGCCAATTAGCCCATATGAAAAAAAAGATAGCGGTCTTACCGGGATCCTTTGACCCCATCACCATCGGACACGTAGACATTGTGCGCCGTGCTCTGCCACTCTTTGATGAAATCGTTATTGCCATCGGTGTGAATTCTCAAAAAAAATACTTGTTTCCACTTGAGCAAAGGAAATCCTGGCTGAGGTCTATTTTTGAATATGAGCCCAAGGTAAAAGTCGACGACTATCAGGGCCTTACCCTCAAATATTGCCAAAAAATAGAATCTGATTATCTCATTCGTGGCATTCGCAATGCAGCTGACTTCGATTATGAACGGACCATTTCGCAAATCAACCACACCGTGGAGAAGCAGTTGGATACCGTGTTTTTTATCGCCCGTCCCGAATTAAGCCATATTTCCTCAACCATTGTGCGGGAACTGATCCTGGGAGCCGGTGACATCAGTGCTTTTGTTCCGCAGCTTATCCTGAACGATATCAGCGGAATGTCCATTACCGAGCATTGATTTCAGGCTGATTTCATGGCTTTCTGCCGGAAGCGTCGTTTCTTTGCAGGCAAATTAAATATGCGTTTATGAATCAAATTCCTGTTCCTAAAAATGAACCGGTACTGAATTATACTCCTGGATCAAAGGAAAAAATAGAACTAAAAAAAGTATTGGCAGAATTAAAATCCAAAGAACTGGATATCAAAATGACCATCAATGGACAAAAGGTTGCCTCTGATGATCGTAGAAGGATCCATCCACCACATGAAATAAGTCATACCCTTGGTTATTACTATAAAGGCTCTGCAAAAGATGTTCAGGCTGCCATCGACGCGGCACTAACGGCTAAGGAGGGCTGGGAGAAAATGGATTGGAGAGATCGTTCTGCAATTTTTCTAAAAGCTGCAGATTTAATCGCTGGACGTTACCGCGCCCGCACCAACGCCATGACCATGTTGGGACAGTCAAAAAACATCTATCAGGCTGAAATCGATGCGGTATGTGAGTTTTGTGATTTTCTAAGATTCAATGTAGCCTATCTCAAGCAGATCTACGAAATCCAGCCTAATTCAATGCCCATGATGTGGAACAAGCTGGAATATCGCCCTTTGGAGGGATTCATATTTGCACTGACTCCATTTAATTTTACTTCCATTGCAGGTAACCTTCCTTGTGCTCCGGCTTTGATGGGAAATACAGTGGTGTGGAAACCTGCGGAAACGCAAATTTATTCTGCCTCACTCATCATGGAAATTCTGGAGGAGGCAGGTCTTCCTCCCGGAGTCATCAATCTGGTTTTTGTAGATGGTGCTACTGCCGGAAGTGTCATCTTCGAACATAGAGAATTTGCAGGATTGCACTTTACGGGCTCTACCGGGGTGTTCAGAAATATCTGGGCAAAAATCGGAAACAATCTTGCTAAATATCGTTCATTTCCAAGATTGGTAGGGGAGACCGGTGGTAAGGATTTTGTAGTTGCACACCCTTCTGCCAATCCAAAAGCAGTTGCAGTGGCTCTTTCCCGTGGCGCCTTCGAATTTCAGGGCCAAAAATGTTCCGCAGCCTCCCGAGCCTATCTACCTAAAAGTCTATGGCCGGCAATTGAAGGTTTCATGCAAGCAGATCTTGATTCCATGAAAATGGGAAGTCCGGAAAATTTTACCAATTTCATCAACGCAGTCATCGATGAAAAATCATTTGACAAATTAAAATCTTACATAGACGATGTCGCAAAATCTCCCGATGCCAAAATCATCGCCGGAGGTAAATGTGATAAATCCATCGGCTATTATATTGAACCTACCATCATCCTCACAACCAATCCTGATTACGTTACCTTGTGTGAAGAGTTATTTGGACCGGTTTTGACCATCTATGTTTATGAGGATGCAGATTATGATCAAATACTTCATAAAGTGGACCAAACTTCAGATTATGCATTGACGGGTGCAGTCTTTGCAAAGGAACGTGAAGTCATCCTGCACAGCTCCCATGTGTTAAGAAATGCTGCCGGTAATTTTTACATCAATGACAAGCCAACAGGTGCTGTCGTAGATCAGCAACCATTCGGAGGTGCTAGAGCTTCCGGTACGAACGACAAAGCAGGCTCCGTACTCAATCTTATCCGATGGGTGTCTCCGCGCACCATCAAAGAAAATTTTGATCCTCCTCTTTCCTACGAGTATCCGTTTATGAAAGAAGAATAAATATTAATTAGCTAATTTGAAAATTAGCTAATGAGTTAATGATGGGAAATGTTGATGTGTTAATGAAGATGTCCAATCCTCAAAAAAAAAGCTCATTGGCTAAAAAGCCAATGAGCTATATCAACAAAAACAATATGCTTAACTACAAGAATTTCATTCTTACCATATTAGCTAATTTATAAAACCTGCATTTTCTTAACCATCTGCTTAGATCCAAGAGTCACTTTTACAGTGTACATGCCTTTAGAAAGATAATTTACATCAAAGCTTTCTTGTCCGGCTTGTACTTTAGTGGTATGGGTACGAATAATCTGTCCGATGGAGTTAATAATTTCTACTTTCATGTCTGAGGTGAAAGGAGATTGAACCAGCATTCTGAAATTTCCATTATTGGGATTTGGAAGAACTTCGATAGATGAGTTATCTGAAGGGTTATTGGTTGCAGTCAAAACATCAACTACTGTTCTTAATTCTTTTACACAACCTCTGTCGTTGGTAAGGCTTAACACTACGGTAAACCTACCAGAAGTGGTGTAAGAATGTGATGGATTCGCAACGGTAGATTTTGCAGATTGATCACCAAAATCCCAGCTATAGCTGTAGTTTCCAGGATTGTTGATACCGAAAGCTACAGTGCCATTAACCGCATTGGAATTTATACTCAGGATTTCTGAAAAATACTCTAATGGAGAAGTAGAATAATCCGCATTTGCAGGATTGTATTCTGCCCAACAATCAGTCCAGTTGTTTGTGCTAAACGCCCCTACAAATGTAGTTCGCTCAAACCAAGCAGGAAGTCCTGTAAATTCTGAACCACTTAATGCAGGTGAACTTGCAGTGGGAAGAGGATTTGATTTAGCTGCATAAGGTGCAGTTAAACCGGTTTCCATCCAGGTCGCCAACACTCTGTTTTGTTTTACAAATTCATCAGAGATGGTTTTTGTGTTCACAGAGGTGGAGTCAAATAATTTACCGTTTGATGCAAAAATATTTCCGCTTAATTTCAGTTCTTTGGAATTCAAGAAGTAGTTTTCACTGTTGCTGCTTTCCAATCTTACACCCGTCGGAAATCCGCCAATAATTGAATTGACAAGACTCTCTTTAGTGCTTCTTCTAAGATGAATACCTCTTCTGAAATTGGTGTTGAAGGTGGAACTTGAATTTTCTCTAGGGCCGATGATGGTTACATTACTGAAGATGGATTGTGATTGGGGAGCGTTTGTAGAACCCTGTGCATCGTTGTCCGCCTCAAATGCGTTTGATCCTGAGATGTCTGCCAGATTTGGATCACTGATACCCAAAGCATATTGTACATTTCCCGTAAAACCAAAATCAGTATCAAACATATCATCTATGGTTTTGTAAGCCATCAGATATTTTCCATTCACTGTTCCACCAAACCATTCAAAAGCATCATCACCACCAAAACTGGTTTGTACATGTTCTATGGTAGTTGCTGAACCCACACCACCCAGTGTCAAGCTGTTGGTTTCATTATTGGGCTGAAAGGCGATCCCTGCAAATTCAATACGTACATAGCGCAAGATACCTGAATTGTCTGCATCATTTTGTCCTCCATATTTACCTAATACAGGATCCAGACCTCCTTCCACGGTACATTCTCCTCCGGGACAATTTACTTTAGCATTTCCTAGAACCAACAGGCCTCCCCAATCTCCGGGAGCTCTTTGGCCGGCTGCTTTATTGGATGTAAAAACAATTGGTTTGTTTGGAAGACCATCTGCAATGATTTTTGATCCTCTGGTAATCACCAATGCTGCAGGTTCTCCTTTAATAATTGTTCCAGCTTCAATGGTTAGTGTTGCATTGTTTTTCACATAGATGAATGCAGTACCGGTAAGTACGTAAATATTTTTGGATTCCCATTTGGTATCCACTGTAATGTCTGAACTTACCAAAATTACATTTTGTTGAGTGATGATGTCTACCGTTTTGGTAACGGTTTTGGTACAACCTCTAGAGTTGGAAACTGTTAAAGTTACCGTATACTTTCCTGATTTTTTGTATGTGTATGTTGGATTGGCTTCTGTGGAAGTGCCACCATCACCAAAGACCCAGCTATAGGTATAATTAGAAGTTGCCGATGTGGTAAACTTAACTTCACCTGCATTTATTTGAGCATTGATGTTTATTCCTGACTCTATATATTCTAATGGGGATTTGGAATAATCTGCATTCACAGGATCCTGCTCACACCAACAATTGGTCCAGTTGCTTGTACCAAAACCTCCTACATAATTTGTTCTTTCAAAAAATGCAGACATAGCTGCAAAGCTTGAACCACTTAGTGCAGGTGAACCAGTTGCAGGAACCGGGTTAACTATTGCACTGAATGGTGCTGTCAGATTCAATTCTCCATAGGTGTTTAAAACTCTGTTTTGAAGTCTGAATGAATCAGAGATAATTTGTGTATTAGTAGAGGTTGAATCAAAAAGTTTTCCTACGGAAGCAACGATGTTGTTTCTCAATTGCAATTCTTTTGAATTCAAATAATAATTTTCAGAATTAGCACTCTCCAATCTTATTCCTGTTGGAAATCCTGAGATAATTGAGTTTACAATATTTTGTTGTGTGCTCCTTCTTAGGTGTGCACCTCTTCTGAAGTTTGTATTAAATGTTGAACTTGCATCTTGTCTTGGCCCAATGATGGTCATGTTGCTGAACACTCCTCTGGAAATCGGAGTATTTGTACTTCCTTGTGCATCATTGTCTGCTTCAAAAGCATTGGATCCTGAAATGTCTGCGAGGTTTGGATCGCTCACCCCAAGTCCATATTGTACATTTCCTGTAAATCCAAAATCAGTGTCAAACATGTCATCTACTGTTTTGTAAGCGACGAGATATTTTCCATTTACAGTTCCACCAAACCACTCAAATGCATCATCGCCACCAAAACTAGTTTGCACGTGATCTATGGTAGTACCTGATCCTACTCCACCTAAAGTCAAACTGTTGGTTTCGTTATTTGGCTGGAATGCAATTCCTGCGAACTCAACGCGCACATAACGCAATGTACCGGAATTGTCCGCATCGTCCTGTCCACCGTATTTTCCTAATACTGGGTCGAGACCACCCTCTACTGTACATTCACCACCAGGACAATTCACTTTGGCTTTTCCCAAGATCAATAGTCCTCCCCAATCTCCCGGAGCTCTTTGCCCTGCCGGTTTATTTGAAGTAAACACAATGGGTTTTTCTGCTTCACCATTTGCGATAATTTTTGAACCACGAGTGATCACTAATGCTGCAGGATCACCTTTGATAATGGTCCCGGCTTCAATGGTCAATACTGCATCATTTTTAACATAAATAAAGGATGCCCCCGTCAACACATAGATGTTTTTGGATTCCCATGTAGTATTTCCGGTAATGTCTGCGTTTACTTGAATCACATTTTGCGCATTCAGTAAAAAAGCAGAAAAAATAAAACTTAAAAGTAATAATCTCTTCATAGATAGATTTTTAGATAAATTAAAATTCTCAATCTTTTCACTGCAAAATTACGACAGGCCTATGCGGGAATTGTGTCTTCAGTGTTACCAAATGGTTACTAAATCTTTTCTGCAATATTAATTTTTACAAAACGGTGGGTGGTGTGAAATAATATTGCCTTTTAATGGAAACAATTTTGAAGTTAACATTTTCAAAAAAAAAAATAATTCATCTTAAAAAAAATAACGGCTGCCCATCTGCATGGACAACCGTTAAAAAAAAGTGTTGAAATGTATCTTACTTAATCGTATAAGTTAATCCTAAGGAATAGTTTGTGCCAAAAGTATTTTGCAGTATAACAGTGTCGTCTGCATCATATTTTTTGGAATCATTCTGATCCTGATAAAATGTAAACGGTTGATTAAATAAATCTGAAACCGTAAATTTAATTTGAAAGTTTTTGCCCAACATTTGAGAAATCTGGAGATCAAACAAGTCTCTTGGTGCCTCATAAGTATCCTGATAACCATTGCTTCCTACTAACCAAATTCTCCTTCCAATTCTGTTATACAAAATATTGACTGCTAATCCCAGATCCGGATGTTGATAGGATAATCCAAAATTGATCAGGTATGGAGATTGTCCTTGGAGTGGGCGTTCTGACTGATTTTGACCAGCAAATTTACTTAAGTCAACCATTGAGTTTATCCAGGCCAGATTAGTTCTGAATTGAAAATTATTTAAGCTTGGAGTTATTTGTCCTAGATTATAACGTGCTTCAAATTCAACACCATAATTGGAAGCTGCATCTGCATTGGTAAAGAGAAAATTTCTGGTACCTGCGCCTAATGTCTCATACAATTGCTCAACAGGATTCTTGAATTTTTTTACAAAAGCTGAGGCACTGATGTGTTGTCCTGAACTAAAGAATTTCTCAAATTTTAAATCGTAATTCATAATTTGAGTACGCTTAAGATTTGGATTTCCTACAATTGCTGCGGATAAATTGAAGTCATAAAAGGAGAATGGAGCAAGCTCTCTGAAGTTTGGTCGAACCACAGTTTGACTTCCGGATAATCGAAGATTGGAAGTTTCGTTGATTTTATAAACCAAATTGACGGAAGGAAGAAAATCATAAACCTGACTGTTTATAGAAATAGGACTTCCACCATATTCATAAGTGTTCAATTTTTGATTGAAGGCTTCCAGGCGTAGTCCACCGATAAACCTGATCTTGTCTCCAAAAAAATGATGGTCTAACATTGCATATCCACCAATATTTGCAGAAGAAGCGTCGTAAGAATCATTTGGGTTGGTGGATTCTTTCAATACAAAACCGTTTTCATTGATGTTTTTGTGATCTAGAATGTCCCCAATTCCTTGGGTAAGCAATTCCTGTGCAACATAATTTCTGGAATAAGTATAACCAAAAACACGGGCATCAAAACTGCGGTCTCTCATATCTGAAAATGCGCCAAACTTGATTTGATTTTGATCATTTCCACGTATAGGTAAACTTAAATCTATTCTTCCGGTGTACAGTTTTTCTGCCTGATCTGAATAGAATCTTCCGGCGTAATTAGGGGAAGGTGCTCCAATGGGAATGTATGCATAGTATGGATCGGTAGGTTCGGCATCATCGTTCTTAATGTAAGTCATTCTTCTGTACGATGGAGTGTTTCGATTGATTTCTGATCTGGACAAAGCCCACTTTAAAAGGGTTCCGGACTTACTGATTTCATGTTCACCGATGAGTTGATTCGTGAAAAGGAAAGTACTGGTATACAGCATGGAATATGCCTTTATCTGACGTGTTTGTTCAATATCATGACCTATTCTTTCAATATATTGATCGTCACCGATAACGGTCATCAAATTGTTTAAAGAAATTTTATTTCTGCTGTTTAGACTGAGCGTTGCATTCAATAATCCAGCGTTGTTGTATTGCTTTTTATACTGCGCATCTTGATAAGCATAAAGCTGAGTCTTGTCAATGTTAAAGTCGTTTCTTTCAATCTGCAGAATTCGGTTGGTGTTTTGGTAACTCAGTGCGCCAAGGATGCCTAATTTTTTACCGAAAACATTAAAATTTTTCCCTGCCGATAACTGTAGATTTTGAGAAGGCATCATTGAACTGTAGTTATTCACTTTCCAGTCATTTGCCACCAATCTTGAATTTTCATATCTGGTCGAATTATTACTCAAAGCTTCTTTGGTGACATTCGGATCAAGACTTCTTTTGGTTTTATCATACCCTAACCAATCGGTATTCCCCCCTTCGTAAAAGTTGTAGGATTTAAAGGTAGAGATAGAATTTATTCCTGTGCCAACTGTCATTTCCACAAAGGGGTTTTCCGATACCTCCTTTGTGTTCACCTGAACAATTCCTCCAGCAAATTCACCCGGCAAGTCCGGAGTGGCGGTTTTATAAATAACCAGATTGGTTAGCACGCTCGAAGGGAAAAGGTCAAAGTTGAAGGATCGGCGATCGGGTTCTGTACTTGGCAGTACATTTGCATTTAACAGAGCATTGTTATACCTGTCTGCAAGTCCTCGTATGATCACAAATTTATTTTCCTGAATACTTGCGCCACTTACTCTTTTTAAAACATCACTGGTATTCCTGTCCGGGCTCTTTTTAATATCTTCATTTGAAATCCCACTCACCATGGAGGAGGATTTTTGTTGGAGCAAGGTAATGGCGGAGGCATTTTGCTTGTTTACTTTTCCTATCACCACCACATCGGCTAAAACAGTAGATTCTTCTTCCAGATCCCAGGATTCTTCAATTTTTGAATCCTTGTCCAAAGTATATTCTTTGGTGACTTTTTTATAGCCAATATAATTTATGGCGACGGTCAGCTTCCCTGCAGTCAAATTTCGAAGAGTGAATTTACCATCAAAATCGGATGTGGTACCTGTTTGACTGCCTTCCACCATAATGGTAGCCCCGATAATGGGCTCTTTTGTAGTTTTGTCCAGGATGGTTCCTTGAATGGTTGCACTTTGTGCATACATGCTCAGGGTGGTAATGAGCAGGATTAAAATCAATTTACATTTCAACATTTTATTCCAAATTATTTACCCTGCAAAGATACGAAGAGGCCTGCCAGTGGGCATTTTGCGAAGATTAACTTATCAATAACTCTATGTTAAATCAATGTGACCAAATTGTTACCAAAGGGAAATTTCTATCCTTGCGCCATCAGATATTCAGTTATTTCATATATATATAAGGTAAATATGTAATTTTACAGGTAAATTGGTATGGAGATGAACAAAAGGAATTTTAAGGAACCCCAGGCGCTCAACGATGTAGCAGACTTTCATGATTTGTTTGATATGCCTGTCTTGACAGAGCCTGCGATACCATCTTTAGAAAGGTGTAATTTAAGACTGGCACTTTTGGAAGAGGAACTTAGAGAGCTACGCGAAGGAATTGAAACAAATGATCTCAGGGAAATTGCAGATGCTTTGTGCGATTTGCAATATGTATTGTCGGGTGCCATTTTGGAATTTGGTCTGGCAAGTAAATTCAAAGAACTTTTTGATGAGGTGCAAAGATCCAATATGAGTAAGGCATGTAATACTTATGAAGAAGCCCTCGCAACCCAGGAAAAATATTTTAGTGAAAAGGGCACTGTGTCAGAAATCAAAACCAAAGGATCCCAATTCCTTGTATACCGAAAAGAAGATGGAAAAGTATTGAAATCCATAGCCTATAACCCTGCAGATCTAAAATTGTAAAGGAAGATTTTATACTTGGTTTCACATGTTATACAATTTTATCAGGTTTACTTAGTTTATAAGGTACATGATGAAAAAGTCAGTCTTGCCTACAAACAACACATGCAATTTTATTTTTTGGTTGGGCCTCATGAGTTTGAATTTCTTTATGTGGTCCTGCAGTAAAAAAATGGCTCCACCGGTTAAAGATCCACAACAGATTATGAATCTGAAAAGAATTCCTATATCAGCTGTTAATTTCAACATAAGCATTTCTGATTATGAATTGAATCGGGTAGTGAATGAGTTGGTCAACTCTACCATCGGAGATGGACTTGTTTTGGAAGATGGGTATAAATGCAAAGCCAGACTAGCCAGCCAAATGCAAGTACAGGCGGTAGACAACACCATCCATCTTACACTTCCAATCGATTTGGAGATTCAGCCCCGCTCACAAATAAGTCAGGTGAAAGCAATTGGACAGTTGGAACTTAATCTTGTCAACAAATTAGATATTTTTAACAACCAGATTTTAAGCAGAACGGATTTAATCGAATATCGATGGTTGAAAAAACCGGTTCTGAAAGTGTACGGACTTCCAATCCCGATAGAACCAATTGCCAATCAGATCGTCAAAAGATACAAATCTGAATTGTGCTCTAAACTGGATCAAACACTGGTCAAAAATCTTGATCTGAGTAAAATTAAAAAATCTGTACAACAGTTTTTTTTAACTCCTTTTTATTCAACAGAGGATAACATCATTCACGTATATTCCAGTCCGGTAGAACTGGCTTTGGGGCCGGCTAGTTATCGAAACAACGAAATTTCCTTGCCGGTACTGATCTATCTCGAAAACGTTATTGCAGAAAGTAAACCGGATGAATTATACAACGATCTCACATTTTCAATGCGACCTTATGTAGAAGAAAGCAGCTTGTTTTATTTGCAATCCAGAATTCCGGTAAATTACCTTGAAATTCTGACTAAAGAATCAGTTGAAAATCAGGAATTCGGCTCAGGCATGGCCAGAATAAAAATTACTTCACTGCAACTTTCCGGTTTAGAAGAAAAGGTGTCCGTACGATTTAACTCATCAGGTGCATTCAATGGTAGATTTCTGATGACCTTTGTTCCTGCATTTAATCAGGAAAATAAACAAATAGAACTAAAAGAACTAAACCTTAAAGTAGAAAATGGAAAATCAATCAATAAAGCAATTTTTTCTCTAGTTAAAGGTATAGCAGAAAGTAAAATTAAAAATACCCTTGAAGGACAATTGAATGAAATGCTGATGGATTATAAAAAATCTATTCAAACACTTCTGGAAGACAAGGAATTGGTACATGGATTAAACATGAATGGTGAGTTGGAAGATTTCAACATCAGAGATTTTTATTTCATAGAGAACAGAATGTATTTTAATCTTGAGTCAAAACTCAAGTTGAAGCTTAAAGTTAACTATGTTGATCCAATGAAAATTCTTAGAAAATAGATTTCCGTTTTCTGCCTTCAAAGAACTTTCAAAACCTTACCTTGCAGCCCTAATCCAAACACATGTCAGGTACACCATTTGCGGATAGCTTAATTTTTTTTCAACAACCCTGGGAACGGCTGTCTTCCATATTATCCAGGACTTCATATTCCAGGATTTTGATTGTTTGTGACGCCAATACAAGTAGGCATTGTCTGCCTTTTATGATGGGTCAATTAAACTTAGAGAATCCCTTGATTTTTGAATTGCCCATTGGAGAGCATTCCAAAAGTCTTGCCGAATGCGAACGTTTTTGGCGTTTTGCTTTGGAAAATGGGGTAGATCGCAAGACTGTCTGTTTGGCAGTTGGAGGTGGTGTTGTTACGGACTTTACCGGATTTTGTACTTCCGTTTTATTAAGAGGAATCGATTGTATTTATATTCCCACCAGTTTGATGGGTATGGCAGATGCAGCCTTAGGCGGAAAAACCGGGATTAATTTCATGCAGTTCAAAAATCAAATAGGTCTTTTCAAATTACCAAAAGCTATATTGATTGAACCGGCTTTTTTAAATACGCTATCGGAGGCAGAATTAAAAAATGGATTCGTAGAGATAATCAAACACTCCTTGATTCAGGATCCTCCTTTCTGGGAAGAACTCAGACAAAGACCGGGATTGCCGGACAGAGAAATCCTACCCGAACTGATCAGAAAATCTGTCCGTTTTAAAATGGAAATTGTGCAGAAAGATTTTTACGAAACCGGCTTACGACAAATCCTAAATTTTGGACACAGTTTTGGACATGCCTTAGAAGGGATGTTGTTGGATAGTACAGATGAGCTGTTACATGGACAAGCTGTAGCCTTTGGGATTATTTATGAATCCTGGCTTTCAGCCCAGAAGTTTACTTGGAGACCTCAGTGGTTTCCACAAATTAAAGAGATGATGTTACCATTTATTGGAGAGTGGAGACCAGAACCAGAAGACTTTCCTACAATTTTGAAATGGATGTCAGTGGATAAAAAAAATCAACATGGTAAAATCATTATGACTTTACTGGAACGTCCGGGGCTGCCGAAATTTGGTGTAGAAGTGAATGCCGATATGGTGAATAAAACTTTGGAAGACTGCAATTTTTAAACGAAATTTGCAGTTGAATTTTAATTTGAATGTGGGAGAATTTTAAAAAACGCTGGGTCATTTTTATTCGTGAGTTTAGTCTCACTGAAATATACAATGGAGAATCCAGGGACGATAAGCCCTGGTTCAGAAAGTTTATTGGCTTTCTATGGAAAATGTTACTGGCCATTATTTTGTTTTCCTATTTGCTCATTCTAATTATTTCTTTTGATAATCTTCCTACTTTTGAAGAACTGGAAAATCCCAATTACAATCAGGCAAGTCTTATATATTCAAATGATCTTTCTGTGATGGGCAAGTTTTACAATGAGAACAGAGAGTTTTTATTGTATGATAGTTTAAATCCTTATTTAATTCAATGTCTTCTGGCTACCGAAGATGCAAGGTATTACAAACATTCCGGAATCGATTCCTGGGCATTGATAAGAGTATTTTTTAAAACCCTTTTGTTGAGTAAAGAAGAGTCCGGTGGTGGAAGTACGATTACCCAACAGTTGGCAAAGCTTTTATTTGAACGTCCAAATCTGAAAGGTAAAAGTAAGGTGGTTCGTACCATGATGATGGTGCGCGTAAAACTCAAAGAATGGTTGACGGCTGTAAAATTAGAGAAAGGATATACCAAGGAAGAAATTCTGGCCATGTATCTTAATAAGTTTGATTTTATCTATGAAGCGCATGGTGTACAAACTGCCGCAAAAACTTATTTTGGCAAAGACCAAAAGGATCTTAGGTTAGATGAAGCCGCCATGTTGGTCGGCATGTTGAAAAATCCTACACTGTATAATCCAAAAAAATTTCCGGATCTCGCCAAGGAAAGAAGAAATACAGTTTTGGCGCTTACTGAACAAAAAGGCATCATAAGTAGTAAGCAATTGGAGGCTTATAAAAAAATGCCACTTGACGTATCCTTGTTTAAACGGGAAACTCATCTGGATGGAATTGCGCCTCATTTCAGAATTGAATTAGGAAAATGGCTTAAAGATTTATTCGATCAGGAAGAATATTTAAAACCCAATGGAGAAAAATACAATATCTATCAGGATGGTTTAAAAATTTACACAACCATAAATCCTGTTTACCAAAGGCTCGCAGAAGAAGCCGCAAGAGAACATATGGTCAATGTCCAAAAAGCATATTTTAATGTTTGGAGTAATCAGGATCCTTGGGAAAAAGTGGAAGACGATAATGACAACATGAAGCGAATCAGAAAAGATGCACTGAATAACCTGGTTCGGGAAACAGATCGTTATCAATTCGTATGGAATAAATATTATGGCAAAATAATCGCACAGCTGGAAGCTGAAATTGGCAAGGTCGATGTTACCGACAGAACCATTCAGAGATTGATTAACGAAAAATTGAAACCCGGATTTCTGAAGGAAGAGTACAATAAGAAGCAACTTACCAAAACACAATACGAATTTTCTAAGAAAATTCTTGAAAGCAAGCAATGGCCAATGATACAGAAACTGTGGTCATCATTTGAAAAAGACATGCGAATTCAAATGACAACACCGGTTGAAATGAACATCTATGATTATGTAACAGGCGATGAAAAGAAAGCCAAAATGACGCCTATTGATTCCATAAAATATCATCGTAAGCATTTACAGATTGGATCGATGAGTGTGGATCCGCATACCGGAGAAATTAAAACTTGGGTTGGTGGAACCAACTTTAAATATTTCAAATACGACCACGTCAATTCAAGACGGCAAGTCGGATCTACTTTTAAACCGTTCGTATACGCCACCGCAATTGCACTCCAAAATATTTCCCCATGCAACGAATTTCAGGATGTGCAGTACACCATTCCCGCAAATGATCCTAACTTTCATTTACCGGAAGCATGGTCACCGGGAAACGCCGAAGTTTTTACCGGTGGAAATTACAATTTGTATAAGGCCTTGGCTTATTCTAAAAATTCAATTACGGTTAAACTTGTTATTCTTCTGGGAAGCGTTGAACCCATCCGTGGATTACTCCATAACATGGGTATTGACAGCACTGCAAAAAGAAGAGATGGTGGATTGCTGATCCCAAGATGGCCTTCCATAGTATTGGGCTCTGCAGATCTTTCAGTTTATGAAATGACCGGTGCTTATACCACCTTTGCTAATAATGGAGAGTATGTAAAGCCATACTTTGTGTCTAAGATAGAAGATAAAGAAGGAAGAGTGATTTATCGCAATTCAGCTGTAAGGAATTTGGCGCTTTCGCCTAATTATAATTTTGTCATGGTTGACCTGTTGAGAAAATCAGGTCAAGTATATGGATTGAAATCACCTGTAGGCGGTAAAACCGGAACAACAAATGACTATGTGGATGGATGGTTTATGGGGATTACGCCAAATCTGGTCGTGGGTACCTGGGTTGGTGGAGAAGATCCCTGGATTCGTTTTTTATCTCTGGAGAATGGTCAGGGATCTGTAATGGCGAAGCCCTTTTTTATGAAGTTTATGCATAAGTTAGAAGAAACGCCGGAGGCTGATTTTAAGACTGATCAAGAATTTGTTCGTCCTAAGGGAGACATAGGCATTGAGTTAAATTGTGAGACATTTAAATCCATGATGAATTCATTAAACATGGATAACAGCATTCTGCCAAACAGCAGTACGGGGGAAGAGGACGAAATATACGAAGAGGTCAGACCTCCCAAGAAAGATGAAGATGAATAGTTTGTCAAATTAAAGTTTATTCATAATGTACCCATACAGGATTAATTTATTTCTTGCAGTTGCTTTGGTGATGTTGGGCCTATGGAGTTTTCAAGCATCCGGAAGAGATAATCACACTTTGATAGTTCCGGCATTAGGAATATTATTGTCGTTTTTTCACCGACCCTTATTAAATGATCCTCATAAATTTTTGAAAATTGTTTTTGGGGTCACAGGGATTATTTTTATTACCCTATTGCTGCCATTGAAGAATAGTATGGAAAGTGGTCACCAAATGGGCACTTTTCGAGTATCATTAATGCTTGTCAGTACTGCTGTAGCATTATTTATGTATTATAGAATTTGGAAAACCCAAAGAAGTCTTTGATGACCAATAGGATGGAGGCCATTCAAATATTTTTTTGAAATTCGATCTGCTTATAAATTTCCTCTGATTTCCTGTTCACGTTCAATAGCTTCGAAAAGAGCTTTGAAGTTTCCTTTGCCAAAGGATTTTGCACCTTTGCGTTGAATTATTTCAAAAAACACCGTAGGTCTGTCCTGCAAAGGTTTTGTAAAAATTTGAAGTAAATAGCCATCCTCATCACGATCAATAAGTATGTTTAACTTTTTGAGGTCTTCAAGATTTTCATCTATGTGCCCTACACGATCCATTACATCATCGTAATAAATTTCAGGTACATACAGAAAATCTATTCCATTCTCGCGAAGCATTCCTACTGTTTGTAGAATATTGTCCGTTGCTATAGCGATATGTTGCACACCAGCACCATTATAGAACTCAAGGTATTCATCAATTTGAGACTTTTTTAATCCTTGTGCAGGCTCATTGATCGGAAATTTAATGTATCCATTACCGTTGGACACTACTTTACTCATCAGTGCGGTATACTTAGTAGAGATATCTTTATCATCAAAAGTGATTAAGAGTTTGAATCCTAAAACCTCCTGATAAAATTGAACCCATTTATTCATTTCGCCAAGTTCCACATTACCTACACAATGATCAACGTACTTCAGGCCGGTGGTAATAACATGTTTTAATCCGGACTTGGCTACATACCCGGGTAAAAAGGGGCCGTTATAATTTTTTCGTTCGACTAAGGTATGTATTGTATCACCATATGTTTTAATGGAGGCCATTACAACCTCTCCGAATTCATCTTTAAAAGTCTGCGGTTCAAATGCAATTTCTGCCCCTTTTTCAACCGCCAGATGAAAAGATTTCTTTGCGTCATCCACCCATAATGCAAGTACTTTAACCCCATCTCCATGAAGATTTACATGTTTACTGATTTCATGGTCAGGTCTGAAGGCCGAAGTCAAAACAAATCTTATTTTATCTTGCTGCAGTACATAGGAACACAAATCTCTTGAACCGGTTTCAGGACCTTTATAAGCAACCATTTCGAATCCAAATGCATTCTGGTAAAAATGAGCTGCCTGCTTGGCATTGCCAACATAAAACTCTATATGGTCTGTACCTAATATTGGAAAGGTATCCTGAATAGACTCGTTGGGTTGGATTTGTGTAGCTACCTGCATGGGTTTGTTTTAATCGTTTAGCAAAGAAAATATATTAAAAGCCTAATGCAAATATACATCATGACGCAACAAGTACAAGCTTGGTTTTAAAAAGTGTTCTCTAGTCAAAAAAAAACTCCGCTTCCTGAAGGGAGCGGAGTTTTTATAAAGATTTTTGAAAATCCTAAGATTCCATAGTTGGAGTCATTACTTCAGTTACTTCAACTGGAGTTACAACTTCAGCTTTTTTTCTACCACGGCTAGCTGTTCTTTTTCTTGGAGCTGCTTTTTTAGCGGTAGCTTTTTTAGGAGCTGCTTTTTTAGCAGTAGCCTTTTTAGGAGCTGCCTTTTTAGCGGTTGCTTTTTTAGGAGCTGCTTTTTTAGCAGTAGCCTTTTTAGGAGCTGCTTTTTTAGCGGTAGCTTTTTTAGGAGCTGCTTTTTTAGCAGTAGCCTTTTTAGGAGCTGCTTTTTTAGCGGTAGCTTTTTTAGGAGCTGCTTTTTTAGCAGTTGCTTTTTTAGGAGCTGCCTTTTTAGCAGTAGCTTTTTTAGGAGCTGCTTTTTTAGCAGTAGCCTTTTTAGGAGCTGCTTTTTTAGCGGTAGCTTTTTTAGGAGCTGCTTTTTTAGCAGTTGCTTTTTTAGGAGCTGCCTTTTTAGCGGTTGCTTTTTTAGGAGCTGCTTTTTTAGCAGTTGCTTTTTTAGGAGCTGCTTTTTTAGCGGCTGCTTTAGGAGCTGCTTTTTTAGCAGTTGCTTTTTTAGGAGCTGCTTTTTTAGCAGTTGCCTTTTTTGCAGTAGTTTTCTTAGCAGCAGTTTTCTTCGCTGTTGCTGTCTTTCCGCTTTTTGCAGCAGGTTTTTTAGCAGCAGCTTTTTTACCTGTTGACTTTTTTGCACTACTTGTAGTTGCCATGTTTAATCAATTTAGTTAACAAAATTAAATTTCAAATTAAAAAAAATTGCATCCACTGATACAATTATCATATCAAAGGTATGACATTTTTTATATATGCAAATATTTTTTAATATTTTTTTACACAAAATGACTTGTTTTTTTAAAAAATATTGTTAATTGATGCAAAATATTCAATTCTGTTGTCCTGAAAAGATTTTCATTTTCAATTTTTGATGAATTATTTCATTTGTTTTTGTGGAAAGGACACAGCATGTGGAAATGATTTGTGTTTTTATACGCAATAATTTAGTCGGTAAACTGCATCCATATCCATTTGAGTCATCAAAAAGAATAATTTAATTGAAGGCGAATTCCTTTCTGACTGGGTGTTTCAGCTGATATCTGTGATCCGGTATTTAGTAAATGCGGGTATTGATATCTGTAGGAGAACCTAAGCTCTACTGTAAAATTATTTATCGACTTGTACCTTAAATTTAGATAAAACATAGATCCTTTTCCAGAATTTGAAGGGACGGAATACGCATAGAGAACATCATTTTCATAAGCATATATTCTGCTGTTGTAAGAATCTGTATCAAAAATAGACCACCTCACATTTCCTGAAAAGGCCTGCTCCAGGCTCTTGTACAGCAGATCAACATAAATCAGCATGCCTTGATCTCTGGATTTATTTTTACAAAATGTATGCCATTCGCATCTGGATCTCCAGGTCCAGTCACTGCTTAGTTTTTGCTCAAGATGAATTCTTAGGTTTTGATTTTGAATGGAAGCTAATTCATTTTCCTTTGATTGGATTTGATTTTCCTGCCTCTCTCTGTTGCTTATCTGTGCATACATCAACCATTTTTTTCGTATGCTATATTGAATTCTGACCGCCCATTCTTTTCCGGTTGATGGGAGGTCTGATCTTGATTTTAGCCATGGTATTTGCCAATTGTCAAAGTGAATATTGCATTGGATGTTGTGATTAAACATCAGATTCAAGCCACTGAATAAACCTGTTTCATTTTGACTTTTACCGTTGATCGACATGGTCTGACTTTGGTGCGTGTGGAAGTATGGACTGAAATTTCGATATACAAAAACTGCATTCGCCTGCTTTGCCAAACCTATGAGAAATCCATTAAGCGTTGCAAGATTCATGTTTTGGTCCGTTGCAGTCTCGCCGAAAAACATGGTGTTTTTAAACTGTTGCTGATAGAATGCCGTGAAGTACAATTGCTTTGATTTGTCCTGTTGAAACAATTGGTAAGGGATGCCATTGCTGAGTTTTTCCTTTCCATATTTTGTAAAAACACTAGCAAATCCAACATTTCCATTCCGATGAAGAAAATTGATTTGTGTCCCTGTTTGTAATATGTCCAGGGCATTATGATCCTCATTTTCTGCCTCATTGCGGTGAAGTCCGGAGGTAAGAATGCTCGTAAAGGTCTCAGGGTAAATTGAATTTTCTGCGGTGTCCGGATTTGAAATGTTTGCATCAATCTTAGATTTGGAGACGAAGAGATTTACACTTAATGGGCTACTGAGTTTTAATTTAATGGCTGCTCCACGCAACATTTGATTCTCCTGGACTGAATTGTACGGAACAAGAAATTCTGATGACTTTACCAATGATCCAAAATCTGAAACACCAGTTTTCTGAAATCCATTATCCAGGATGAGTCCTTGACCAATGCGCAAACGGTAATCGCCAAGCGCAATCTTTTCCACTCTTTTTGAAATATGTTCTAAAAAAATATGACCGGAGAGATAATCTACTCTCGTGTTTTTACCTGTTGTCCATACTTCTTCCCCTGCATCTTTTTCAGCAACCAGACCATAGGAAAAGTAACCGGATTTGAAATGTTTCAATCGTATAAACAACTGGTCATCTGAACCGAAATATTCTTTTGTCGATGAGTTGTACTTGCTATCGTCACTAGTGGACTGGATGGATTTTCCCCATCTTAAAGTGAACTGTGACCTGCCATCTTTAAGAAAGGAATGCCAAAATGATCCTGAATTTCCTTGGTCTGTTAAGCTGAATATACGGATAAGCAGCCGCGCTTTTTCCACACTTATTTCAGGGATGCTTTGAATTTCCAATAAAGATTTCAAAGGACTGTGATTTTTGAAATACGCTAGTATTGATTTTTTTTCAACCTCGGTTAGCCAGGAAATTGGGTCCAGATTTTCAAGACTACAGTGGGAAACACTGATTGGTTTTTTTACGAGTTCTGTAAATGTTACAGATTCTGGAATCTCTTCATTCCACAGTGCGGCGGCTTCCGCATCCATCCAATTTGGCTCTGAATCCAATGCAACGCCATCCTGTGCATTCAATGCATTCCATATTAATAAATACAATAAGGCAAAGCCCGATAAGAAAGTTCTCATAAGTGTAAGGGTGTGTGTCAACAAAAATATGATAATCCTCAAATTTTCATAAGGGATGGAGTAATAATTATTTTTCGAGGACGATTTGAATCCTCCATTAATCCACAATCAGCGCTCAAAATTCGAATAGAAGGAATGTATTTTGATCTAGGATGTTGGCAGAATTCGATCTTTAAAATGTCGACACAAGGTTTTAACTAGTTATCTGACAAGGTTAATGTCACCATATAAGCTGCGGCCGGTCTCTTTGATTCTTAAGTAAAATACAAATGTCCCCGGATTAAGTGCAAGGCCCTTAAATGTGCCGTCCCAGCCATTTTGAGAGGCTATCGAGACATTGGTTTCTTCATAAATCAATTCCCCCCACCGATCGAAAATGTTTAATTTTTCAATCGTCAAATTCGGATTTCTGCTAAAAATTTTAAATCTATCGTTAACCTGATCACCATTTGGAGAAAATCCAGTGGGCACAAAAATGTCTGTGTCATCTACCACTTTTACAGAAATAATCAGACTAATTTGACAACCGTTTTCGTCTGTCAAAATTAGGGTATAATCAGTATCAGCTGTGGGAGAGGCGATTGGATTTAAACAATCTGAACAAGTTAAACTGTTAGAAGGTAGCCATTGTATTAGTGATGGCGTAAACTCTGGAATCACCTGAAGATTTATTTGCTCCCCTGCTCCGATTTGGTAAACCCGGGTATAATTAACCTTTAATTCGACATAATCAAGATTAATTTCTACAATAGAATCACATCCTGTTCCTCCTGTTAATTTTATTCTCTCAAAACCACTTGGATGACTTTCATCATAAATGGCGCCATTGATCACAACAGTTTCACCTTTACAGAGGGAAGTATCCAGCCTGCCAATTGGCGTGCGGATTAGCATTACCTGCACATCCACTATGCTGTCACATCCGCCACCTGCACCTCCGAATATCGTGTCCAAACTGGTCAGATTATTTTCGTAATATCTCTTGTTGCCAATGGTTAGGGTATCTCCCTGGCACAAATCTGTCCGAATGATTTCTTTTACTTCTGATTGGAAGCTGAGGTCAACGTTTACAATAGAGTCACATCCGTATTGTCCTCCGGCCTTAATAAGTTCTACACCTTTAGGATTGGATGAATTGTAGATTCTTCCATTAATGGTTATGGATTCATTATTACATAGTGTCTTTTTTAAATCATAAGTTGCCTCTGGGTAAAAACTGATTCGAATGTCAACAAGACTGTCGCAACCTGTAAAAGAGGCATTTTGCAAAGTGTCTTTCAGCAATGAATTTTTGTCATCAAATCTAACGCCGTTAATCAAGATAAAATCCCCTTTGCATAAGTTGCGCTTAAATACAAATGCAGCTTCTTTGTAGAAATTTAATCGCGTGTGAACCAAACTATCACATCCATTCTGTGAAGCAGCCCTTAAGGTGTCGGTACCTTCTGGTCTTTTTGCATCATAGATGCTGCCGTTGACAGATAAGCTTGTGCCAGGGCAAACATCAATGTAATTATCTGCCTGGGGTTTTGGGTAATATTGAAGTTCAATGTCTACAATGCTGTCACAACCATTAAAAGATCCGGAATTAAATACCTCTCTTCCTTTTGCATTAAATTGATCATAACGGGAATTGTTAACCAAAATAAAATCTCCCTCGCATAGATCTAGCTTGAGTTTTGAGTTTATCACTGCCTGGAAGTAAAGATCAATATTGACTATAGAATCGCAATTTGTTTGCTGACTTGATTTTAAAAGCTCCCTGCCTTTTGGCCGGTTGATGTTATATATATTGCCACCAATCACTAAAGAGTCTTCTGCACATAGATCTCTTAAAATATAATTCGTTTCCGCCAATGGTTCAATAGAAACAACCACCGGCTTTTGATCCGTGCAATAATCCGGATTTGTGGCATATGCATAAAGATTTGTTGAAGTCCGGATCGTATCTCCGGAATTAAATTTTTGCCCTGTCCCATTTGGTCCGGTATAGTAAGCTGCATCGGAAGGAATGTTTTTGCCACGGATATCCGGGAGCACATAATAGGAACAATCGATCAATTCAGTCACTGGGTCTATATCAATCCCTGATTTAATATTTATGGTGAAAGCAGCATTGTCTTTTGGACAAATTTTTCCATCCCCGGTCTCATATAGAATTTGAAATTTTCCAGGGCCGGATTTAGAGGCATTCCAAATGGTATTCATTAACGCACCTGTTGAGGAAGTATCTATCCAAATGCCTCCTGCATTAAAATTGCGTCTGAGACTATCCAAATCAAGCCATTCATTATCACAGATGGTAACACTGGAATCCAAGCCCGCGGAAAGGGATTCGACCACTTCTACAACTATTTCTGAACTATCACCGGGGCATGCTCCTTTTGCATTTAAGATATATGTAAAATTAAATGTTTTACCACTTTGGTTGGATGAATTAAATGTCGAACCTGTCAATGTATTGCTGTTTCCAGGGTCAACAAAATAGCCTCCCTGGTCGGCACCATTCAACAAGGTATTAAGATCTATAGTATTTCCTTGACACACCGATCCATTGTAATTGGGTCCTGCATTAACCGGAGTGGAAAGCAAAACATTAAAACTATCTTCAGCAATGCAACCGGAATTTACATCAAACAAGTATACTTTTCCAGACTGATAAATTGTGTCCTTTGCATGGTAAAGGATACCACTTCCTCCTGGTCCGGTAGAATAAACAACATTAACGGTAAGATTTTTGCCTTTGATTTCAGGGAGCACAAAATTTCCACAAACTGTGGTATCCTTTTGAGGAAAAAACTCTGGTGTAGGATTTGCTTTAAGTATAATTTGAACGGGCTTTGAAAAACAGTTGCCATCCAAAGTAAAGCCATAGAGGGTGTCATTGGACGATGTATAAGGTGAGCTAACCAATTTTTTTAATAAACTATCTTCTGCAAAACCTACAAATAATCCATTCCCTCCATTTACCAAATTTTTAATTTCATTCAAGTCAAAAATAGCCCGCCCACTTGCATCTGCACACTTTTCCATTTCAGCAGCATTGGCTTTTGGTCTGGATATAGCTTCAAGTATAATGGTCACCAGATTTGAACTGCAATTTTCTTTACTGGCAAAAGCATATATAGTATCTGTATTTGAAATCCATACAGGAGGCTGAATTATTTTTTGAGCCAGACTGTCCGAATAAAATTCAATTTTAATGGTGGTGTCACCATTCTGTAATATTCGTTTAATATTTTCCAGATCAAATTCTGCATTGCCATTGCCATCATCGCAAATCTTGTCCAGTATTAAAGGTATGGCATTAAATTTCAATACCACCAGTTTGATTTGTACCGGAATAGACCTACATCCTTTTTCAAATACAACTGCGTAAATGGTTTTTGTGGAAGAGCGATATGGACTCTTAATGGAAATAGAAGCCAGACTGTCTTCAAAATAAACAACACTGTCTGCTTTGACGCCACCTGTAACTTTACTAGCCAATTTTTCCAAATCAAAAATTCCCGTTCCATCACCAAGGTCACATATGGTGTCACTTGATTTTCGTGACACAGGAGAAGGTCTGACAATTAAGTTTACAGGAACTGGATTAGATTCACAATCTCCATTTGAAGTAACTGCATAAATGGTTGTCGTGCTTGTGGCGAAAGGAGGAAATATTTGCGAAGCTAAGGTGGGGTCTTCATAGAATGTAACTTTAGATCCCGGATTGGGTCCTCTGATAATGTTGATCAAATCAATTAAAGGAAAAGTTGCAATGCCAAAAAGTTCTTCACATAAAGTATCCGAGGCAGATCGAGCAAAGGGCATTTGCACCACAGTCAGTTTGATGGCAACCGGAGAAGACTTGCATCTGCCATCCACAACACGGGCATAAATCGTACCTGTGGAAGAATTATAGGGCGATGTGATAGGAATAGATCCAGCAGCATCTTTGAAGTATTCTACAGTGCCAGGATTTCCATCAAGGACTTCCATATCTGCATTTTCTAAATTAAAAGTTGCTATGCCATTTCCAATCTCACAAGCTTCCAAGCCAGCAGGTTTTGCTTTTGGACATTTAACCGTAATCTCAAATCGCTCCGTGAATTCTTCCATGCAGCACATGGGATCTGGTTTGGGATTTATTATCCCTACTATTTCATAAGTTTTATCACACCAGGTTTTTGGAATTACATAGGTGAATGGATCTATCACACTGATTGCAGGCACATAATTCCCGGCACCACTTACCGAAGCAGCGCAGCCTCCATTTGTAATGCCTCCGGCCCAGGCATCTCCATTACCCATCAACGCCGGATCATCTGTGTCATACATAATAGTATTTCCACAAGCACAACCATTGACCGAAAATGTTTGTGTCCGAATTCCTGTTGAAGTAAAATTTGAAAAGCCACCTATAGATCTTGAGCAGGCACTTGAACTCACATACACTTTCAAACCTAGTCCACATACAGCAGAAAAATCATAGGCGTAATTGGCACCAGCACTGGTGAAGACTACCCAAATGGCATTGGCGGGTAAATTAAATCCTGCGCCAACTGAAGTGGCCATACATCCACCAACTAATCCAGCATTGCCACTTGCAATACCACAGGATGTTCCAATATCACCATTCCCTGCTCCAACATTATTGTTTGCATCAAAATCAAATATAAGATTGCTTGTATTAAAACCTGATCCTGTCCAAATGACGATAAATTCATTCAGCTGTTCTGTGCCACAAGCATCTATCATAAATCCTATCAACTCAGGACATATTCTGCAATTTCCTCCGGGTGTAGTGATGTTCGCAGATCCAAATTTTGTTCCTTGCCCATTGTATGGATTGAAATCAGGTACATCATTAAAATAATATTCAATTTTTCCACCGTTAGGCAAATCAACGCCTCTTAAATTAATGGTAAAGGCTTCTCCTTCGCACATTTCACAAGATGGAGCACACGCTGGGGTGACCGTTGTCTGAGTAATTTCAGGACATTGGGCAATTAGGGTTCTGCAGATAGTGAAAAGAGGTAATAAAAACAAATACCTACAATTCAAAGGATTGGATTTGTTGCAAATATAAAGTTATTATTACAAAGGCAGCATGAATAAATAGCAAATGAAATTTCAATTCATCTGCAATGGTTGAATGAAAAATTAAGGATGGACGAGTTTCTAAGGTAAGATTTCAAAATCAATTTCGTTTTTTAAAAGGTCTCCAATGTTTCTTTTTCTTTTTTTCTTTGATCAAAATATAACGCAGACTGACGGCAGTGCTTGGTGTAAAATCCCCATCCCCATACCATATATTAAAAGAAGGTAAAAAGTCCCAGGATATGTTTAATCTGCTTATACTTAATTCTAATCCCACAATTCCGGAGAGGCCGGATGGATAAATTTTTGCCGAATCATTTAAATAATTCCAGTGAATACCACCACCATAATACATGTTTAATCTGCGACCAAGTATGGGATGATGTTTCTCTGCAAGAACTTTCAGTCCGAGGTCTTTGTTACGCCAACTGCTGAGTAGTATCCCTTCAATGCTCCATTCTTTAGCTATTCTTTGTTGAAGACTTAAACCCGTTTCTTCACCAAGTCTCGCACCAAGACTGGTCACATACTTTTGAGCAACCAGCCCATGAACAGACACCAACAACAAAAAAATGGTTAACACAAATATTTTCTTCAACATTATTTCCTACCGGTAAATATGGTTTAAAAAATTATCCAAAACGAATGTAAGATCAATAACGAAGCAGATTCACTTCCAGATATACTTTGTAGAAAAATTATATTTTGTACACCAGACCAATGGATTTCTTTTGCTTTTTAAGTTGAGGTTCTTTTGCAGGCATATATATAAGGACTATCTTTGTGCTTTAAATCAGCATATGCCTTCACATCTCATCTCTCCTTCTTTACTTTCCTGCGACTTTCTCCGAATAGGAGAAGAAATTGAAATGATTAACAACAGTGAAGCAGATTGGCTGCATCTTGATGTTATGGATGGATCCTTTGTGCCCAACATTTCCTTTGGACTTCCTGTCATTTCAGCCATAAAAAAAGTTTGTACAAAGGTTTTGGATGTTCATCTTATGATCCGTGAACCGGAAAAGTATATTCGTTCTTTCAGAGATGCCGGAGCGGATCAGATCACCGTACATTATGAAGCTTGTACGCATTTGCACAGAACTTTGCAGGAGATCAGAAATACAGGGGCTAAAGCAGGCGTTGCCATCAATCCCCACACACCAGTCCATTTGTTGTTTGATGTGTTGGAGGAATTGGATTTGGTTATTGTCATGTCTGTGAATCCCGGTTTTGGTGGACAAAAATTTATTTACCGTTCCTTAGAAAAAATCAAGGCATTAAGAGAAGAGATTATTTCGAGAAATCTGGATATCGATATTGAAGTGGATGGCGGGGTAGGGCTACAGAATGCAGAAAAAATACTTCAGGCAGGCGCCAATGTTTTAGTAGCTGGAAATGCCGTATTTTCTGCCGAATCACCGCGCAAGGCCATCGAACAATTGAAGTGTATCGGCGTAGAAAATTTAATGTGATTTTATTCGTTCAACAGAACATGCCAGTACTTCCACGCAAGGTTCTTTTGTTTCTTTTTTATGTGCTTTCCACAAATACTTTAATTTTTGGGCAGGGAATTATCAGTGGCGTAATTCGGGATGAACATTCCGGTCTTGGTCTTGAATTTGCAACCGTGTTTGTGCCTGAATATCCA
Organism: Candidatus Vicinibacter proximus; assembly: GCA_016713905.1. Lineage (NCBI taxonomy): Bacteria > Pseudomonadati > Bacteroidota > Saprospiria > Saprospirales > Saprospiraceae > Candidatus Vicinibacter > Candidatus Vicinibacter proximus. The sequence goes on from JADJOE010000003.1 coordinate 288,629, forward strand.
TATTTTACGGAAACAGACGGCAATGGAAAATTTGAATTAAAAGTTCCAGCTCTGAAAAAATGCATCATTAAAGTAAGCAGAGTAGGGTACATTAGCCAGGAAACACAGTTAAAAGATTGGAAAGGTGAAGGGCGCATTACTTTAGATTTTAATTTAAAATGGATAGAAAATCAGGAGGTCTTGATCAAGGATCGAAAATCTGAAGATGCAGGTACCATTCGTGAGAAAGGTAGTTCATTTGAATTTTTACCAACTGCTTCCGGTCAGTTTGAAAATATTTTACCAAGTATTGGTCTTGGTGTTAGAGCAAGCGCCGGTGGAGAATTATCCAGTCAATACAGTGTAAGAGGTGGAAGCTATGATGAAAATCTGGTCTACGTGAATGATTTTGAAATATTCAGACCGCAACTCATCAGAAATGGACAACAAGAAGGATTGTCTTTTCCAAATCCTGATTTGATCAGAGAATTAAGTTTTTCTTCTGGTGGATTTGAAGCCAGGTACGGAGATAAGCAATCCTCTGTATTAGATATTAAATACAAGATTCCGGATTCACTAAAATACAGTTTTTCTGCAAGCCTTTTGGGTTTTTCCGCACATCTGGAAGGTGCAGCTTTTAATGCCAAAAAAACCAATGCGAAGAAACTTAGATACCTCATTGGCGCTCGTTATAAAACAAATCAATATTTATTAAATTCACAGGATATCAAAGGGGAATACCAACCTGACTTTGTAGATGTGCAATCTCATCTAAGTTATGATTTTAATCCTTCCTGGCAATTGTCGTGGATAGGAAACATCAACAGGGCGCGATTTAGTTTGATCCCTGAATCAAGTTCTCAGGCAAAGGGTTCTTTCTTTTTTGTTCTGCGATTGAACACCTATTACGAAGGGAAAGAGGAAAGTTATTTTAATCAATCCATGACCGGAATCAGTCTGCTTTATTTTCCAAAGAGGGTGAAAAATCCATATTACTTTAAATGGATTTCTTCTTTTTACCAGGGAGAAGAAGCTGAGCAATTCGATGTTTTAGGATATTACCGTTTGGTTGAAATTGAAAACGATGAAAAGGATCAGGACGGAAGAGAAGTTAAATTATGGGGTGAAGGAACGCAGCATCTGAACGGCAGAAATTATCTGAACAATATGGTACATCTTCATGAGTTGCGAGGTGGTTACCAGATGAATAATTTGTCCAGTGGGAATGCACATTTTATACAATACGGAAGCTCTGTAAGATTTGAGACATTTGATGACCAGTTGAAAGAATGGGAACGCATTGATTCTGCGGGGTATTCTATTCCTTTGCATGGAGATTCTATTATTTTGGATAGATCGGTACGTGCAAATAATCAATTCAACAATCAGAAGTATGCATTCTGGATTCAGGATGTTTTGCAATGGGCATATTCTTCGAAAACACATCTTCACATTACGCCCGGACTGAGAGCACATTACAACCAACTCAATGATGAATTCCTCCTTAGCCCGAGATTGAAAGTAGAGTTTGTACCTATTGGATCTCAACAAAATATTAGATATTGGTTTTCCACAGGTTTGTATCCGCAGGTTTCTTTTTATAGAGAAATGAGAGACCTGGATGGGTTTATAAATAAAGACCTGAAGGCACAAAAATCTTTTCATCTGATAGGTGGATTTAAGATGGATTTTTTATGGCCTAAAATGAGTACGTCAAGATTCAGATGGATATCTGAAATTTATTATAAGAAACTATGGGATGTAGTGAGTTATGACCTGGATAATGTCCGAATACGGTATTCTGGTCTGAATGATGCCCAGGCTTATGCAATCGGATGGGACAATAGAATCAATGGAGAGTTTGTGCCGGGAGCCGAGTCATGGGTCAATCTGTCTTTTTTAAGAACCAGAGAAAGTCTCGATGGCATTCAGCATCTTAGGCAATCCGACGATCCAAATATTCCAAAGGAAATAAAAGATGTGCCTCGGCCAACGGATCAGTTGTTTGCACTCAGCTTGTTTTTTCAGGATTATCTGCCAAAAAATAAGAATTTTAAAATGCACATGCAGACCACAGTGGCTAGTGGGCTTCCTTATGGATTCCGGGAAGAGAACGAGATATACCGAAACGCTTACAGATTTAAACCCTACCATAGGGTAGATATTGGCTTTTCTGCATTACTCTGGGATGAGTCAAGGAGAAATCAGCGTCCAAATCATTTTTTGAGATTTTCAAAAAAAACCTGGGTAAGTGTGGAGGTTTTTAATTTGTTGAAAGTAAGGAATGAGGCCTCAGTTCGATGGATTAAATCCATTTATAATTACCAGTTTGCCATTCCTAATTATTTGACATCCAGAAGAATAAATCTAAGATTAAGGATAGATTTTTAGTAAAAACAATTGTTGTTCCTTGGTTTAAGTTGTTGAAAATCAGATTCTTGAAATTTTATTTAGAACTTTTTAGCAAGAATGGGATTAAAGTTTTACCTTTGCAGCCGCTAAAGCCCATATGGCCGGTTAATCCGGGTGAATGGGTAATGGTCTAACATTTAAAAAATCTAACAAATGGCCGTAAAAATCAGATTACAGCGTAAAGGGCGTAAAAAAGCTCCTTTTTACCACATCGTGGTAGCAAATTCCCGATCTCCTAGAGATGGAAAATTTATTGAAAGAATTGGATCCTACAATCCGATTTCAGTTCCTGCCACTATCGACATCGATAGAGACAAGGCTTTTGATTGGTTGATGAAAGGTGCGGAACCTACAGATACTGTAAAGGCAATTCTGCGTTATAAAGGGGTAATGTATCGGAAGCACCTGTCCAAAGGGGTAGCTAAAGGCGCTTTTGATCAAGAGAAAGCAGACCAGCTTTATAATGACTGGATTGAAAAGAAGGAAGGCTTGATTAACCTGAAAGTCGAAACCAGAAAATCTGAAATCGAGAACATGCATAAATCCATGACTGCGGTTACCAAAGCAAAGGCTGCAAAGGTGGTTGAAGTAGTGGAAGAAGCTTCCGAGCCTGTTTCAGAGGAATCTACCATCGAAGCATCTGACTCAGCTGCGGGGGATGCTGCCGCAGAAAATAACGAAGAAGCTAAAGCTGAAGAATAATATTCTTTCGTTTACGGTATTTGTGTGATTATTTACTGAATATCTTAAACATTAAGGAATAATATTCTAAAAAGACATAAATATTAAGAATATATTTAGACCTGGGAGGTGGTAAAACCTTCCGGGTCTTGTTATTAAACCTTCAAATGAAATTGCCATGCAGGAATTAGAAATGGATTACAAAGAAAGATTACAGGCTGTAGCTGAAGTGATTCAGAGTTCAGATGAACTAGCAGCTTATCTTGAAGAAGAAACTCCCGAGTTGTACAAGACCCTCCAGGAAGCATATGAACCCTTGGTTGCAGAAATATATCAGGAAGTAGCGGATGATCATCCCTTACAAATTCTTGAATTGGAAAAAGTGTTATTGAATCCTTTTTTTGAAGGCTTGTTTTTACCGAGAATCTTAGGTTATAGTGTTCTGAGAGGTGAAATAAATGAGGAAATAAAATACAGCCGTCCCCAGGAGCATTTTAAGGAAGTTTTGGTAGCAATAGCGAACTCAACCAATTTTGATGTCATCAAACAAAGAATTGGACAAACCGTCCAATTGGGGTTTTCATTAAGTAGCGATATCTGGATTGCCTCACTCCTCGATAGAATTGAAAATAAAAAGGTAAAGGCATTTCTGCAAAGCATGAAATTGGATAGATTCAGAGATACACAAGAAAGACACAACTTTTACCTGAGATACAAAAAGCAATTTGCGCATTACAACTTCCTTACCTGCGTTTTTCCGCAATCTGTTGGAGAACTGAAAGTGGAGTTCGAATCTCTGAAGAATTTCCTTTGGAGCAGGCTTAACTTTAAATCCAAGCACGAAAATTACATTAAAGAAATTCATGAATTGGTTTCAAAAAAGGAGTTTTATAAAGAATCTGAATTCCTTGAATTGCTTGCAATTGTGGCTAATTTCATAAATCTTGGGGATAAGGAAAACCAATATCTAGCATCTGCCATAAATGAGGTAAGAACAATTAATCCACAATTTGCCAACCAATATTTCGCATTTCTCAAAAAGAGTTACAAGGAGGGAACAAAGTTTGGACTTAAAGCAGACAGTAAGTTTTATGAACTTCTGGATAAAAGTAAGAATGATGATTTGGTCAAATTTTACAAATTGTTGGAAACCATTCACACCAAAGGATTTGTCCATGAAGATGCAATAGATGCGGTTAATGCATTTTATGCTCAATACGAAGGAATGTCCATCAATAATGAATGTCTGAGATTGGCTATACTCCAACAATTTGGCAATGTGGTTGAAAATCTTACAGAACCAGAATACCTTTCATTCTTTGAAATCAGTAAGACTTTTGCAACCTACATGAATATTTTTGACAATTCTGCATTCAATCAGGATGTCGAAGGAATGAGTATGAAATACATCCAAAAGCTCTTGGCTTTTTACCAGGACAAGAGAAGCAGGGAGTATCAGGATGTAAAAAGATTTGTCAGCACCAGCTTTACAGAATATGAGTTCATGACCGAAAAAGAAGTGGTGGATTTGTTTAAAATCAAGAGAAAAAAGAAAGGGGAGTAATGCAAATTCGTATTTCACTCTTGAACTTTTGTGGATTTGTACATAAATTTTAATAATATTATATTATTATTTAATATGTTACACATTCTATAGTAGTGGATTAATTAATTGTTCTGCATTAATTTTACTTTCCTTAGTCCTTGCTGTAAATTTGGGATCATTTTTTGCTGTAAGAGGCTAAATATTCTGGACTTTGTCTTCGAAACCTGAGATTAATTATTTGCTGTTGTGGCATTTGAACCGGTACAAATGGATCGGCGTCCCGGGTATTGGTCGTTTTGAAGGACACTTAGAAAAAGCCTACCTCGACCACCAGAAAGGAGTCATTCATCCTTCCAGACTGACAGTTGACTTTTTACCGGATCAAAATTTAGATGGTGAGCAAATGCTCGAAAACTTAAGCGCTGAATCCGATTACTCTATGGAAGCATTGGAGGAAAGTTTAGGTAAACTCAGTTTTGGTTTGGTCACTGAGTTAAAGAAAAACCAACAAGTCGTTTTTGAACCTTATGGCATCTTAAGTCAGAATTCAAAAGGTACGATCAATTTTGTTCCTGCTCAGATAAATTTGCACGATCGTTTTTTTGGCATGGAAGCAAAAATGCTTACGCCACTGGTACATCAGTTTCAAGCAGCACCTGAGGTTCCAGTACCCGTAAAACCCTTGCCACAAAATGATCGCAATCATTTCAAATGGCTATATTACCTTCTGGGCATTCTTTGGATTATTTTCCTTTTTCTTTTGATGTGTCCTGCGCGCAAGAATAATCAACAGAAACCTGTAAAAGCAGTCGAGGAAGACCTAATTAAAAAATCTTTGGAGAGCCAAAGAGAAAGCCTTGCATTGCAACAAAAGTTTCAGGATAGTATTTCCAAAATAAGTGCATTGCCGGTAGATACACCAACCCAACCTACCACAAAAACACCCGACGAAAAAAATGTACCAAAAAATTCAGATGAATTTTCCCATGAAGAACAAATAATGGATCATAACCTTGCAGAACTGGATGGTAAAATTAAAGGCAAGCAATGTGTGATCATTGTTGGATCCTTTAAGGTTAAAGCCAATGCAGATCGACTAAGCAAACTGGTTAAAAAGAAAAATTACAAGGTTTACAGAGAGCCTTACGGAGAATTCAATAGAGTAGGGATTCAATTTGATTGTTTTTCAAAAGACCTGAACAAAACCCTGGCTGAATTAAAAAAATCTTTTAATCCGGATTCCTGGATACTGAAATACTAAAATTGATGATGAACTGGAACTCACTTGATAAAATTGCATATAAAGATTCTGAGCAATTTTTTTTAATTGCAGGCCCTTGTGTTGTAGAATCAAAAGATCTGTGCGCGGAAATAGCAGAACGAATGATTCAGTTAAGTAATGCTTATGAAATACCATACGTATTCAAGGCTTCTTATCGCAAAGCAAACCGGTCGCGGATAGACTCATTCACCGGGGCAGGCGATTTAACCGGATTGGAAATTTTAAAAACGATAGGAAGTCATTACGACGTTCCGGTCACCACTGACATTCATACGGATGAAGAAGCGGAACTGGCAGCACATTATGTAGATATACTGCAAATTCCTGCCTTCCTTTGCCGACAAACTTCCTTACTGGTTGCAGCAGCTAAAACAGGTAAAGTGGTGAATGTAAAAAAAGGACAATTTATGAGCCCTGAAGCCATGCAACATGCCGTCGATAAAGTGAGACAAAGTGGTAATGATGCAGTTTGGCTGACAGATCGTGGAACCACTTTCGGTTATCACGATCTCATTGTCGATTACCGTGGATTACCAACTATGCAAGCATTCGGAGTTCCTGTTATCATGGATTGTACACACTCTCTTCAGCAACCCAATCAACTCTCCGGCGTTACGGGAGGGCGCCCTGATCTGATTCCAACGATCGCTAAAGCTGCAATCGCAGTTGGTGCCGATGGCTTGTTTATTGAAACCCATCCGAGACCTTCACAAGCAAAATCAGATGGTGCCAACATGTTGCCCTTAGATCAAATGGAATCCCTTTTGGATAAATTGGTAAAAATCAGAAGGGCCATTTTATAACTATGTCCTTTACGGTAGATTTTTCCATTCACCATTCCAGAATACGGGATGTAACTGCTGTTCGTGACGCCATAAAAAAGGCCAGCGCAAAGCATCTGGAAGAGGATTTCAATTACCGGATCATCCGACGAAATATTGATGCCCGACAAAAAAATGTTGAATATATTCTAAAAGCAGAAATTTATGAACCAGGAGAATTGGTTGAAAAATCAAATGTGTTGGATGATTTTCATGATCTGAAAACCTCCGATGAAGTATATATAGTTGGGGCCGGTCCTTGTGGTTATTTTGCCGCATTGCAGCTTATCCGGCATGGCATTAAACCAATTATTATTGAACGAGGCAAGGATGTACGGGAAAGAAGGCGCGATCTGAAAGCGATTCAGCAGTTTGGCATCGTTAACGAAGATTCCAATTATTGTTTTGGTGAAGGTGGCGCAGGTACCTATTCTGACGGCAAACTATATACCAGAGCTACAAAAAGAGGAGACATTAATTACGTGCTGCAATTACTGGTTGCACATGGTGCAAGTGAGGAGATATTGGTGGATGTGCATCCACACATAGGCTCCAACAAATTGCCGGATATAATTTCAGCAATTAGAAATACAATTGAATCGCATGGGGGAGAAGTAAGATTCAATTCCAGACTCACGGATATTTTAATTAAAGAAAATAAAGTTACTGGTCTGAAGTTGGGGGAAGAGCTTGTGCCATGCGATCGCATTATTTTAGCTACGGGACATTCCGCCAGAGATATTTACAAAATTTTACACGAGAAAAATATTTTTATCGAAGTGAAACCATTTGCTGTGGGATTTCGGATAGAACACCATCAGGCATTAATTGATGAGATACAATATCATTGTGTAACAAGGCCTGATACACTTCCGGCGTCCAGTTATAGTTTGGCTTGTCAGGTAGGTGATAAAGGCGTTTTTTCTTTTTGCATGTGTCCGGGTGGGTTGATCATTCCGGCAGCTACCTCACCGGGAGAAATTGTAGTGAACGGGATGTCTCTTTCCAGAAGAGATTCTCCTTTCGCCAACAGCGGAATGGTTACTTCTGTGGATCAAAAAGATTTTAATTTATTTTCCGTACATGGTCCTTTGCAGGGTATGTATTTTCAACAGGGAATAGAGCAAGATTTTTTTGAAGCAGGAGATGGAACACAAAAAGCTCCGGCACAAAGATTGCAGGATTTTTTAATGGGTAGAAGAAGTCATAGTCTCCCGGATACCAGTTACATTCCGGGAATTTTAAATGCACGAGTGGATCAATTATTTGCCAAAGATGTTTACCATCGACTAAAAACAGGGCTCCTTCAGTTTGGAAAAAAAATGCCGCAATACATCAGTGACGAAGCTGTAGTAGTAGGTAGCGAATCTCGAACAAGTGCGCCGGTGCGCATACCAAGAAACAAAGAGAATTGCATGCATCCACAAATCAAAGGTTTGTACCCTGGTGGAGAAGGTGCCGGTTTCGCCGGTGGAATATTGTCGGCAGCCATGGATGGCATTAGAGTTGCAGATGCAATTTTTCGACAGGTTATTCCTGGTTAGTTTTTTTTCATAGCTTGATTGGAATTCGAAAAAACACCAAGAATTAGTATCAAAGTACCTTCAATAAAGTCAGGAAGAAAAAATCATCATAATGGAATATTTCCATGTTTTTTTCTGGGAAGTTTATCTACTTTATTTTCCAGAGATGCAAAAGCCCTTATCAATTTTCTCCGGCTGTCTTCAGGAAGAATGACCTCATCAATAAATCCTCGTGAAGCAGCCGTGTAAGGATTTGCAAATTTTTCGGCATATTCCATTTCTTTCTCAAGAATGGTTGCCTCAGGATCAGAGGATAGGTCTATTTCTTTTTTAAATATGATTTCACTGGCTCCTTTAGCGCCCATGACAGCAATTTCTGCAGAAGGCCAGGCAAAGTTAAAGTCTGCGCCAATGTGTTTGGAGTTCATCACATCGTATGCTCCACCATAAGCCTTCCTGGTGATCAGGGTGATTCTTGGAACAGTTGCTTCACTGAATGCATACAATAATTTGGCACCGTTGCTGATAATTCCGTTCCATTCCTGATCTGTCCCTGGTAAAAATCCGGGAACATCTTCCAGCACGAGCAATGGAATATTGAAACAATCACAAAACCGGACAAAACGGGCTGCTTTTTTCGAGGCATTCACATCCAGACAACCTGCCAGTACCATCGGTTGATTGGCAACAATACCGATGGATTTACCAGCCAACCGTGCAAAACCTACAACGATGTTTTGTGCAAAATCCTCATGAATTTCGAAGAAGGATTCCGGATCGACAATTTTTACAATAATTTCTTTTATCTCGTAGGGTTGGTTGGCATTGTTGGGAATCAGATCACTCATGTTTTCCAGGACTTCGCTGCCGGGTGTGTAGGAGAGTGCTATGGGTTTTTCTTCACAGTTTTGAGGAAGGTATCCGAGCAGACGTCTGATTTTCAGAATACATTCGACATCATTTTCGGCCGTAAGTTGGGTTACACCTGATTTCGAAGCATGGGTATGTGCGCCTCCAAGTTCTTCGGAACTTACCTCCTCATTGGTCACGGTTTTGACCACATTCGGACCGGTTACAAACATATAGGAAGTGTGTTCCACCATGATGATGAAATCCGTCATGGCCGGAGAATAAACGGCTCCTCCCGCACAGGGACCCATAATAGCAGATATTTGGGGAATAACACCGGACGTCCGCACATTTCGGTAGAAAATATCAGCATATCCGCCAAGCGATCTTACCCCTTCCTGGATACGAGCCCCACCGGAATCATTTAATCCAATCACCGGCGCACCATTGCGTAAAGCCAGATCCATGATCTTACATATTTTCTCTGCATGGGTTTCAGATAAAGAACCACCAAAAACAGTAAAATCTTGCGCATAAACGTACACCAATCGGTTTTCTACGGCACCATATCCGGTAATTACGCCATCACCATAATAGATTTGATTTTCCATCCCAAAATCTGAGCAGCGGTGCGTCACCAGCATGCCCAATTCCTCAAAACTACCGGGGTCAAGAAGCAGTTGAATTCTTTCCCTTGCGGTCAGTTTCTTTTTGTGATGCTGTGCATCAATTCTATTTTGACCACCACCAAGGAGCGCCGCCTTGTTTTTATCTAAAAGTTGTTCAATTTTACGAGACATCATACTCCGGCGAAGTTAACCAAACTTGGAAAATTGGGGGAGGATTGAGTTTTTTAAATTTCAAAACACAAGGGTTTGAATAAAAGGGACTAAATTGAAAAATTAAAAAGTTGCTTTTTGTTTTTAAGAGTTTCTTTTAGAAATAACTTCTAATAAATTCGCCCTAACCCGTCTGGAAACTGGAATACTGGTTCCGTCGTAAAGTCTGACTTCTTCGCCATTTCTGCCAACAAATTCAATCAGTCTCACATTGATCACATGAGATTTGTGCACTTCATAAAAATTGTATTTTTCAAGCATGTTCCTGAACTCGCCGATATTTTGGGAACTGATCAGCACTTTGCCGTTTGCACAGATCACTTTGGTATAGCCGGACCATCCTTCACAGCGAATGATGTCGCCCACTCTAACAAAGTGTGCACCTTCTTTCATTGAAATGGCAATGTTGTGATCCTGACTAATGGGGAGGGATAAATTACGCAACAGATTTTGAATGCGGTTGTGCTCAAATTTATAATACACCTTTTCCAGGGCTGCATTTATGGCATGTGCAAGTTCTGAGTTGTTGATAGGTTTTACAATAAACCCAACAGCACACAACCGAATCGCATCAATGGCATGTTGGTCTAGGCTGGTTACAAATATTAATTCAAAATTATGCTTGGGCATTCTTTTTAAAAGTTCCAGACCACTTTCTCCGGGCATTGAAATGTCCATAAAAACCAAGTCCGGTTGTTGAGAAAGTATTTGTACATAAGCTTCCTGCGTGTTTTGAGCCTTTGCCAGGATTTGAATGTTGGGATATAAGGACTTTATCTTTTCTTCCAGAATCGACAAAGCATCCTGTTCATCATCCACCAAAATGGCAGTTACTGTTTCCATTATTTTATTTTTAATATAACGCGTGTACCTAAAGGTATGCTGTCTTTAATCAAGTCATGATATTCAAGGGTAACCAGATAATTCCCCTTTTTATTGACCAGACTTATTCTGTCTTTCATCATTTCTAGTCCTCTCGAAATATGTGAATTGCTGGTCTGGGTTTTCATTTGCGCGGCCTTAGCTCTTCCGATTCCATCGTCTTCAATGATAATTTTTAGCCCTTCTGCTTTTTCTTCGATGAGAATGGAAATTAATCCTCCACCTTCTTTATGAAACAAGCCATGTCCCAGGGCATTTTCAATAATTGGTTGCAATAAGAGGGAAGGGATTTTTACTGTTGAAGTGTCCAGCTCAGATGGTTGAACCATTATTTTAAAATCTAGTCGATCCTTAAATCGCAATTTTTCAATTTCCAGATATTTGGTTATCAGTTGAATTTCGTCTTTTAGCAGAATGTCTTCATTTTTTGAGGATTCCAGATATAACCTCAACAATCTTGAAAATCTGCTGAGGTAAGTGTCGGCCAAATCTTTTTGGTCATTTTGAATCAGATTCTGGATGGAGCCCATGGCATTGAAAACAAAATGAGGATTCATCTGTGCCCGCAAAGATTCCAGCTTGACATCAGAAATCTGTATATCTGCCATTAACCTTGCTTTTTCGGTTTTCTTTTTTCTTTTGAGGACAAATTGTATGCTACCGGTCAACATAGAAACCAGAATGATAATACCCAGAATTCTAAAGAATAAAGTCTCGTACCATCTTGGTAACAGTATAATTTGCATGGTCGATTCATTTGGCGATATCTGACCTTTGTAATTTTCAAGCTTACATCTAAAAGTATAGGTACCTGGTTTGGTTAAAGCATAATTAATTTCAGTATTTTTCGTGATTTTCCATTCTTCATCAAATCCTTCAAGCATGTAGTGAAATTTTGATTCTCCAAGACTCGAAAAATCTAGACTTTCCATTATAAAAGAAAAAGTGTTATTAACAATATTGACAACTGTGGTGTCCAAAATGGCATTGTTTGCAAATATTTTCAACTTTGGAGTTAAAAAGTATTTGCCTATTTCTGGATAATTTGGTATGATCGTAAAATAATCATCTGAAATTGCATAAATATTTTCACTATTTGCAAATAAACCTAATATATTTTTATTTAATATTCCATCCTGGTGTGAAAACTTTTCAATTAAATTTCTATCCTGATTTTCTCTTGCAATAAAAATTCCAGAATTGGTTGAGAAGTATTTATTATTTTTATTGTCTATGAAAATATTATTAATTGAACTATTTATTTCAGGATAAACTTTTTCTAAGCAGTTCTTACTGAATTTCCAAATTCCGTCATATTCCGTGCCAAGCCACAAATCATCATTATTATCTATTGCATAAGTTTTAAAAATTAATTCATTGTTTAATAACAGAGGTTGAATTTGATCTAAATTATCAATTTGATATAATTTATTATTAAGCAGTATAATGGTAAAGCCACTTTTTGTTTGTTTGATATTTTCAACAATTCCATCATAAATGATTTTGGTTTTGAAATTCTTTTCATCATTTTGTTTAATTTTTAGCAAATCACTTACTCTTGCTATAAATAAAACTTTCTCATCATTTGATCTGAAAATGAATTTATTTCCATCATTACGAAACGGCTTTGAAAATATTTGATCATTTGGTTTTAGAGAATTTGATAAATTGAAAATGTAATCTTTATTAATTGAATTTGAAGTGTAATTAAATTCGTAAACATTTAAAGCATTTGCTAATAATGTAGTCTTTTTTTTAATGTCAATTGTGTGAATTGGATAATCTCCCAAAAATGCAATCTTTTTTAAATTGTTATTTGTATATAAATAAATATTTCCTTTTGATGTTCCTACAAAAATAATATTATCACTTCCATTTATTATGTTATAATTTCCATGCTCTTTGTTAAGTTTAGGTAGGTTTTTAATAGATTTCATGCTAGGAGTTATTAGATAACATCCAGCATTGGAAGTTCCAATCCATAAGTTATTGTCTTTATCAATATGAGATCTCGTAATCTCTACTTCATAATTATTTATAGGATATTTAAAGGTTGTAATATTTATATTCGAGTCAATTTGGATATATCCTTTGGAAGTTTCAATATAAAAATAATCATTTTTTATATAGGGCGTATATATTTGCCCTAAGCTATTTAATAATTTATTTAAAGTTGTATGCAACAAAATATTATTATCTTTTTCATTGTAAATTAGTATTTCATGTGTTGTGTCTCTTAGATAAATAATATTTTTTTTAAAATTATAAAAGGATCCAGTTCCTTTATTAAGATATGTTTTTAAATATTTCGATACTTTAATATCGGGATATAATGTTAAAGAATCGCTTAGAATATCTTTTAAATAAATATTGTCTTTTGAGAGTATAATTTGTTTGTTATTGTTGAAAATTGAATTTTTATTTTCTGGAAAATTATTAAGAGATTTATATAAATCGATTATACGATTTTTTTTCATAAAGATATTTTCAAAAAAATATGTGCCATAATCAATTTGTATGTAGATGCCGAATTCATTTTCAAAAAAATTTACTTGTCTACATACTTTTGGAAGTTTATAAATTTTTTCTATTTCTCCATCTTTAAAAGCAATCAATTGATCAGAGGTGCTTTGTGCCCAAACCCTGTTCCATTTGTCCTTGTAGAGGCCATAATAAATATTGGTTGGCATGCCTTCCTTTACGGTAAAATTTTTAAAGCTGTGGCCATTGAAGACAGAGATTCCTCTATCTGTGGCAAAATACATATAGCCTGTTGAATCCTGACAAATGGCAAAGACTTTATTGGATAATAATCCATCTGCAACAGTATAATTTTTATAAGGGCTTACCTGAGCCAAAGTGGACAATGGCAATAGAATGACAAGAATTAGGTAGGAAATGCAGAAATGATAGCGAAGCATGGCTTTATGCTTTTTGATCATTTCAGGTATGGTGATTTTGTGTGCCAATGTTCAAAGATAAAAAAATTGATCCTCCCTCTAAGCAGTAAGTAAATTACTGATTAGCTACCATGCTATATTAAGAAATCCACAGAGGACGATCCTCTGTGGATTGAGTAGGGGTTTCTCATAGTATTATGGATGTGTCCACTGATTACTAAGAGGATATATAAAGAATAGTATTTTAATTCCGGAATAAAGATACCGCAGCTTCAAAATAATGGTCAGTTAAACCGAGGAACGGTAGGTTTTAACCGATTAACGGTAAATTCGTTTTTTATAAAATTTACCTAAAATTTGCTAAAAATTAGATTTAATTCATTGATAATTAAACATATAAATATATAAATATGTGTAATGTATTGAATTTTGGAATTTTTAGCTGCCAAGAGTTTAAATACAAAGCAAGTTTTCACACATTTTGGGGTTTTGACTTCTTGGTCAGACCTCATCCAATGTTATTATCTGGCCCTTTGAATTCTATAATGCAGACAAGGCCTGCTCGAATCTAATCCATGGAGATTCCTGAATCGGCAGACATCTGAATTGCATCTTTTCATTCGATTTAGGATGGGGGAATTCAATTTGCCATGCATGGAGTGCTATACGTTTATCGTCAATCCTTTTGGGGGCTTTGTAATGCAGATCATTCCACATTGGATGCCCAAGGTAGGATAATGTTGCTCTGATCTGGTGGTACCTGCCTGTGCGTAATTCTATGTCCAGCAGACTTAGACCATCCGAATAGTCCAATTGGACAGCAGTGGTTTCAATGGGCTTAAATCCGGCTTTGGGAAAAGGAAAAATTTCCGCTTTAAATTTATTTGGATTCTTTTTAAGAAATAGTTTTTGAGGAATTTCCTTTTGACCAAAATTACCTTCCACCACACCGAGATATTTTTTAAACACCTTATCCTCAGCAAACAATTGATTTAATTTGACAAGAATGGATGCTTTCTTGGCCAAAACCATCAAGCCACTGGTCTGTCGATCAAGCCTGTTTGCTAATCCCGCAATCAAATTTTTTGCCTTCTGCCCGGAGGATTTATAATATTGTAGTACTTGGTCCTGCAGATTCTCATAAACTTTTGCAGCATCCGGTTCGCAGGCCAGTCCAGCAGGCTTGACCACTACGATCAGGTCCTTATCTTCAAATATTATATTGAGCAATGTTGGCTAATTAGTCTATCTGAGTAAATTGATATCACCTTTAAGTTGTTGAATGGTTCCATCATTCCACTCCACTTCTAAAACATAAATAAAAACGCCTGGATTTAACGGTTGGTTTTTAAATTCTCCGTTCCAGCCTTGATCCGGAATATTCGGCTGTAAATTTTCCCGGTCAAAAACTCTTTCTCCCCACCTGGTGAATATGGAAAATTTCCTGATGGTCTTGTAACTGTCTTCCGTGACGCTTGGAAAAAACCAGTCGTTGATGCCATCTCCGTTAGGACTAAAAACGGTAGGTACCCAGATTCCTTTTTTAATAATTTGGATCGTTATGCTCGCAGATGCGATACATCCATCTTTGTTGGCATAACTGACTGTATAAGTTGTTTCTTTTCTTAAATTAGTAACCGTCGGATTATCACAATCTGTGCAGGATAAATTGTCTGCGGGGTCCCATTTAATCCAATCAATGGAATCTTTTGGTGTGATGATCACGGCTTGCAAAACAAGAGGATCTCCTTCATTTATTTTTATAACAGGCGGCAAACTAACGCCTACCGGGTCAGGGGTAGTGACGATAAAGTCTGCATTCAAAATACAGCCATTTGCATCTACGACCCGTATGGTTCTCCGGCCTGGTGACAATCCAGGAATATGCGGTCCCGCAACTGGAACATTATCGAGGAAGTAAGTATAAGGTTGAACACCTCCTACAATATTGAGCAGAGTTATTGAGGCATTCTCCCCGGTGCACCTGGCTTGCTCTAGATTATAATTAAGCTCAGTAGGTACATTTGTATTTTCTGTAACACTAATAGAGTCGATGGTTTCACACCCATTGTCCAGATTTTTGACTTTCAAATAGTAACTTCCTGTTTTTCCAGCCCGGCAATCTGCCTGATTCGCAGCGCCAATAATGGATCCATTACTTGTTGTCCAAATGATTTGAGAATTTTTTCCCTGATTTTGAATAACACCTTGAATCAGGACATCTCTTATTGAACAGGTGAGTTCTCCTACAGCAGGGATATCAATAACAGGTTTAAGGAGATCTTCTAATACACGCACACTATCGAACGAAACACATTTGTTAACCGTATCCTGGATGGTAAGCACGTAAGTTCCTGCTTTATCTACAAGGATATTTAAAAGAGTCGGGCTTCCTAAAATATTTCCTCCTGTGCTCTGCCAACTTGTTAAAAATCTGCTTCCACTACTGGAACCTCCTGCATTAATATTTAAAGTATTCTGTATGCAATTTAAAGTATCCGGCATTTGAATATTGACCACTGGTTTGGTGAGATCAGGAATTATGCTGAGCAAGTCTGTAGATTCACAACCGTTGATTAAATCCTTAACGAGAACCATATAGGTTCCGGGAGAAACAACAGTAATGTTTTTTGTAGCGGAATTACCCTGAATCTGTCCATTGGCGCTAGACCAATTAAAACTAAATGAGTTTGAATTTCCGGACGCAGTAGCGTTCAACATAAACTGTTGACTTTCGCAATTCCAAACCAGATCTTTACCGGCGTTTACCGTTGGCTTTAACGTATCAATTCCAACGATTACACTTACGAATGCACTACAACCATTGGATTGGTCTGTTGCTTTAAAAGTATAAGTACCCGGAGAATTAATTTTTGTTTGCAAAGTGTTTGGAGATTGAATGGTACCTCCTCCCTGTGTGGACCATTCATAAGTAAGTGGATTGCCACTCAATGAATTTGCAGTTGCAGTCAAATCAATTTGCTGTCGGTTACAATTAAGGGTATCGGGCGATTGAATAGATACAACAGGTTTATTTAAATCGGGAACAATTTTAGCACTGGCAGAATCCCGACATCCATTTGATGTATCTGTTACAACAATAACATAAGTCCCCGGAGTGCTTACTTCAATTTTATTTGTACCGTTTCCTGATTTTATGATACCATCAGAGCTGGTCCACAAAAATGTATACTGTGATCCCTGGCTACTTGCTGAACCATCAATTGTCTTCACGGTATCAATGCAGCTAAATACCTGGTCCATACCAGCACTAACCATTGGTTTTGTCACATTCTGATCTACATACAAGGAATCTAGGTTCTCGCAATCATTTGTTCTGTTCTTGATTCGAATATAATACCATCCTTTTTGATTAATGACAGGATCAATTCGATTGTTCCCGGAAACAATATTACCTCCAATACTGGACCAGGATATATCAAGAGAGTCACTTGAATTAATTCGTGCGTTTAATTTAATACTGGATATGTTGCAATTAAGGATTTCATCCTTTCCGGCATCCAGGGAGGGAACTTTGCGCGAATCGACCACATTCAGACTATCTATAGATTCACAACCATTCAATTCATTCACCATTCTTAAAAGTACTTTCCCACTTTTTTGAATGAGTTTGTCCATGAGAATATTTTCTTTTTGAAATTTAGCAGTGTCAATGGTCCAGTAATAGCCATAATTCCCGGCTGGGTTGCTGGTATTATTGGTGACGTTTACCCCATTGTTTTTGCAATCAATATTCAGATCATTTCCTAATTCAATTAATGGAGCAAGCGTGTCAATTTTGACATCCCAACTTGTACTGTCTTCGCAATGATTGTTTCTATCCAGAACAGATAATTTATACCTTCCGGGCAGATTTCCCGTTAGCGAAAATTTTTGATTTGTTTGGCTAAGGTCCGGATTGGTCCAGGTTAAATAATACTTTGTGCTGTCTAATACTTTTGAATTTAAAATGACTTGTTGATTTTTACAGTTCAATAAAGTGTCACCGGTAATTCCTGCTGCTGGTTTTGCAGTGTCCGCCTTAACATCATAGTCAATCAAAAGCGTGCAACCGGAAGTTTGGTCTGTTATGGTAACAGTATACTTACCGGCCTTTTTGACTAATGCAATTTCTGTGTTTTGACCATCGATAAGGTTACTGTCCGGACTCCATTTGTAGGAATAGATTCCGCTTCCTGAAGTAAGGTTGGCTGTTAATTGAACACTATCTTTCTGACAATCTATTCTGCCATCCGCATCTACAAATCCAACTAATTCATCAGGTGCCATGTATTCAATGGAAGCCTCCTCTTCGCACTCCACATTGCCATTTTTATACTTGACCTTAACCGTGTATATTCCTGAACCTTTGGCCTTAGCCATTAAGCCGTTTTGTGAAATAATTTTTCCCACATCTGTAGACCATTCATATGTTATATTAGGGCCGAATGAGGATCCGGTAGCAAACAAGTCAAAAGTTTCTGAGGAACATTTCGGTTTAAAGGGTATAGTCAGTTTGGCAATGACATCCACTATTTCTACGGTCACTTCATCCATGTCCATACATTTTTCAAACATGGCAATGTCATCTATGGCAAAGTCATTTCCAAATCCTACACCGGATGCTTCTGTGATACAAATATTTGCCGAGCCTGAAGAAGCGGTAAAGCAACCTTCGATTCTTATCCAGTCACAAAGAGCCCCGGCAACCCCTGATCCAATGGTAGCCCCATTTACTTTAAGATTTAAAACAGATGGGGAAACCGGATATACATTCTGAACATAAAATTCTACCAAATAAGCATTTCCGGGTGTTACGGCTACAGTTTGACACCAAACATTTGATCCTGGTGTAGTAGACCCATCCACCACCATTTGTTGTCCTGATCCTGATGTATGGTCTCCACATGGGGAAAAACCTCCGTTATAAGCTTGAGGATTATCTCCCACACCATAGTTGTTTGGCCCAAAAGGACTCCCGGGAACACCATAAATATAGCTGGTGCTGAAACCTGTATTACCTGCTTCAAAATTTCCATTAACGATAAGGTTGGTCGTGCCAACGCCCTCAGCGGAAAGTTTATATTTATAAATTCCTGGATTTTTATGCGTTACCTGAGGATCCAAAATCATTGGATCGCTTAATCCGGAAGTAGGAGACCAACTAAATTTTGTATAATTCCCCATGACATTCCCTTGTAAAGTGATGGGGTCATTTGGATCACAGGTAAAAAGATCTGGTCCGGCATCTGCATCAATTCCGGTACATTGCCCACTTAGAAAAGAAATTCTGCCCACAACCAAAATGGCCAGCAATAAAACCACTTTAAACTTAAACCGCATTTTGCTTGATTTATACAAATGTTTTCAGGATAAAATCCCACGAATATAAGCCTATATTTTCTGCTTTCCTTTTTTATTGTTTTTTGGATGAACCAACCTTAATTCTGAAAGGATGTGATCGGCGCCCGCAAATTTGTCTATAATGAACAAAACATAACGGGCATCTACCATGATGTTACGACAGATTCGTACATCATAATTTATATCACTCATGGTGCCTTCCCACACCCGGTCAAAATTTAAACCGATGAGATTGCCATGTGCATCAATGGTAGGGCTTCCGGAATTTCCACCTGTAGTGTGATTCGATGCAATAAATGCCAATGGCATTTTACCTTTTTCACCATAAATGCCAAAATCTTTGCTTTCAAACAAACTACGAAGTTTTGGATGCACATCAAATTCATAATCTTCCGGAATATATTTTTCCATTACGCCATCTAAATAGGTTTTAGGAAGATAGGTGACGCCATCTCTTGGTAGAAAGCCTTCTACTTTTCCATAGGCAACTCTTAACGTGGAATTCGCATCCGGATAAAATTTTCTTTCTGGAAAAACTTCCATGAGTGCAGCCATATGCTTTCTTCTTAAATCGGCAATATTTTCTTCATGCTCTCCTGCTCTTTTTTGAATGCCATTGATCAGAAAATAATTGAGTTCTTCGTAAAATTTCCAAACCGGATCCGACTGAACTCTGTTTATCCATTGCGGAAATTCCAATGAGCTTAGTTTTTTTAAACTATCGGATGACGTGAATGCACTGTTGGTGTATAAATGTTCAGTGAAGGCCTCATAATCGTTTTTAAAAACGCCCAGCTGCTCTCTTAGATAAGGGACGAGCAATTCCTGATCTACTCCTTCCACTACTGTCTTTAAAACGTTTTTAAAAATTTCCTTTTCAACCGATATGTCCACATTCTTAAATATTGCATCGGCAGAATTAAACATTTCGTTTCTTTTGCTTTTGAATATTTCTTCACCACGGCCTTCATACACTTCAGAAAGTTTCCTTATTCTGCTGTAACAATTGAAAAGGTCAATGTTTCTTTGAAATCCTTCTGCATAATATTCTTTAGCAAGGGCCATTGGTTCAAGCAATTGATATTGCTTTTCTAAATCGCTTACCAAAGATCTGTAATTAGCCCAATTAGGATTAGCCTGTACCCTTTTATTAAATTCGTCATCCGTTTTTTGTTTTCTTTCCAAACCATTGGTAAATTTTACTCCCTGACTTTCACCTATCCATTTCTTCCAATAATTTGCAATTCCGGCATAAATAGCAGAATACTGAATTTTAGTTTTAACATTGCTTCTCATGTATTTATCCATAATTTTCAAAACCTGGTCGCGGATCTTTACCCTGACCGGATTTTGGACTTCTGTGATTTGACGCACTCCTTCTTTAGTAAGATATTCATTAGTTCTTCCGGGAAAACCAAATACCATAGTGAAATCACCAGCCTCCACACCATCCAGAGAAATGGGTAAGGAATGCTTAGGGATATATGGGACATTTTCTTTTGAAAATTCTGCAGGTAAATTATTTTTTCCGGCATAAATCCTGAAAATAGAAAAGTCACCAGTATGTCTTGGCCATACCCAGTTGTCTGTATCAGCGCCAAATTTTCCAATAGACTCAGGCGGGGTGCCCACTAATCTGACATCCTTGTAAGTTAAAGTGATGAATGCAAAAAATTGATTCCCATTATAAAATGATCGGATGCTCACATCTTCATATGATTTTTTTTGAATACTTTTAAGAAGTTCATTTTGGTTTCGGTCATAAATCAATCGGCGTTGATTGTCTTTCATGTCTGGTGTAATGTTCTTCAACATCTCTTTGGTAACATCATCAATTCTTACAATTAAAGTCGCAGTTAATCCCGCACATGCCAATTCAGAATTATAATCTTTTGCCCAATACCCATCTTTGATAAGATTTTTTTCAACGGATGAATGGGATTGAATGTAACTAAATCCACAGTGGTGGTTGGTTAAGATCAACCCTTTATTTGAAATGATTTCTCCGGTGCATCCTCCTCCGAACTGAATAATGGCATCTTTTAAAGAACCCTTATTCACACTGTAAATATCTTCTGCATTTATCTTCATCCCCATGGACTTCATTTCTTTTTCATTCAGAGTCTTAAGAAATTGCGGAAGCCACATTCCTTCTCCAGCAATCAGACTTTGTCTGAAGGAAAATATAAATAATGCAATGATTATTATTACTACCTTGAATCCTTTCATTTTATTCGACTTAGTTTCTTAGTTATATTTTTTTATTTGGCTACTTCAAATTGTAGTTCCTTAAATTCATTTTTAGTCCTGATCATTAACTTGTACAATCCTGTTGGATATCCCTTAAGGCTGATGCTATATTCTTTATTATTCCAAAGGACTTCCTTGCGGGACACTGACTGGCCGCTTAAGCCAATAACGTCTATGGTGAAAGTTTCCTTTGGAATTTTATCAAAATGAATAGTCAGATTTTCGGTAACAACAGTAGGGTACAGGTAGGTTTTTTCTAAACTTAGTTGATCTGTACTCGTAGTGTTGTTGACTACGATTAAATCAGATTTATATATACAACCAACTGAATCGATAACCAACACTTCATAAATCCCCGGACTTAGATCTTCAAGGTCTTTGGTAACGCCAATTTCAAAATTTTCCTTGAACCATTTATACGAATAAGGTGGAGTGCCTCCTGTGACATTTAAAGTTATCTTTCCTGTATTGCCTGCTGTATGGGTGACCTGTGGGGTAATGGAGATTTTTTCAGGTTCTGAAATTTGAATTTCAACTTCAGACTTACAATTAATGGAATCCATTGCAGTAACTTTATAAACACCACTGGCCAATTGACTGGAATGTGTGGCAATGCGAGGATCAGAATAGAAAAATACAACCGGGTGAGTGCCACCAATTAATTTCAATTCTATCTTACCTGTAGAGTCTCCGTTGCATTTAATGTCTTCTTTCGTATAACTTAAATCAGGGGATATAAATTTCTTTATGAATATTGAATCTGAGCCGGCACAACCTGTGAGTGTATTGAGAATGGTAAGTTTGTAAAGACCTTCCTGTCGGATCGCTGCAACTATACTGTCAGATAAAATAATCTGATTTAAGGTCCAGGTTTGTTTGAAGTTCTTGTTAGGATTCTGATGACTCAATAATATTTCCTCATGTCTGCAATCCAATGATGGGAAATCCGATTTAATTTTTGTCACAGGATTTGAATAAACTTGTACAACCAAAGTGTCGGATCTGTTGCATCCTGAAGGGGAAAGATAATCCAACACATAGATTCCGGCTTTGGAAAAGGTATTGATGGTTCCCAGATCAAAGATATTGTTCATTGAAATAACCGTATCCAATCCAAATGGTCCAATCCATTGAAAGGTGCCGGTGAGTTGATCCTGATTGCATTTTAGTTTCAAGTTTTGTCCAAGACATACTTTTATGGTATCCACATCCCCAAATGGAGCTCCTGAGGCGCTTGCCTGCACGCCAATTTCCGATGGGTAACATTCTGGAAGTTCAATAGAATAAAAACCTCTGCCATAAGTGGAGATATACATTTTTCTTGTAGGTCTGTGGATATCAATATCTGTCACTGATGTGTTTGGCAATCCAACGCCATAATATTTCCAATTGAAATTGTTGACATCCGTATAAAACACGCCAATGTCCGTACCCACAAATAACAAATTGGAAGTTTCATCAAAAGTGGCACAAAGCGCTGGTGTGTTTACAAAATTTTTGGTGACATTCCCCCATGTTTTCCCGCGGTCTTTGGATTCCATCACTTTAATGGTCCCCAGTCCACCTCTGGTGATCCAAATTCGGTTGGTATCTTTTGGATGAAACTCTATTCCTGTAACATCCAGAGAAAGCGGGACAGTAGTTTTGTCCCAGTTTTTTCCATAATCTCTGGTATGATAAACTATGTTGCTGTAGGATGCCAGAATGGTGTTGGTATCCACAGGACTTACGACAACATTCCGCAGATCTTTGTCTTCGCCTCCTGTTAAATTTTTACTGAGCGCAACAAAATTATTTCCCCGGTTATGACTAACAAATACTTCGTGATACCCAATCACAAATGTTTTAGGGTTTTTTGGATTTAAAGCAAAGGGTGTAACCCATTGCCCTTGAGGATCACCCGGAACATTTACAGAAATTTCTGTTAGATCATAAAAACCATTTGTGGTTCGGTAAACCGCTGTGCCACCCCAGTACTCCGTATAACCTATGTTTGCATTTGTTGGGTCAATTAGTTGCCACATGGCATCACCACCATTTGTGTTTCCCCAATTTCCATTAGATCGCCTGATATAACCACCATTATCCTGACTTCCACCAATAAGTACGGCCGGCGTAGAGTTAGATACTGCCATTTTATAAAATTGAGTGATGGCAAGGCCATTGACCAATTCAGTCCACTTGTCTGTGTTCTCATCGTATTTGTGAACACCGCCATCATTGCAAAAATATAGATCTTGTTTTTGTTTGGGATGTGTGGCAACATAATGATGGTCTGCATGAATTTCAGGATACTCTGTTCCTCCATGCCAATGAGTGAACTTATTCCAGCTTACTCCGCCATCATTTGATTTGTACAAGACTACATAGCCACAATACATGACGTCTGCATTTTGTTGACTGAAACACATCACCAGATTTTCCGGCATATCCGAAATAAATTTAAAACTGGTTCCAGCATCCTTGGATAGAAAAAACTTTTTCGCCCCATCTATGCTGGCATTAACGCCAAGATAGGATGGTGCGGCAAGAGTGACTGCAAGTTTGAGAAATGATTTTTGTGTAGCAAAAGAAGAAACTTGATTCCAATTCTGACCTCCATCTGTGGATTTTAAAATTTCACAGCTACCCCAATAATCATTAATTGCCGCGTAGACAATGGAGGTATCAGTAGGATGATATTTTACATCAGAAAAATTTTCATTTCGAAGTTTTATCCAATTTGTACCACCGTTAAATGTTTTATAAAGCCCATTATTTGTCGCAGCAATCAGGATATTTGAATTTTTAGGGTTCATTTCCAATCCAAATAATACTTTGTTGTCTGTTAGTTTCCAACTTAGACCTGTTGCTTTCCAGGTGACCCCACCATCGGTAGATTTATATACACCTAGGCCATATTGCCACCATCCTTCCTTTTCGCCCAGGCTGATAAATATATTATTTGGATTTTTCTGGTCCACAATGACTACACCCACTGGTTGTTGTGGCAAATCTTCCCCTAAGGAAACGTAATTTAATCCTCCGTTGGTAGTTTTCCAAAGCCCACCATTAGGTGCAGATACATAAAATGTACCAGGCTGGGTTGGATGAAAATCGATATGTGTGGTTCGACCCATTCCCCAATATCCACCGGTGTTTCTTACAGGCCCTTCATGCTTCCAGTTTTTTTCTTCGCGTGAAGTTTGTTGCTTGGATTCCTTCCTCACCGTTTTATACATTTCATGTTGACGACTGATGTCCGGAAAACTGCCATCTTCATTTAACCGGTCACGCCAATACCAGGCCCAACGCTCCAATCTTAGACGTTCATTATCCAGGAAATCTTTTTTAGATTTTCCTTTTCTGTATAGATCTCTGAACTCCTTTTCTTCTAATTTATGGCGCCTGATCATCTTATCTGCCTTGCGGTAGATGTCATTAAAATTCTTTCCTTCTTCAATATATTTTTGAAGCGACTGTACCTGAGCAAATAATATATTATTAAAAAATATTATAAGTATTACATAAAAATATCTTACCATCCTTACTAATTTCCTTCAAATATAGCTCAAATCGCAGGATTTGAGAATATCGATTGTTTGTGGAAATTCAATTTAACTTATCAGATATTTTTGCTCATATCTCATCAGGCATTGCTCAATTAAATGGACAGCCATTTCAAGATTTTCAAATCCAAAAAAATCAACTTTTTTATTTTCTAATACGGTGTATTGTTCAAAAAAATGTTTCAATTCATTTTTTAAATGTTCCGGCAAATCAACCATTGATTTGAGGTGACTTAGGGTTGCATCTTTATCCGCTATTGCAATTATTTTATCATCCGTTACGCCTTGATCATTCATTTTAAATGCGCCGAGTAATCTGCACAGCACCATACATAAAGAGGGGAGTGGGGAATGAGACAAAACAAGAATGTCCAGTGGATCGCCATCTTCACCGAGTGATTTTGGAATAATTCCATAGTTCATGGGATATTCTACGGAGGCGGCTAGAACCCTGTCTAATTTAATCAACCCGGATTGTTTATCAATTTCAAATTTTGATCTTTCTCCTTTTGGTATTTCAATAATTGCATTGATAAGATTATTTTCCCAATCTGGATCTACTCCATGCCATGGATGGCTGCTTTGTATTTGAAATTTAATTGCCTTACCCATTTCCCAAAATTTATCATAAAGATATTAAGGAAGCCGAATAAATATATTTATTACCTTTAAAATGGAATATATATTTTATGCATTCTATTAAGGATTTGACACGGAAAAATTTAAAACATGGAGACCAATTGTTCTGTAATTAATTCACTTTATTCTGCTTTAAAATCAAAGGACTTTGAAAGATTGAAAATTTTCTATTCTGAGCAATTGCATTTCTCTGATGAAGTCTTTGATGCGCTAAATTATACACAGACTTTATCTATGTGGACCATGCTATTGAGTAGAAGCAAAGATATATTTATTGAATTTGGGGAAGTGGAATGTTCAAATCAAATCGGCAGTGCAGTTTGGAAGGCTCACTACATCTTCACCCCTACAGGGAGAAAAGTGATCAACGAGATTCATGCACGATTTGAATTTAAGGACGGTAAAATTGTGCACCACAGGGATTATTTTAATTTTTATAGATGGGCAAGGCAGGCTTTTGGGTGGAAAGGGATTTTGCTTGGCTGGATGCCTTTTTTTAAAAGTAAAGTTCAGCGTAACGCAAAAAAATCTCTTGACAACTACATGAATAAAATAAGGTAAAAAAAAAGCCCCGGTTTACCGGGGCTTTTTTTTCTAAAAGATATTACTAAAGTAATTTTTTAATTTCTTCTTCCAAATTATCTCTTGGGTCAATGGCTGCAATCTTTCCCTCACGATCCACGAGGAATGTTTTTGGAATTGCCCGAACGCCATATGAGGCTGCTGGTGCACATTCCCATTTTTTTAGATCGCTAACATGCGTATCCCAACTCAATCCATCTTTTTCAATTGCACCTACCCA
The DNA here is from genome assembly GCA_016713905.1 of Candidatus Vicinibacter proximus. Taxonomy (NCBI): domain Bacteria; kingdom Pseudomonadati; phylum Bacteroidota; class Saprospiria; order Saprospirales; family Saprospiraceae; genus Candidatus Vicinibacter; species Candidatus Vicinibacter proximus. Next base: position 314,946 of record JADJOE010000003.1, read on the forward strand.
TGCGTCTTTAGCACGTTTGGTGAATTCCTGAATTTGACCTTCATCGCCTAGTTGGGATTTAGTTCTGCTGTCTACACCATCCAATGAAACACTGTACACCGTAAATCCTTTTGCCTTATACCTGTTGTAAACATCCACAACATGCGGGTTTGCCCTTCTGCATGGACCGCACCAGCTTGCCCAAAAGTCAATCAATACAACTTTACCTTTCAAGTCGGATAATTTGAAGGTTTTTCCGGCAGGAGAAGGAAGGTTGATGTCCGGGGCTTGCATACCCACCTGAATACTTTCCTGTGCTTTTTCCTGAGCTGCGGCTTGTTCAGTTTGAACAACAAAACTTTCGTACGACTTTGTAAATTCTGATTCCGGATACTTTTCTTTTAAGAGCGCAATTACCGTCTTGTGTTGTCCAATAAATTCAGGCCTAAAGCCTAATAGTTGGACCGCAAGCAGACCTTTTGATAAAGGGTGAGTGGCTTCATCAATTTTTTTCTGTGCCATCTCAATAGTTACCTGTCCTGTCATTAAATCTTTTAAGGAGTTAACCACTCCTTCCGCGGCAGGGGCCCCTTTAAGTTCGTATTTACCTTGATTCACATCTGCAAGTGTACCGGAAAATTCAACTTTCTTTTCAGTCCCATCCAGTACAAAAATCAACTGGCTTTGGCCCATTTTGATCCGGTAAAGACCTGGTTTAGGAACTTCCTTTAAGGCAAATCCGAATTTTCCGCCTGCCATCTTTTGATTGTCAACTGGGACAGAAGTGTTATCCAAACCAATTCTCTCCAGACTTACATTCATGTCTCCTCCATCTGAAAAATCACCATTTATTTTTACATCATTGGAACATGATGTTAAGAAAACGATGCTTATAAAAATCCCAAAAAACTTTACTAGCAATTTCATTTATGTCGATTTTAATTAATTTTCCATTTTTAGACCAAGTGCTTTTTGATACAAATCAGCATATTCTTTTAGTTCACCAAATACCTGGCTGTCAATTACCAGTTTAGAGGCATTAACTATACCCAACTCATGTACATCAACCCCATGCTCTGCAAAAAACGCAAGAACTTTGTTTTTGTTTAATGGCTTACAACTGACAATAACCCTTCCCTGACTCTCCCCAAAGAGAAAAATATCCTTGCGGTATTGCTCAGGCACTTTTATGTCAAAGCCAATTTGTCCTGCCATTGCAGACTCTGCAAGGGTTATAAACACCCCACCTTCCGAAACGTCGTGGGCAGATTCGATTAAACCATCGTGAATCGATTCTCTGACCGCTTTTTGCATATTATACTCTTCGGTCAAGTTAAAATAAGGCGCTGGAGAAAGGTCGAATCCATGTATGTGTACCACGTATTCACTATAGCCAATATGATTATTTTGTCTGCCAATAAGAAAAATTAGGTCTCCCTCCGATTTAAAATGGATGGTCATCATTTTTGAAGCATCATCCAGAATGCCCAGCATGCCAATGGTTGGCGTGGGATATACGGGTTCAATCTTATGGTTTATGGTGCTTTGATTGTAAAAACTAACATTTCCCCCGGTTACGGGTGTATCGAATTTTAAACAGGCATCTCCCATACCTCTTAAGGCATGCACGAACTGATAATAAACTTCCGGATTATATGGATTCCCAAAATTCAAACAATTGGTTATGGCCACTGGCAAGCCACCCGAACAGCTAATGTTTCTGGCACATTCTGCAACCGCAATCATAGCCCCTTCATAAGGATCCACATGAACATAAGCAGAATTACAGTCCACACTGAGGGCAAGAGCTTTCTTGGTTCCTTTGACGCGAACAATTGCAGCATCAGAGCTAACCACCGAGGTCATGGTTCCGGTTCTTACCATGCGGTCATATTGTTCAAATATCCAGGACTTGGATGCGATGTTTGGTGTAGAAATCAATCTTTTGGATATCGAAACCAAATCGTCCGGTTCAAGAATCATGGAAGGAGAAAATTCGTCGACTTTATCCATATATGCCGGACGTATCATTTCTCTGTCATAAACCGGTGCGCCCCCTCCAAGTACCAATGCATGGGCAGGAACATCGGCCACCTTTTCACCATGCATAAAATATTCTAATCGCCCGGTATTGGTAACCTCTCCAATCTGAACACATTCAAGATCCCATTTATCGAAAACCTTGAACAATTCATTTTCTCCACCCTTCTTACACACAATGAGCATTCGTTCCTGAGATTCAGAAAGCAAAATCTCAAATGCTTGCATTTTTGCCTGTCGGGTAGGAACCTTGTCCAGCCATATCACCATACCGGTTTTAGACTTTGCCGACATTTCTGAGGTAGAACAAGTAATTCCGGCAGCTCCCATATCCTGCATGCCTACTATTTGACCTGTAGCAATAGCTTCCAGACTAGCTTCGAGCAATAATTTTTCTTGGAACGGATCGCCTACCTGCACTGCAGGAAGGTCTTCCGATGAATTCTCTGATAGATCTGCGGATGCAAATGTAGCGCCATGGATGCCATCCTTCCCAGTGGAAGAACCGACAATAAAGACCGGATTGCCCGGACCATCGGCACTTGCAGAAACGGTTTTACCTACTTCAACAATCCCTACGGACATGGCATTAACTAAAATGTTTTGATTATAACATTCGTTAAAATAAACCTCACCACCTACCGTAGGTACACCAAAGGAATTTCCATAATTGCCAATTCCCTTTACGACCCCTCTGATCAATTTTTTTGTGTGCGCAAGGTCTGGATTTCCAAACCTTAAAGAATTCAAAGCCGCAATGGGTCTTGCCCCCATGGTAAAGATATCCCTATGTATTCCACCTACTCCGGTTGCTGCTCCCTGATAGGGTTCAATGGCTGAAGGATGGTTGTGGGACTCAATTTTAAATGCACATGCCAACCCATCGCCAATGTCCACCAGTCCGGCATTCTCCTCTCCGGCTTCCACCAGTAGGCGACTACCTTTACGGGGAAGTTTTTTTAAGTACTTTATTGAATTTTTATAAGAACAATGCTCAGACCACATCACTGAAAAAATACTGAGTTCAGTAAAATTGGGCTGCCTTCCGAGAATTTCAACAATCTGATGATATTCAGATTCAATGAGTCCTAGCTTTTTTGCGATTTCAAGATCAGGTTGTTGCATTTAAAGTGATTTTCAAGCCGCAAATATAGCTAATTCTGCTTATATATAGAAGGTTTGCCTATTCCGGTAGGTATAAGATTTTACTTTATAGCAATGTTCCCTCATTGATCTGCCATACTTCTAATAATAATTGCCATAAGAATTTGATTCATTGGAGGCATTTGACTATGGATATTTTTTTATTTGAAGACTTTTGCTTCAAATGAAAACAAAAGCACCATATAAAAATCTGACTTTTTTTAAAATGCCCTTTTCAATTTTAAAAATCCTGATCCATTCAATGAGCTAAACACTTTGACAAAATGTTAAACCCTAAAAGCAAATTTTAATTAGCTTATATTTACATTTAAAATAACTTAAATGCTGGAAAGAGGATTGGTGATATTTGGATTCATTTGGATTTGTTCGATAGCGGAAGCACAGAGTTTAGAGCGGCTGGACATTCCCTTTTTGTACGGTGGAAAAAATATTCAATATGCCACTACAGGTGGCGTTAATAATGTTCAATTTAGTCAGGGTGATTTAAATTTTGATGGCACTCCGGATTTAATCTTGTTTGATCGGAACGGAGACGTATTTATGCCTTTTCTGTATAATACTAAAATAGGCCGTTATGATTTTACACCATCCATCGTAAAAAATTTTCCAAGAGTAAGGGATTGGGTTATCATGAAGGATTTTAATAAAGATGGCATTATCGATATTTTTTCAAGTTCATTCAATACACAAGGGCCAGCAGGTATTGAAGTTTATAAGGGATTCCGGATTGGGAACGAACTTAAATTCAATATAGTGAACACCTATAATTTTATCAATATTCTGATGTGGCCAACCGGTGGAAATAAATTTACGCAGATTCCTGTAGATTATACCGATTTGCCAACCATCGAAGATATAGATTCCGATGGAGATTTAGATATTTTGGTTTTCTCTCCGGGAGGAACCCGTGTAGAGTTTTATAAAAATATTGCAATAGAAAGAGGCTGGTCCCTCGATTCGTTAAAATATGTTTTGGAGGATAATTGTTATGGAAATTTTTCTGAAGGTGGTTTTACCAGTGATATTTTTCTAAGTGGCAGTCCGGATACTTGTGCATCTGGATTGATTAAAAATTCTAATGCCAAACGTCATTCTGGTTCCACATTATTGACTCTGGATCTGAATGGAGATCAGCTGCAGGATCTTTTGGTTGGCGATTTATCTAATCCACATCTGATCGCGTTGTATAATGGTGGGACCAAGACCAATGCCTGGATGAATCTTCAGGATAAAACCTGGCCATCGGAAAATATTCCGGTTGACATGGTGATCTTTAATGGAGCGTTTGAAGTAGATGTTAATTTGGATGGAAATAAGGATGTTGTCGTTGCACCAAACCAACGATTTTTGGCACTCAACACCAACAATATTCATTATTATAGAAAGTTCATAGATAATGGAAAAATTAAATTTAATCTGGAAAGTAAAAAATATTTGGTGGATGAAATGCTAGATTTTGGAGCATCCGCTTTTCCATGTTTTGTCGATTACAATCAGGATGGTTTATTGGATTTATTGGTAGGAACGGAGGGTATTTTTCTTCAGGGTAACACTCTTGAAGCTAGCATGGTTTTATTTGAAAATAAGGGGACAAAAAACATTCCCGAATTTCATTTGGTAGACAGCAATTATCTGAATTTTAAGAGATTTAGTACAGGGCAAAATCCTAGTTATAATTTCGCACCAACATTCGGTGATCTTGATGGAGACGGTGATCTGGATATGTTGGTTGGAGAATATAATGGCTCTTTTTTTTATTGTGAAAATATTGCAGGTCCCGGAAATAAATTCAATTTTAAAAATCCTGTTTATGCATTTCAAAATTTAGAGGTAAAAGGTTTTAGCGCGCCATGTTTCGTCGATTTGAATAGGGATGGGTTATTGGATATAGTGGTTGGTTCTTTAACCAGTAACAATAATTCAAATTTTGAACCTTGCGGAAGCTTTTATTATTTTCAAAATCAAGGTTCAAAAACAAGCCCCTTTTTTAATCCTGATCCAAATTTATTACCCAACACACAATGTCTGGGTGGCGTGATTATGGATGGTATAGGCTCAAAGGTAAATTCTTCCCCGGTTGTCTTTGATTTTGAAGGCAAGTACAAATTATTTGCTGGGGGATTTCTTGGAAGGACATTAGTCTGCGGAGATATGGAAACCAATATTTATAATGATTTTAAAATCGAATTCACCGATTATGGCAACCTAAGAGAAGGGGAAAAAACACATCTTTCCTTAGCAGATATTGACAACGACGGCGTTCTGGAAATGGCTGTTGGAAATCAACGAGGAGGGTTTGCCATTTTTAAAACAACATATCTTACCAATGGAAACCAGGTTTCTAACAAGGATCTGGATAAGACAGAATTCTTTATTTACCCGAATCCTGCAAATGATTTTATTATTTGTGAATTGGAACAATTCATGGATGGAACCATCAGCATTTATGATATCCAGGGTAAATTGAAATGGATGGATGAATTTAAAAATCAAAAGTTGATTCAGGTAAATATTTCACTTACACCAGGACTTTATATGGTAAAATTAACTGGTCATAATGTGCAAAAATTCAAGTCTCTAATAATTAAATAGTCTATATGAAAGGAATACTTCTGCATCTTTTTTCAATTTCATTTTTATTGCTTTTTACAAAATTAGCATCAGGGCAATCCGTGTATCGTTTTTCCCCACTTCAGAAGAATGTATTAATAGATGAAGTGGTTGAATTTAGTTCCCCCAGTCCTGCTATTTCAAGCACATTGCCGCCGGCAATTCTGGCTTTAAATTTTCACATTAATGACCAGAATGAGGCAGGAGGAATTTTGTTAAAATTTAATGAAAGAACCGAATGTACCCAATCCATTTTACTTACAGTAAAGGATGGTAATATACAGTTAAAGGATCAGATCCAGGTAGGAGCGGATCTCATTGTACTGGCAAATTACTTTTCAAAAGTCAACCAAAATACTGGTGTATTCATTGCAAGAATTAATATGGAAACTAAATTGGTGATTTGGTCCCAGCTATTTGGCTCAGGTCATCCGATAGATACCTATAGCGCAGCAGACATGTATTACTCTAGAGGATTTCTATATGTTCTGGCCAATAAAAGTACACTTGTAGGCCCCACCTCCAGAGATAGAATGTCCATCTGGAAATTGTCAGAGAATGGAGAATTGTCTTTTAGTTTAACCATAAACAACGACAATAAAGGGGATGTTGATTTTGGCACCTCGATTGCAATCACGCCGGATAATAATATACTAGCAGTCGGATTAAGTACACCCATAAATAGTTCTGTTGGTAAGATTGTAATGTGCAAATTATCTTTGTCAGGGCAGTTACAGTTAACACGAGATCTAGTTTTTAAAGATGTAAATGGTAGAGTTCAAAGACCGGATTTTCCATTTCTGGACATAAATACCGGGAATATTCATATTGGATGTCAGGCAGTACTTGAACGATCAGACCAAGGTATGATATTGATTACCATGTTGGATAGTGATTTAAATCTGCGGACCTGGAGAGACTATAGCCCCAAAATACACATGGAGGACTTTAAGATTGGTGGTGGCAAATTTCTTTTATCGGGACAGGAACCTGTTACTAATGGTGGGACAGGATATGGCATGGTGGGCATAAATAATTTAAATGCTATTCCGGAAATTATAGATTATTACAAAACAGGATTTGAATCTGTAAGTATAGCAACCAGTTCTTCCATTGTTTATCACAATGCCTGGCAACAATATTTGATGGCTTCAAGGCCAAATAAGTCATCCGAATCTTTTGTGAATATTGTAGAAAGAAAGAACGATTTAAATGGTTCTTGTGCTGAACCATTTACATTTTCCGTAACCAAAGATGAAGTGACAGTAAATGACATTGGCGTTTTGCATGCAGATAGTTTGATGCTGGGGAAAGAGCCTTTTGATTTTGATTTAACAGACATCAGTTTTGCAAGGGAAACCATTTGTTTGAAAACCGGAATAAATGAAAATACTGAAGCAGAGTTTATTCTTTCCCCAAATCCCGCAACAAGATTTTTAAATGTGACGCATGACTTTGAAAACTGGCAAGATTCCAAAATTTATATTTATGATTTGTTTGGAAGAGTGGTGTTCGTACAAAGTTTATTTAGCGAATCAGAAAACCTGGACATTTCAAGCTTGGAAAATGGTCTTTACTTAGTAAGCCTACAAGATGAAAAGCTCCGGAAAAAAGTTGTGAGGAGATTTTTAAAGATGGATTAATCTTTTTTTTGACAATAAAAGAATTAATTTTCGATCAGATAAAGTGCCAGACCTTGAGCAAGAATTAATCCGTCTGCCAGCCATTTAATATCGTCATGCCATTTCTTTAGAAAGTAACTCCTGGCAATTATGATACCTAAAAGTAAATAGGAGCCGATAAAAATCTTAAATGTCTGGCTGTTGAACATGCGATCACCATACATTTCAATGACAATCCACGCACCTAAGGAGAGGGTAACAGCCATGAAACCAAGGTTAAACCAGTCCCCAAAAATCACAGACAATGTTTCATGTTGATGCGCCTGATCATTCCCTTTATCCAATGCATCAAAGTATAGGGTTAAGGTAAAAATAAATAAACTGAATTCACTGACCAGCAAATAATTTTTTGCAGTATACAGATCCACTTCTGCGACATAAAATATTGCTGCAGATACCCATCCACAGGTTATGCACAAATTTTTGATAAAAGCAAAATCTCTGAGTTTAAAGAGGTTTATGTGAAGATGATAAAATACAGCTAAGAATCCAAACATAAATACACAGTGCCACTGATAATTGCGAATCAGAAAAATTGAAACTAGCGCTGAAATTAAGGAAAGTCCGAGTACAAAATAACTAAAGTATTTATGTACTAAAAATTTACCGTGTTCGAGATTTGGGGAAATCACTTTTTGATACATAAAATACCCCAACGTAGCACTAAGCATAAAAATTTGTTCTGACTTACTCAGGTAGGTCCCATAGGCAAAAAAATAAAAGCCCTGAGCTACACAGCATGCTATTACTGCATAATAGAATGGGACTATCAGAGGTCTCATTTATTTTTTAAAAGTACTTTAAGCTTTCTTTAGGATTAATGTTAAGCAATACTTCATAAATCAGCTTAATCACATTTTCAACATCTTCAATATTTGCTGACTCAACCGTGGTATGCATGTATCTTAAAGGCAAAGAAATCAAACCTGAAGGAACTCCACCATTACTGTAAGCAAAGGCATCTGTATCTGTTCCTGTACTTCTTGAAGCCGCTGACTTTTGGATCGGTATTTTTTTCTTTTCTGCGGTGTCTACAATTATTTTTTGCAACTTGTTATGCACAGCCGGCGCATAACAAATTACAGGTCCTGAACCGCATTTGATACTGCCTTGCTCTTTTGTTTTTACCATAGGGGTATGGGTGTCGTGTGTCACATCCGTTACAATGGCCACATTTGGTTTAATGGTCTGCGTAATCATTTCTGCTCCTCTTAGACCAATTTCTTCTTGTACAGAATTTACTACATAAAGAGAAAATGGCAGTTTCTTCTTATTCTGTTTGATCAGCCTGGCAACCTCTGCAATGCAAAATCCACCCATTCTATTGTCTAACGCCCGCCCGACATAATATTTGTTATTCAGTTTTATAAGCTCATCTTCATAGGTAATCACGCACCCTACATGAATACCCATTTTTTCTACTTCCTCCTTGTCCTTCGCCCCAATGTCAATAAAAATGTTTTCAATGGTTGCTGTCAAATTAGTATCATTGCCCTTTCTCATGTGAATTGCAGGCCAACCAAAAATTCCTTTTACAATGCCTTTAGGTGTATGTATGTTTACTCTTTTTGAAGGTGCTATAGATTGATCAGCACCCCCGTTTCTAATGACATAAATAAATCCATCATCGGTAATGTAATTTACCATCCAGGAGATCTCATCAGAATGGCCTTCAATGATTACTCTGAAATCCATCCCCGGATTAATGATACCGTATAACGTACCATAATAGTCCAGATGCCATTCATCAATAAATGGTTTAATATACTTAAGCCATATTTTCTGTCCCTCCGCTTCGTGACCGGTGGGAGAGGCATTGTTCAAATATTCAAATAAGAATTCTTCTGATTTTTTTGTAATTAATGACATATAATTGGGCTTAATTATGGTTGACAAAGGCATCTGACCATAACTTCGGATTAAGGTTCCAGGATTTCAAATTTTCGTAATCTGGGGAAGAGATATATTTTGCTTGCAAAGCACGTACCAAAAGTGTCTGAAAGTCTGTTAATGACTTGAATTTTATGTTTTGGGCATTAAATTTTTCAAATGCAGACTCAAAGCCATACTGAAAGATAGAAAGAACACCCACCACTTCATAACCAGACTGTTGGAGCGCATGTACCGCTTCCATAGAACTGCCTCCGGTAGAGATGAGATCCTCTATTACCAGAACTTTTGAATTTTCAGGCAATTGTCCCTCAATGAGGTTTTTCATGCCATGTTCTTTTGGTTTGTTCCGTACATAGCAGAATGGAAGTTCGAGGCGGTCTGCCACCAAGCCCCCCCAGGCTATACCGGCGGTGGCTACCCCGGCAATGGCATTCATGCTCTCAAAGCTCAAAGCTTCTCTGGCTAATGCAGCAACAACAATTTTTCTGACCTCCGGAAATGATAGGATCAGCCTGTTATCACAATAAATAGGTGATCTCAGACCGGAAGCCCATGTAAAGGGATTTTGAGCATTTAACTTAATTGCGTTAATTTGCATCAATCTGTCTGCTATGTTGTTTGCCAAATTCATGATTTAACCTATGTCGAAAACGCGCCAAATGTACGAAATTTATATAAATGACCGATTATTGGTGCTTCTTTCCGAGGCGGAATTGTCAAATTACCAGACCGATTCCTCTACCCTGGTGATGCCTTATATGGGGATTAAAAAGAATCTGTTCCAGTTTATGGACATTCTGGAAAAATCAAACCGTTTTAGTAATGTTGTCCTGTTTTCCAAGGATTTGAAGCAGTTGTACGAAGATATCTGCAGCTTGTTGTTGATCATTCCTGCCGGAGGGGGTATCATCAAGAATTTGGACAATAAGATTTTAATGATATTCAGAAAAGGTTTTTGGGATTTACCAAAAGGTAAATTGGATCCTCAGGAAAAATTTAAAGATGCAGCATTAAGAGAGTGTCAGGAGGAAACAGGTTTGCAAAATCTTAGTTTGGATGGTAAATTCGAAATGACGCTCCATTTTTTTAGAGATAAATCTTACACAAGATGCCTGAAAAAAACAAAATGGTACTTAATGAGCTATCAGGGAGTAGCACCACCAATTCCACAGATTGAAGAAGACATTGAAGGAATTGGATGGTTCGGCCTACAGGATGCCTTGCAGTTAAGACCAATGCACCTCAGCATTTTGAATCTTTTGAAAAATTATAAATTGAAATCAGAAATTTGATTTTATTCTACATTTTCAGTTAATTATTAATGTCATTTTTTTATTCATGAAAATTGAAAATTTACCATTTGAAAAATTCCAGGGTACAGGTAACGATTTTATTATTTTGGATTTTTTCGAATTTGAATTTCTTGATCTCCATCAACATGAATTCATCGAACGGATGTGCGATCGAAGATTTGGAATTGGTGCGGATGGATTGATTGCCGTATGTAAAGAAGATGGGTATGACTTCCGTATGAAGTATCTCAATTCTGATGGTAGATTTTCTACCTTCTGTGGCAATGGTAGTCGTTGTGCTTCTTCCTATGTAGCGCAAAAACTTAATTTAAAAACTTTAAATTTTATAGCAGCAGATGGTCCTCATTCTGCTTGGATTAAAGATAATTTCGTTTCCGTGAAAATGCAGGATATCCAAAATTATGAACAAACCCCTTTTGGACCTTTGATCCAAAGTGGTTCTCCACACTTGATCCGCGAAGTTCCGAATCCATCCATGGTGGATGTTTTTACGCAAGGAAAAAAGCTTAGATATGATTTTTCAACGGAGGGCGCCAATATTAATTTTGTCAGTAATAACAATGGATTCATCCAAATAGCCACCTACGAACGGGGTGTTGAAGACAAGACTCTGTCCTGTGGAACAGGGATAACTGCATCCGCTTATTTCTATGCTGTGAAAAATGGGGTGCAGGGTGACATAGTCCAAACCATCGAATCTGAGGGAGGGACATTAACTGTTTCATTGCACCTCCAAGGCAAGATCGCGACCAACGTAATACTCAGTGGGCCTGCAGAATGGGTTTACAGCGGTTTTTACCCAATGAATCCTATCCGATAGATTCTCCTTCGTAAAGAAAATCTGAAGAATTTTTTAACGCTAAGTGTTTAAAAAATCTCTACTCCGGCAAAGTGAAATGCACCTTCTATGGCCGCATTTTCATCGGAATCTGAACCGTGAACAGCATTTTCTCCAACACTTTTAGCAAACTGAGCTCGAATAGTACCCGGTTCGGCGTTGGCAGGGTTTGTAGCGCCAATTAGCTTTCTAAAATCTTCAACCGCATTTTCTTTTTCCAGAATAGCTGCAACAATAGGACCTCTGGACATAAAATCTACCAGTTCGCCATAAAATGGTCGTTCACTATGTACCGCATAAAATTCAGCTGCTTTATCCCTGGATAGCCTGGTGTATTTCATGGCTACTATTTTAAAACCTGCGCTGCAGATTTTATCCAGTATTCCACCAATATAACCAGATTCTACAGCATCCGGTTTGATCATTGTAAAGGTTCTGTTACTTGCCATTTTCTATTGTTTAAGAGGCGCAAAGCTAATATCTCCCAAATTTTTTATCGACATCTTAACATTCTGTTCAATAATATTTTCATAAATTCTACTCACTTTTGTCCTGATTATATGGAGGATCTTAGCAAATTATCAGAATTATTGGCATTTCCAAAGGAAATTGTGTTGCTTTCTCACAGGAATCCGGATGGAGATGCAATTGGATCTTGCCTGGCCTTAAGTCTTTATCTTCAGGGAAAAGGGCATAAGACCAGTGTTCTTTTTCCAAGTGAGTATCCTTTGGCTTTCGAGTGGATGCCCCAATCTGAAGAAATTATCATTTATGATTTGACTCCTTCTGTTGCTGAAAATGCGATCCAGAAGGCTCAAATAATATTTTGTCTGGACTTTAATTCACTGGATCGAATTGATAAAATGGGGTTGAAGGTACATGCGTCCACGGTTCCTAAAGTGTTGATTGATCACCACCTGGATCCGGAACCCTTTGCAGACCTGGTGTTTTCCAATACCAGCTACAGTTCAACGTCCGAAATTGTCTACCACATCATCAAACAGCTTGAACCATCGAAACCAATCTCAAGATTGATTGCCGATTGCTTGTATACTGGAATAATGACGGACACAGGTTCATTCCACCATTCTACCTCAGCCGAAGTGTTCAGATTAATGGCAGAACTTAAAGAAGGTGGACTTGACGATACCCATATTCAGGAATTGGTAAACAACAGCCAACCCGATAAGTATCTGAAATTATTAGGCCATTGTTTGCACAACAGAATGGAACTTATTCCTGAATGGAATTTGGGTATCATTTATTTAAACAGGGAGGATTACAGGAATTTTGATATCCAGCGGGGAGATACAGAAGGTATTATCAATTACTTAATGATGCTCAAAAGTATCAAGGTTGGTATCCTCATCATGAATCAACCTTCCATTGTAAAGCTAAGCATGAGATCTAAGGGAGATTTTTCCGTCCAAGCTATTTGCAGAGAGCATTTTAACGGGGGAGGACACCGCAATGCTTCCGGTGGAGCTTCCAGACTAAGTCTTGAAGAAACCATCAAAAAAATTAAAGACATTTTTCCCGGATATGTCTTTGCCAATCAATTAAATTAAACAAAACAATTAAATATGAAATCAAATTTGCTGTTATTATGTCTTGCCATTTTGCTGGGTAATGTTGCCTGCAAAAAAGGTGGATCCGTAAAATCGACAATCAATGGGCATAAATATACCATCATCCAGGATGAAACTGGTCCAAATGCCAAGGAGGGAGATTATGTCTATTTTACCTATATGGTTAGAGCTAAAGACTCAGTAGTTTTTAATTCTGCTATGCAGGCACCGGTAATCAAATTCAAGTTACCAAAAATTGAAAAAACCGATGATCTCACTAAAAGCCAGCCGATACTGGAACTATTGATTAACATGTCCAAAGGAGATAGTGCAACCGTATCTCATGTAATTGATGAAAATGTAAAAAAACAGATTGGCATTCCGGACATTTCTCAATTGGAATACGATGTTAAATTGGTGGACATCAAAACTGAAGCCGAGTATGCTGCCGACATGGAAGTAGAAGCAAAAGAGCGCAATGAAAAAATTGCTGCTTCACAAGCTTTGGTTCCGGAAATTGAAAAGAGCATCAAAATGACCATTGAAGATTTTAAAAGTGGCAAAAATAAAGATCAGGTAATCACCACTGCATCCGGCTTAAAATATATCGTACATACCACAGGTTCCGGAGAAAAACCGGAAATAGGTAAATTGGTATCCGTAAATTATTATGGATCCTTAATGGACGGTACAAGATTCGATGATTCATGGTCAAGAGGTCAGGAGTTTAGCTTTCCTATTGGTCAGGGACAGGTTATTAAAGGATGGGATGAAGGTGTTTCCTTACTTCCTATTGGATCTAAAGCAACTTTCTTTATTCCTTACGCTTTGGCTTATGGAGAAGCAGGGTCTCCACCAACAATTCCTGCAAAATCAGATTTGGTTTTTTATGTAGAACTGAATGGTGTTAAATAATATTTATCTAAATTATATTGAATTGCCTCGGGAACAAACCCGGGGCAATTTTTATTGTTAACCTGTAAAATCACCTTTTAATGACTTTAGATCAATTAAAAGAGCTTAAAGCGCGGCTCGGTGAGTTAAGGAGGTTTCTTTGACGTCGATAAGAAACTCCTCGAACTAGAAGATAAAGAACAACAAACCCTGGACCCGGATTTCTGGTCTAATGGTCATAAGGCAGAAATGATCATGAAAGAAATCAAATCGCACAAAAAGTGGATTTCTTCTTACATGAATGCCAAGTCACACCTGGATGATTTGGAAGTTTTGTTGGAATTTTTTGACGCAGGCGAGGTTTCAGAAGAAGAACTGGATCACAAATATGATGAGTGCATCAAGCTTGTGGAGGACATTGAGTTTTTCTCCACATTAAATAAACCCGAAGACGAATTGAGCTGTCTGGTAGAAATAAACTCTGGAGCAGGAGGAACTGAAGCTTGTGATTGGTCTGCAATGTTATTCAGAATGTACCAGATGTGGGCGGAAAAAAGTGGCTTTAAGGTTACAGTGGTCAACAAACAAGATGGGGATGTGGCCGGTATAAAAACCGCGGAACTCGAAATTCAAGGTGACTACGCTTATGGTATGTTGAAGGGAGAGAATGGTGTACATAGACTTGTGCGTGTGAGTCCGTTTAACGCACAGGGTAAGCGAATGACCTCTTTTTCTTCCGTTTTTGTCCATCCTTTAGTAGATGATCGCATTGAGGTGGAGATTAATGTAGCAGATCTGGAATGGGATACTTTTAGATCAAGCGGCGCAGGAGGTCAACACGTAAATAAAACGGAATCCGCGGTAAGGGTAAGGCATTTACCCAGTGGAATTGTAGTTGAATGCCAACAAGAAAGGTCTCAGCACCAAAACAGGGAAAAAGCATTGCAAATGCTTAAATCCAGATTATACGAAAGGGAATTGCAACGGCAATTTGAAGAAAAAGAAAAACTGGAATCCACTAAAATGAAAAATGAATGGGGGTCCCAGATCCGTTCCTACGTATTGGACGACCGGAGGGTCAAAGACCATAGAACCGGTTTTCAGACCGGGAATACGGATGCGGTTTTAAATGGCGGATTAGATGATTTCTTGAAGGCTTTTATGATGCACAAAACTGTCGGGGAAGGGGATATTGATCTAAATTAAAAGGGATTTAAACTCTCCGAATATTCTGATAATATTGTAAGTCAGACCTAATCCTTAAAGATTTTCAATCAAACACTATAAAAGGGCTGAATATCGTTAGATATATATAAGTTATTATATATTATTTATTTTTATTATATATTTGTGCTTCCATTGTCTATAAATATGAAGAAACTGCCACTTTTAATTTTGTCCCTTTGGTCCAGTATTGTACTTTTTGGTCAGGCACCAAAATTCAGTAATGACTTTCTCAATGTGGGTGTAGGGGCAAGAGGAATGGCCATGGGAGGAGCAGTGAGTTCGAGCTCCTTTTCGATAAATTCCGGATATTGGAATCCTGCAGGGTTGGTACATGTACCTGTTAATTTTCAGGTGGGGGCTCAGCATGCAGAGTGGTTTGCCGGAATTGGAAACTATGATTTTGTCGCCTTTGGAAAGAAATTAGATTCAGAAGGCAGGTCTTTTGGGTCTTTGAGTCTGATTAGAATGGGGATTGATGATATCCCGAACACACTGCGGTTAAGGGCTCCCGATGGCAGTATCGATTATGACCGATTGAGTACATTTAGTGTAGCCGATTACGCTTTATTGGTCTCCTACGGCAGAAAATTAAAGGATGGTCCGTGGGCATTGGGATTGAATGCTAAAGTTATTCACAGAGCATTTGGAACATTTGCATCTGCCTGGGGATTTGGAATAGATGCAGGAATACTTTATAGAAGAGACAGATTAAGTTTTAGCCTAATGGGCAGAGACATTACGACGACTTTCAACGCATATAAATTCAGTTTTTCTGATGATGAAAAAGCAACTTTATTACTTACGGGAAATGACGTGCCTGTAAGTTCTGTTGAATATACACTTCCTAAATTGATCACTGGTTTAGCCTACAATTGGCGTTTAAGCAACAATGTAGGACTTACAACTGCATTGGATATTGAATTTTCAACCAACGGAACGCTTGCTGCGCTAATTAGCAGTGATAAATTTGTAGCAGACCCAAAACTTGGCTTTGAGCTCGACTTTAAACAAAAAGTTTATATCCGATTTGGTGCTTCTAATTTTCAAACTATTTTGTCTGATGAAAGTCCCGGTAAAGAGGAATTCAGTGTGCAACCGTCCGGAGGCTTGGGTCTTAAATTTGGAAAAATAGGGCTGGATTATGCTTTGACCAACATAGGTAATACGGGTGCGGGATTGTATTCCCATTATTTTTCCTTAAATCTGGATTTTTAATTTTTCCATCATTTTTTTATTAGGCGAGGGAGTAATCTGAGATCATCTTTAGCATTCAATTGGTTCCTTGGATGTTAATGCGTTCAGGAAGAAGAATTCAGACTTGGACTATGAGTATCTTTAGATTCTAAATGTCCAGAATATGCGCCAATTAAAATTCATTCCATTTCTACTATTGCTGTTTAATCTTATCCATGCACAGGAATTAATCTGGTCGCCGGAGATCAAAATTAACCCTGCGAAAACTGGCTCCAATGTCAGGCCCAGAACTATTTTTTTAGATCAGGATCATGCAATGGTCCTGTGGGGACAGCTTGTGACCAAAAGAATACAATATGTACTTTGGGAAAATGGAAAAGTATCCAATATTTTTACACCAAATCTAAATGGCCTTCAACCTTTCATAAATGATTGGGCGAGTACTGAATTGGCAGGAAGGGACAACTTTGTCTATATAATTTTTAAAACTGATCCTGCAGAGTCCGG